>JADGDI010000004.1 GCA_016744975.1 Hyphomicrobiales bacterium | reverse complement strand
CAGGTGCTTATTTTGATATGTTGGGTGATCAATTGCGTCGTCGGTTGTTCATTGTACAAGATAGTATGCGAAGCGGCGGTGTGCAAGATTTTGTGTTAAGACCTGAATTTACAATTTGCATTGCCCAAGATTATTTGAACAGTTTAAAGGCAGATAGCCCTCTCCAAACTGCAAAGTTTAGCTATTCTGGGCCAGTTTTTCGCGCCAATATAAACAATCGCCAATTTAGTCAATTCAACCAGACTGGCATAGAAATTTTTGCAGCAAAAGACACATTCAAAGCAGATATTGAAACCTTAGAATATGCATTACGCACTTTGGATCGGCTGAAAATAGATCAATTAACGCTTAAAATGGGTGACTATCATCTGTTTTTTAGTTTGGTTGAAAATTTAGACATTTCAGATATTTGGCGTAAAAAGCTCAAACAGTTATTTTTAGCACATGACAGTGTCGATAAATTGCGAGAACAATTGGCTAAACCACAATTTAACCCAGTAAATCAAGATAAATTGGCTTTCTTAAAGGCCATTGAGGGTTTGGAAATTGACGATGCGCAAAGCTTGGTTGAAAATGTACTTAGCTTTAGTGGCATTGACTTGGTTGGTGGGCGCAGTGCTGCGCAAATTGCAAAGCGATTTTTAGATCAAGCGGCCTTAAGTGCCACCCCAGTTTTGCCTGATCATATATTGCAAATTTTATACGCATTTTTTGCTATTAATGATTGCGCAGAAGTGGCTGTTGAGCAATTAGACCAGCTTAATATAAAACATACATTAAAATTAGATGCTGACATCGATCAATTACAAAAAAGATTTGATGCAGTTGATGCCTTAAATATTAAAGGTTATAGCAAAACAGAAATTCAATTCAGTACCGTTTTAGGCCGTGGTTTTGACTATTATACAGGCATGGTTTTTGAAATTATTGATAATGTCAAACGCGTGGATGCACCTCTAATTGCTGGTGGGCGATATGATGCCTTGGCCGAACAATTGGGCGGCGAAACGCAGGTCAATGCAGTTGGTGCATCACTGTGGAATGCGCGGATTGCGCAATTAATCACAGTCAATAACCTACCGCTTGGAAAGGGTTGAAATGCTTAATTCAGACAAATTGGTTATTGCCATTCCAAGCAAAGGGCGCTTGCAAGAAAACACTCAAAGTTTTTTCGAAAATCTGGGCTTGAAAATCAACCGAAACCAAGGCATACGTGGTTATCGTGGAGTACTTAAGGGCTTAGACAATGTTGAAATCGCCTTTCTAAGCGCTTCTGAAATTGCCAAAGCCTTAGATGATGGTATGGTTCATTTAGGCGTGACTGGCGAAGATTTATTGGCCGAGAATATTCATGATATCGAGCGTAAAATAGAAATATTAAACCCACTTGGCTTTGGCCGCGCCAATGTTATTGTTGCCGTCCCGCAAAGCTGGATCGATGTTAACCACATGCATGATTTGGGTGAAGTTGCCAACCATTTCCGAGAAGATCATGGCCGAAGGTTGCGCATTGCCACAAAATATAATAAATTAACAGCCGATTTTTTTGCAAGCTTTAACATTGAAAATTATCGTCTGGTTGCTAGTGCTGGCGCAACCGAGGGAGCACCAGCTGCAGGTAGCGCCGAGTTGATTGTTGACATCACGTCCACTGGCTCAACCTTAGCTGCCAATAGTTTAAAGATATTAGATGATGGTGTCATTTTGCGTAGTGAAGCAAATTTGACCCTATCCTATGCTGCAAATTGGCATAACAATGCACATCGAGCACTTGAAAAACTCCTACAATTGACCGCAGCAGAACAATCTGCGCGTTATAAGCAAGAGATTAAATGTAATGTTAGCGCTCTAAATGCCAACAATATTCAACATTTACGCGATACTTTTAAATGTGAGCTACCATTTAATGATGGCATCACTCCCATTCAAGGTGCATTAAGTATCGTCGCCGATAAGGCCGATGTTTTTGGCATTGTTGACTATTTAAGCGAATCTGGTGCAAATTATATCAGCGTTCAAGATTTAAGTTATATTTTTAAGATTGAAAATGATCAATATAAACAAATCGCACATAAGATCGCAAAATATTAAAAAGATTTAGGAGATAATTATGCAATTGATATTCATTTTTAGTGGCGTTATTTTGATGTTTCTGGCGTTAATCCAACTTGCGTTAGATGTCATTACTATTGTTAGCAGTGGCAGGGTCAGTTTTCAATTATTCGGTCAAGCTTGGTACAATCTTTTTCCAGCAGGCATTAGACAAACTCAAAATTTTATTGAACATTATTTATGGGCACCGTTATGGGATCCAGCGCTATTGTGGGTTACAAAACAGCCAAGTGTATTGGTGTTGTTTATTAGCGGTGCGGGTATCATTGTGCTTAACTTTATATTCCAAAAACGCAAAGAAAAAATGTCAACTGGGTTTTATTGATCTAGATATAAACTAATTAATAATTTAATATAAAAAAAACATGCTATTAACTTATTAAATTACTGTTCTATAAAGGTATCTTTGTTATGAAATATATTTTCCTGTTATTGTGCTTGCCATGCTTCTTATTGGCATTTGCTGACCTAGGGGTTACTTTGCTAGATGATTCAGACGGTGCAGAATTGAATTTTCATTCGGTTAGAAGCTTTTTTATCCATTATTTCCCAGGTAGTATTAGTGAAAGTAATTTATTCATCGATCGTTATAGTGATGATACAATCCGCAGCCTATATCGGTGGATATTAGAGCAAACAAATTACATCTTTTTTGGTTTATTAGGCTTTATTTTTCTGCTTGTTGCCGCATTTTTTTCTCGGCCAAAAGCCAAACGCTACACATAAAAATAGCTCAAGAAAAACCTGAGCTATTTTATTCAACCCTAATCGCCTAAACGCAAAGTTATTTTTATTTTAAACTACCGACAAGCTTACCACCGGTGGTTTTTTCAACCTTGGCAACAACTTTGCCCATAATTATAGTCAGCTCCTCATCATTCAATGTCTTCTCGCTCTGCTTGATGCTAAATTCAACCGCCAGTGATTTTTTACCATCGCCAATATTTGTGCCTTGATATACGTCAAATAAAGTCACACCAGAAATTTGCTTTTTATCCGCGCCAATAACCGCATTAAGCAATTTAATTGCTTCCACATTTTCATCCACGATGAATGCCAAGTCGCGCTTTACATTGAGCAAGTTTGATAGATTCAAAGCAGCTTTGCCGATGGTTTTTTTCTTGGGTAATGGTATCGCATTAAGGATAATCTCGAATGCTACAATCACCTCATTAATGCCATAAGCCTTTAATATGCGCGGGTGAATTTCACCAAAATGGGCAATGATGTTTTTGGGCCCAAGGCGTAATGTACCACTACGGCCAGGGTGAAAATAGCTCGGCGCATCTGCAACGCATTGAAAGCGCTCAGCCTGTTCACCGATGCCATTTAGCATGGCAATGGCATCGGCTTTTGCATCATATAAATCAACCTTTTGGCTGCTGCCTTGCCAATTTCGGCCTTGGCCAGCAAGTTTAGCAGTCCCGCGTCTAAAACCTGTTGCAGCAAGCTTCTGATCGGCATTTTCTGCCCCTTGGAAAATTTGCCCCACTTCAAACATTGCCTGGTCGGCAATGCCGCGCCCTGCATTGCGCTGTGATGCCGCTAGCAGATTGGGCAATAAAGATGGTCGCATGGTCGACATTTCAACTGAAATAGGGTTTTCCAATATTAATTCTTTGCCACCACCATTAAATAGAGCTGCTTGGTCTTGTGGAATAAAGCTATAAGTCACCGCCTCTTTCATACCGCGCGAGGCTAGCAACCGCCGACTAGTCGCAACTTTTTTCTGAATTGGTGTTAAAACAGGTTTGGCCACGGTATCTAAGCGTTCAAGTGGTGTCGATTTTACTTGCTCAAAGCCATAAATTCGTACAATTTCTTCTACCAAATCTTGTTTGCCATGAATGTCTGGGCGCCATTCGGGTGCATCCACCATTAATATATCGCCCTTATCTGCGACTGTAAAACCAAGGTCTAACAAAATGGAAATCATCCGAGGCTTAGGCACATCGAGGCTAGATAGACGTTTGACTTCTGTGATCGGGAATTCAACCTGTTTGCCGCGAATTGGGGCATCCCCCGCAATCACGACATCACTAACAAGCGTATTATCTGTAGCGCACCAATCAAGTACAAGTTTGGTGGCCATTTCAACGCCTTCGATACAGCTTTGGGTATCAATGCCGCGCTCATTTCTATAACGTGCATCGCTTTGAATGCCGCTTTGGCGCCCGGTGATTGCAATGGCAATCGGGTCAAAATAAGCCGATTCTAAGAATATGTTTTTGGTGTCCAATTGTGAGCCAGAATAGTCGCCGCCCATCACACCGCCAAAGCCCAAAACTCGCTCACTATCGGCAATCACACAAGTTGTTTCGTTGGCGGAATAGTCTTTCCCGTCGAGCGCTTTATAAGTCTCACCTTGCTTGCCCATGCGAGCAATAATATTGCCGCTAATTTTATCCGCATCATAAACATGTAACGGCCGGCAACGGTCATATGAAACATAATTGGTAATATCAACCAAAGCCGAAATAGGCCGCAATCCAATGGCAATTAAGCGCTGCTGCAACCATTTAGGGCTTGGGCGATTTTCTACATTTTTAATCAATCGCCCTGCAAACTGCTTGCAAGCTGAGTTGCTTACTTCATCAAAATTCAACTCAATATCAACGTCGCTTTTAAAGCTGCCCTTAATCGGTATAATTTTCGCAGCATCTGTTTTCAACTTACCAAGACCTGCAGCGGCCAAATCACGTGCTATGCCATAAACACCCAAACAGTCTGGGCGGTTGGGCGTGATGGCAATTTCAATCATCGGGTCATCAATGCCAAATATTGGCGCAAAAGGCTCACCAACCACTGAATTTTCTGGCAGTTCAATAATGCCATCATGCTCGTCTGACATGCCCATTTCACGTTCAGAACAAATCATCCCACATGATTTTACACCGCGAATTTCAGTCGGCTTTAACAGCATACCATTGCTAGGTATGGTCAAACCTTCGCGGGCAAATACCACTTTAATACCAGCGCGGGCATTGGGCGCACCGCAAACAACCTGCATACTTTCGCCATCACCAATATCAACGGTACAAAGCCTCAACTTGTCGGCATTTGGGTGCTGAATGGCATCGGTTACATAACCAACTGTAAAGGGCGCAAGCAATGCGCCATTATCAACCAACTCTTCAACTTCAAGGCCGATATCGGTTAATATGTCGCAAATCTGTACAAGACTTGCATCGGTGTCCAAATAGTCTTTTAACCAGCTTAAGGTAAATTTCATCGGCTTAAGCCTCCTGCTAAAGATGGGATGTCAAAGGGGGTAAACCCATAATGTTCGATCCAGCGTAAATCGGCATCAAAAAATGCGCGTAAATCTGGAATGCCATATTTAAGCATGGCAATGCGGTCAATACCCATCCCAAATGCAAAGCCTTGATAGACATCCGGGTCAAGCCCGCAATTACGCAATACATTAGGGTGCACCATGCCAGAACCTAAAATCTCAAGCCATTCCTCACCATCACCAATGACAATTTTATTACCAACGCGGCTGTATGAAATATCCACCTCATAACTAATCTCTGTGAATGGAAAATGGTTTGATCGAAAACGGATTTTTAAATCATCCACTTCAAAAAATGCTTTAAAAAACTCTTCCAACGTGCCTTTTAAATGCCCCAATGTCGTCACTTTATCAATAACCAAAGCTTCGATTTGGTGAAATTGCGGGGTGTGGGTTAAATCACTATCACAACGGTAAGTCCGCCCTGGCGCAACAATGCGAATTGGGGGTTCTTGGTTTTCCATCGTTCGAATTTGCACGTTCGAAGTTTGAGTGCGCAACACTTTGCGATTGCCCTCAGCATCTGGCGCAAAATAAAAGGTGTCATGTTCTTGGCGTGCAGGGTGATGCGGGGGAATGTTCAGTGCGGTAAAATTATAAAAATCAGTTTCAATATGCGGGCCATCGGCAATGGTAAAACCCATATCGGCAAAAATAGCGGTCACTTCTTCCCACACTTGACTAAGTGGGTGCAAGCGGCCTTGGTGGCTTGGGTCAGCCTGAACAGGTAAAGTAACATCCAAAGTTTCTGTGGCTAAACGTTTGTCCAGCACTTCATCTTCTAAGGCGGTTTTTCGTGTTGCTAATGCTTGGTTGATGCGGCCTTTAAGCTGGTTTACGGCAGCGCCAAAAGTTTTGCGTTCTTCGGCCTGCATTTTACCCAATGTTTTAAGCAATAGTGAAATTTCACCTTTTTTACCCAATGCATCAATTCGAATGCTCTCAAGCACGCCAAGGTCATCTGCAGTGGCAATAAGGCCTATTATTTTTTGTTCAAGTTCGGCAAGATCTGCCATAGTATCACCTATTTTATAATTTTATTTGGCGTTATTTAGCATAAAAAAAGCCCTATCAACGCAGCTTTACCATTTGGTAGCTTACGCTCATAGAGCTTTGAATCTTCAGCTTTTATACTATCTTAAGTTTCCTTAAGCAGCAATCGCGGCTTTGGCTTTCTCTACAAGTGTAGCAAAGGCCTCAGGTTCACGAACAGCTAGGTCGGCCAGAACTTTACGGTCAACTTCGATGCCAGCAAGGCTGAGACCGTTGATAAATCGACCATAATTAAGACCATTTAAACGTGCAGCAGCATTAATGCGTTGGATCCATAATGCACGGAAAGCACGCTTTTTGTTGCGTCTATCACGATATGCATATTGGCCAGCTTTTTCAACGGCTTGGTTTGCAATACGAAATGTATTTTTACGGGCGCCATAATAACCTTTGGCGGCTTTAATGACTTTACGATGACGGGCGTGAGTGGTTACGCCTCTTTTAACACGTGACATGTTTTAATTCCTTTAAGCTCAGCCGTACGGCATAAATTGTTTAATAATACGCGCGTCAGCAGCACATAAAACTGTGGTACCACGTTTATTACGTATTTGTTTATTTGTACGTTTAATCATACCATGGCGTTTACCAGCTTGGCCGGCCTTCACCTTACCTGATTTTGTAAGCTTAAAGCGTTTTTTAACACCGCTTTTTGTTTTCAATTTGGGCATTTTGCTCTCTTTTAATTAGATGATGGTTGCCCATCAAAGTTTCATTAAGCTTTAACAATCAACACGGCAACCCATATGAGCCGGATGACTGATCTGGGGTTTATAAAATGCTTTTCCCATCAAAGCAAGTGTTTGTTATAGTAATGAACCGAAAATTATCAAATAATATATATTTGAATTATCCATTCACGTTGAACGTAAAAAAACCACCCATCAAGTTATTGATGCATGGTTTTAAAGTTTAAATCAACAGGCGGGTTTATTTGCCGGTTAAAATCATAATCATTTGGCGGCCTTCAAGCTTTGGCTCTAATTCTGCCTTGGAATATTCAGCTGCATCAGTTTTAACGCGTTGCAACAATTCCATACCCAAATGTTGATGCGCCATTTCACGACCGCGAAAACGTAAAGTGACTTTAACTTTATCACCCTTGCCAATAAACTTCTCCAAATTGCGCATTTTGGTGTCATAGTCATGCGTGTCGATATTCGGGCGCATTTTAACTTCTTTAACTTCGACAATTTTTTGCCTTTTACGTGCTTCAGAAGCTTTTTTCTGAGCTTGGAACTTATGCTTGCCATAATCCATCAGTTTACACACTGGTGGTTTGGCATTTGGCGAGACTTCAACCAAATCCAGTCCTATTTCAAAGGCTTTGGCAATGGCTTCTTCGGTTGGGATTACCCCAACATTAACACCATCTGCGCCAACCAGCATTACTTCTGGCACTCTAATCAATTGATTAATTCTTGGGCCAGTACGTTCTGGCATCTTATTCATGGGTCTACGAGCTATTGATTCGCTCCTTAAATTACCTAAAAAAAACATATATAATGTGAAACTCTATATGCAAGTAGCACATAAAATGATTAGAGACGATTAGTCAAGTGATGCAACGCAAATTTTTATTAAATAATAGAATTACTCACTAAAAGCATAAATTTGTTTACTAAAACCATAAATTAGCAGTCAATTTGGGTCAATAACTGGTTTTTATTCATAATGATTGGTTTGGGCAACAACATAAAACAAAGCGCTTTTTCTATACCGCCACCTTGCCAATTAATCACTAAGTCAAAACTTGACCAAGACATGCGCCTAGAAATGGTTAAAACTTTTAAAAACCCACTCCTTGCACCATCGTGCCAAAGGTCAGGCGCGGCTGCCTGATCCAAATCCTCAAATGCAAAATCAGGCGCCAAAAGTGTGAATTGCGCTTGGTTGAAATATTCTGTAAGCGCTCGATAATCATCGGCTGAAATGCCATCTTTGATGGCTAAAATACATATGTTTTTTGCATCTTTTATGGTTTCATCTGCCGCCATATCGCCCCCAGACCCAATTTGTAATTTGGATATTTCAACTTTATGCCCAATTGCTGTTTTATCTTCTGATTGCTTACATGTTTGCAGTCACTATAAAAGCTTTTTGCCATTAGGCTCAGATTTGCATCAGCTGCCGAAATTAACGGCAAGCCATCCACCTGCATAAGATTTGTAGCATATTCAATTACCATTTGGTTTGGCGCTGGCATATCATCGGCGATATTATAAACATTACAGCCCTTAGGTGACTTTTCAAGCGAGGCTTTTAACACAGCTGCAATATCCTCAACATGTGCGCGGCAAAAAAAGTGCGGTTTACCATTTTTAAGCCGCATGTCAATACGCTTAGCCCGCCCTGCATTAATTGTTTCAAAGTTTGAGCGACCAGCTCCATAGATGCCCGGCAGACGAAAAACATTAATACTAAGATTTTCTCTTTCCAATGAGCAGAACTGATTTTCAGCTACAATACGGCGCTTAGCACGTATATTTTGGGCATTAAGTGCAGTTTGCTCGCCCACAATGCCGCCCTGATGGTCACCATAAACCCCAGTAGTCGATAAATAGCCAATCCATGTCGCAGCAGACTTTGCTATAACTTGTTCAAACGCCAAAAATGCCAAGTCACCCTGCTCATTTGGTGGTATTGAACAAAGAATGGCATCGGCTGTCTTTAATTCATCGGCAATTTTCTGATCAAATTTAGCACCATCCCATAAATATACATGGTCATTATTTTCATTATATTTTCGAGAACAGCCCACCATATTATAATCTGCTTGCAGTATTTTTGCTAAATGCTGTGCAACATATCCCATGCCAAAAATAAATATTTTCTTCATATTATAACTCGATTAATTGAACAGCCTTTAATGACTGTTGCCATTCTTCAATCACCCCTGTATCTCTTTCGATAGCAGCCAGCTTTTTATGCAAATTAACAAAATCACTCGCATTCATCAGTTGCTCTGCCGCCCATATCGCGGCTCCACGAATCAGCGGTTCTTCATCTTCAAGCAATATTTTAATTTGCTCTATATATTGCATGTTGCCACTATTACCAATGGCAATTAACACGTTGCGAATAAACCGCCTACGCTTAATGCGCTTTATAGGTGAGGCTGTAAAAATATCTCGAAAACTGGTATCGTCTAACATAACCAAGTCACTTAATGATGGCATCGACAGTTCAACACGCGCATGAAATTTAGCTTCTTTTGATGTTTGAGCAAATTTGTTCCACGGACATGCCGCTAAACAATCATCACAACCATAAATATGATTGCCAATTTTAGGGCGCAATTGCCGCTCTATATGCCCGCCATATTCAATGGTTAAATATGAAATGCATTTTCGCGCGTCAATTTGGCGCATCTGAATAAAAGCATCGGTTGGGCAAATATCCAAACATGCGCTGCATGAGCCGCAATGGTCTTTAACAGGCGCAGTTTGCGGCAATTTAAGCGTGGTAAATATAGAGCCTAAAAACAACCATGAGCCAAATTGTTTGGAGACTAAATTGGTATGCTTGCCTTGCCAACCAAGCCCAGCAGCACCTGCTAAAGGTTTTTCCATCACTGGGGCTGTGTCCACAAAAACCTTCACATCAATGTCTTGCTCAATTTCAAACTGTTTGGGCAATTGCTGCACCATAAAACGTGCTAATGCCTTGAGCTTTTTTTTAATCAAATCATGATAATCATGGCCACGCGCATAAACACTTATCACACCATTATCTTTATGTTCAAGCTGCCAAAGTGGGTCATCCGTTGGGCCATAATTCATGCCAAGCATAATAACGCTATTAACCTCTTGCCATAGGTTGTTGGGTTTAGACCTGCGCGCTAATGTATCAACCATCCAAGTCATTTCACCATATAATTCTTGCTCGACAAATTGTTTCAAATGCTCACCAGCAAAACCAACTTTTTCTGGATGCGTGAAGCCTACAATGTCAAAACCCAGAGCTTTGGCTTCTTGGCTAATCAATTGAGCAATTTCACGTTGGGTTTTAACGGGTAGATTGTTTATAAGGGTGGTATTCATCGCGTTATATTAACATATTTATGGAATTTCATATCGGTTAAAAATCCAAATCAGCATAATGAGCAGAAGGGTGAAAACCCAACATTTTATCTTCTAAAATACCGCGGAATGATGGCCGAGATTTTATCCGTACATACCATTCTTTAACCTGCAAAAATTCATTCCAAGGCACGTCTGAGGTATAATCAAGACAGCTTAAATGTGCCGCAGCTGCAAAATCGGCTTGGCTCATATGCTCACCTGCCAACCAGTGGCGGTCAATCAGTAAATGGTCAATATATTTTAAATGATAATCTAAATTTTGCATGCCAGCTCTAATCACCTGCATGTCGGGCGACCCGCCGCCTTCGCTCACTGTAATAAAGCGTTTGTAAATTTTTTCAGATACAATCAGTTCGGTTACTTCACGGTTGAATTTATGATCAAACCATTCAATTAGGCGCCTAACTTCAGCCCGATTCACCGCTGTACCTAAATATAGTGAGATGTGGCTAATGCTGCTTTTAGCAGTGGTTTCGTCAAAATATTCTGCAATTGGCCCAATGCCACAAAGAATGGTGTTTTTATTTTCGACCAAAACAGGTAAATTTGCGGCGGGGTTTAATGTCAAAAACTCTTCATTCCATGCCCAAGGATGCTCTTCTAGTAATTCATAGGCAATATTATACTCATCCATCGTCATGCGAGCGCGCCGCGAAAATGGACAAAGCGGAAATTGCAACAGTTTTATCATGGTTTAAAGGCCTCTTCGCTTAATGATTGGTTTAGCCATTTTGTTAGCATCTGTGAGCGGTTTTATATAATCATATATGAATTCAATAATTATGTTAATCGAAACATAATAAATTTTACCTAAATATGGTAAAAATGTTAATCGGCCAATATGGATTTTTTATGTCACTAGAACAAATCATCATTCTTTCACTCATTCAGGGCATTACAGAATTTTTGCCAATTTCTTCCTCTGGTCATTTGGCAATGCTTCCTCTGCTGACCAATTGGCATGATCAAGGCGTGGTGAGCGATGTTGCGCTGCATTTTGGCAGCCTAATCGCCGTACTTATCTATTTTCATCGAGATGTCCTTAATCTGTGCCGCGGCATGTTGGATATGTTTCGAGGTAAAAAAACCCAAAACCGCCGTTTATTCCTGTTAATTATAGTGGCAACCATACCCGTTTTTATTGTCGGCTTTATACTCAAAAAAACCGGAGTCATTGATGATTTGCGCAATTTGCAGGTAATCGCATGGGCAAATATCATTTTTGCAGTGCTGCTTTATGTTTTTGATCGCATTGGCAAGCAAGTGCAATCTTATCAAAATTTAACCACAAAAGATGCTATTTTAATTGGATTAGCTCAAGTCATAGCGCTCATTCCAGGCTCTAGCCGCAGCGGTACAACCATGACAATGGCGAGGCTATTGGGCTTTAAACGTGATGAGGCAGCACGGTTTTCAATGTTAATGAGCATCCCAACCATTTTAGGCGCCACATTACTCGCCTTGCTTGACCTAAGCAAAGAAACTGACATCAACATTCAACTTGATGCAGTGATGATGGCGGGTTTTTCATTCATTGTGGCGCTGGTTTCAATATGGGGGCTGATGGCATTATTAAAACGCATGAGCATGGCGCCATTCGTTATTTACCGTCTGGTACTTGGCACCGCATTGTTAATTTATATCTATATGTGATTTAGGCTTAGTTGGTTATTCTTTAACTTCGGGTTTAAGCACATGCACACCATAGTCACCTTCAGGGCGGAAATGCTGTAAATATTGCATAATCGCCTCATTACAATTGCGCCCTTCAATGCCAAGACCAACCAGTGTATTGCCAGCATTTATGGCTTCATCTGAAACTAAATTATCAACATTATGCAAAACCATTTCACCACGGGTAATCCATGAATATGGCAACATCGTACAAACAGAGCCAAAAGGTTTGGCAATGAATGCAGGTACATGAATGATTTTGATATCACGGTTGATGGCATGTAGCGTATTTTGCGCAATTTCTAACATGGTCATTTTTACCGTACCGCCCAAATCAAACGTTTTCCCTTGATGGCCGCCCTCGGCCATAATAAATACCGCCTTAGCAATATCAAACACATGAATAGGCTGGGATTGCTTGGTTAAATCACTGAATATTGGTGCAATAAAGCGTTTTATTTTAGCAAATTTTGCAATCACGTTAAACAGACGGTCTTCAGGGCCAAACACCAATGAAGGACGCACAATTATAGCATTTGCAAATGCCGCCTTAACTTTTTGTTCGCCATCATAATTAGAGTTAAAAAAGTCATATGGCGCTTCTTTGTCTGATTTGGGTGCAGCATTTAAGGTTGAAAAATGAATCAAAGTTGCAATATTGTGCTTGGCTGCCATTTGTGCCACATATTCAGCGCCTTCGACATTGACTTTTGCAAATGTTTGCTTGCTGCGTTCATCTAATATGCCAGCAAGGTTGATCACAATGTCCGAGCCTTTAACCGCATTTTCAACGCTATCTTTATAACGAATATTACACTGAATTGGAAAAACCTGACCGACACCGCCAGATGGTTGTAAAAACCCCGCTAAATCAGGCCGCCTGACCGCGACCCGTACGCGATAACCCGCTTTAGCAAATTGCCTTGTAATATAACGTCCAATGAATCCTGAACCGCCAATGATGGTTACAATTTTTTCGTTCGGGTTTTTCATATCATGCCTGTTTTAAATCGATCTAATCTGATTTATTTATATGGTGACTTGTGCCTTAACTCAAGTCAAAACTGCATATTATCGCAAATTAGCATGGATTAAAAGTTGGCTAATTTTAATTTGATGACATCATCTAATAGACTAAAGTTCGTTTCAAATCATCATAGATCCTTAAGGTTTGAATATTATATTTTAAATAAATTTCACACTAATGATCTTGTCACTGGCCTAAATATCTTGGAGATGGTTTGACATTTATAGCCAAACTGCTTAGGGCTAACATAATCAAATATTTATAACATTACGGAAAATTCGATGAGTAACATGATCCATTTATACCATGGCGACCTGCCCGATGATTTAGAATTTGGCAATAGTGTTGCCGTTGATAGCGAGACTTTAGGGCTAAACCCACTTCGTGACAGCTTATGCCTTGTGCAACTTTGTTTTGGTGATGGCGTCGCTCATTTGGTACAACTTGACCGAGATAATTATGACGCCCCTAATTTAAAACGCTTATTGAGTGATGAGAAAATATTGAAAATATTCCATTATGCTCGGTTTGATGTTGCCGTGATCAAGCAATATCTGCAAGTGGAGTGCACCCCAATCTATTGCACTAAAATTGCTTCTAAATTGGTCAGGACTTATACCAGCTATCACGGCCTTAAAGATTTATGCCGTGAGCTGATTGCCCAATCACTGGATAAAGGCCAACAAAGCTCTGATTGGGGCGCAGAAACTCTAAGCGAAGCACAGCAAAAATATGCCGCATCTGACGTATTATATTTACATGCTTTAATGAATAAATTGGACATGATGCTTAAACGCGAAGGCCGTGTGCATTTGGCAAAAGCCTGTTTTGACTTTATGTCAACACGCGCCGAGCTTGATCTGATGGGCTGGGCAGATCATGATATTTTCTCCCATAAAGGCCAATAAACAAAGGGTGTTCAAAAAATATGGCATTATCCGCTCGGTTAGAATTAAAACAAGGCCAATCTTTAGTGATGACGCCGCAATTGCAACAAGCCATTAAGCTGCTGCAATTGTCTAACCTTGAGCTGTCTTCACATATTGCCGAAGAACTTGAACGCAACCCATTGCTTGAAGTGGATTTAGGCCAAAGTGAAAGGGCGGATCAGTCACCTAACTCGACCAATGACGCCCGCATGGATGACACGGGCACTAACGCCAACAGTGGCAATGATGGCGAGGCGAGCGAATTAAACCTAGGCAATGAACAATTACCAACGCGCGATGAAGGGTTGTTAGACACTGGTTTTGACAATATATATGCCGATCAATCAAAAGCCGATAAAGCTCAAGAAGAACAGCAATTCCAAAGCCAGAATGACAGCAGTTGGGATAATATTTCTGGTGGGGCAAGTACTGCTACGCGAGAGGATCAATATGGCGGCACACAAGCTTTAGAAGAGTTAAACAGCGCTGATTTATCACTCAAAGATCATGTAACCGAGCAAATTAATTATACATTTTTTAACATTGTGGACCGCTCAATTGCATTACATTTAGTCGATATGCTAGATGAAGGCGGCTACCTTAATGGCTCTCTTGAAAATGTAGCCCAAAGATTAAACACTGATATTAGCAAGGTTGAAGCCATCTTAAAGCAATTGCATATGTTAGAGCCAATTGGTATTTTTGCCCGCAACGTATCTGAATGTTTGGCACTGCAATTGGACGACCTTAATCGGCTTGACCCAATGATGCAAAAATTTGTCGAAAACATTGCCCTGCTTGGTGAGCATAAAACAGCTGAACTGCAAGAGATATGCGGTGCAGACGACGACGACATGGCCGAAATGCTGAATGAAATCAGACAGCTAAACCCTAAGCCTGGCTTACAATATGGCAGCACCAATGTACAAACGGTAATTCCTGATGTGTTTGTGCGGCAAAAAAAAGATGGTTCATGGCGCATTGAACTTAATAGCGCCAGCTTACCAAAAATATTGGTTAATCAAAATTATTATGCTGACATTCGCAAAACGGTTAATGACAAAGTCGATGTTGAGTTTCTAACCGAATGTTTGGCCAACGCCAATTGGTTGGTCCGAAGTTTGGAGCAGCGCGCCAATACCATTTTAAAAGTCACTACAGAAATTGTAAAACAACAAGACGGATTTTTGGTTTATGGGGTGGAATATTTACGACCACTCAACCTTAAAACTGTTGCAGATGCTGTCAAAATGCACGAATCAACCGTTAGTCGAGTGACCAATAATAAATATATGATGACCGAACGCGGCCTAATTGAATTAAAATATTTTTTCAACTCTTCTGTGCCTTCTGCCAATGGCGGGGAAGGCCATGCATCAGAATCCGTCAAAGCCCGTATTCAAAAATTAATTGATGACGAGTTGCCAACTAAAATTCTTTCTGATGATAAATTGGCAGTTATCTTAAAGGCATCTGGTATTAATATTGCTCGGCGTACCGTGGCTAAATATCGTGAAGCACTTAACATTGCTTCTTCAGTAGATCGGCGAAAACAGAAAAAACTTGCAATAAAATAAGCCAAATTATTTTGAAAAATTGGTAAAATGATTAAACAATGGTTAATATTTTTATTTTCATCAGTGATTATTTTGAATTAACTCAACAAAAAAATATGAAAATAATTTTTATTAGTTTTTACTTGCCCAAAACATAATTTCGGGCTTACACTAAACTTACAATTGATGCACGAGGCCAAATTTGCTTTCTCATCAAAGTAAATTTTCAAAAAGCTTCTCATCTGTTGCAGAGGGTCATTTTCGCAATGCCCCCCTCAAATATTATTATATTTGGGCTCTTAAATCGTTCATTTTTTTGAACCGCATATTAAGGAGTGATTATGCAAATACAACTTACCGGAAAACAGATGGATATTGGCGAAGCGTTTGGCGAGCATATTAACAGCGCCATAACCAATATTGTTACCAAATATTTTGACCATGGCCGTGCCTCAGCACATATAACGGTCTCTAAGGAAGGGAAAACCTTCACCACAGAATGTAACTTGCATCTAGACTCTGGTATGAATTTAAACTCTCATTATAAAGATGGTGATCCTTATGCTAGCTTTGATGAAGCAGCAGAAAAGCTTGACAAACGTCTAAGAAGGTATAAAAGGCGTTTAAAAAACCATCATCAAAATAACTTAAACCCTATTAAGATGATGGAAGTATCAGATGTCATCATTGCAGCATCTAGTGATTCTGAGCAAGAACCTAGCGATTTGTCGCCAGTAATTATTGCAGAAAGTGTCGCAAAGATTAGCGAATTGTCAGTAGGTGATGCAGTGATGCAAATGGATATTTCGGACAGCCCGTTTTTACTATTTAAAAACGGCATTGAAGATACTATTAATGTGGTGTACCGCCGTAGTGATGGGAACATCGGGTGGATAAACCCAAAGGGTTAGTTTAATCTCTAATCTTTAAAATTTATGGAGTGAATGCAGACTAGTTTCTGCATTCTTTATATATACGATATGGAAATTTTTAATTTTCTGCAACCGACCAGTGTCTATATTGACGCCAAAGCCAGCAGTAAAAAACAAATTTTACAATATTTAAGCAGTGAAGCTTCTAAAGTCACAAAAATTGACCAACGCGAGATATTTGACGCCCTGTTAGAGCGCGAACGGCTCGGCTCTACGGGTGTTGGCAAGGGTATTGCCATTCCTCACGCCAAGTTTAAAGGCTTAACTGACATTGTTGGTATTTTTTTAAAATTGGACAATGAGGTCGATTTCGACTCGATTGACGACAAACCGGTTGATCTCGTCTTTTTACTGATCGTACCTGAAAATGCGGGCGCAGATCATTTAAAAGCTTTAGCCCGTATTTCACGCTTCATGCGCGATGCTACAAATGTTTCAGGCATTCGCGGCGCCGATAATGTTGACAGTCTTTATGCGATATTAACCAAAACAAAAAATATTGATGCCGCTTAATATTTAATCGCTATCACGATGGTTGTGGCCATGCCTTTTATTTAGGCTCAAGTTATGTTTTTTGCCTATTTTTTAGGCGCAAAATTGCTTCAAACATATAACCACCTGATCTATAACACTATATTTGTTGGCATAATAATTGAATATATATTCAAAACATTAGGATATATATGTCACAGCAAATCACTTCTCTTGATCCCGTTAGCTCATTGGCCAATGGTGTTGATGTTTTCTTTTTATTGATGGGCGCCATTTTGGTATTCGCCATGCATGGCGGCTTTGCTTTTTTAGAAGTTGGTACGGTTCGCCATAAAAATCAGGTGAATGCACTGGTCAAAATCATGGTAGATTTTGCCATTTCAACGCTGATTTATTTCTCCCTAGGCTATTATATTTCCTATGGCGGGCATTTTTTTGCAGATGCGGCAACCCTAAGCGGAACAGTTGGTGATAGCGCATATGCACCCCAAGGCTTAAGCCTAGTTAAATTCTTCTTTTTAGCAACTTTCGCAGCTGCCATTCCAGCGATTATTTCAGGGGGCATTGCCGAGCGCGCAAAGTTTTGGACGCAAATAGTTGCAACCGCTTCAATTGTTGGTTTGTTTTACCCATTAGTTGAGGGTATGTTTTGGAATGGTAATTATGGCGTTCAAGCATGGTTAGCAGAGCAGTTTAACCACGGGTTTCATGACTTTGCGGGCAGCGCAATTGTTCATGCATTTGGCGGGTGGTTGGCTTTAGTTGCGGTTATATTACTCGGGGCGCGGCATGGCAGATATACAAAGTCAGGCCAAATGAAAGGTATATTGCCTTCGTCTATTCCGTGGTTGGCTTTAGGGTCATGGTTATTATGTATTGGGTGGTTTGGCTTTAATGTTATTTCAGCGGCATCCACTGCCGATATTTCAGGGCTGGTTGCGATGAATAGCCTAATGGCGATGGTTGGCGGCATATTATCAGCCTTGGTCATTGGTCGAAACGACCCAGGTTTTACCCATAATGGTGCATTAGCAGGGCTGGTTGCGGTTTGTGCAGGCAGTGATATTATGCACCCAATCGGCGCCTTATTGGTTGGCGGTATTGCTGGTGTGATTTTTGTTAGCATGTTTAACTTTAGCCAAAGTAAATTAAAAATTGATGACGTATTGGGTGTTTGGCCACTGCACGGGCTTTGTGGTTTATGGGGCAGCATTGCAGCGGGTATATTTGGCCTAGAAGCCCTTGGCGGTCTGGGCGGGGTTAGTTTTTGGGCGCAGCTAATTGGCTCACTAATTATCATTTCAATGGCACTCATAGCAGGCTTAATAACTTATGGCAGCCTTAAAAAACTCGTTGGCATTCGCTTGAGTGAAGAACAAGAATATCATGGCGCAGATTTAACCATCCATAAAATCAGCGCAACGCCTGAATCTGATATTGTCTAGCCAAACTTAAGGTTATAATTATTGATTAATCCTTTCTTAATCATAGCTTTAAAATTGCAATTAATTAATGCCCAATTGATTCACTCTTAACTTAGTCTTAACACTGGTTTGATAGTTTTAGCTTTGTTGCTGGCTGTTTAGCAACCGTTGTTTCAGTTTGTTTAGAGTCGTTATGGAACCGTATATTTTTGATAAATTACCGCAAGGTCCGTTTGCGAAACTTCGCCAGTTAATTGCTGGCACCACGCCTAAAATGAGCATATTTGATA
Organism: Hyphomicrobiales bacterium; assembly: GCA_016744975.1. GTDB lineage: Bacteria > Pseudomonadota > Alphaproteobacteria > Rhizobiales > OSC116 > OCS116. The sequence goes on along the minus strand of JADGDI010000004.1, from coordinate 53,834 downwards.
TGTCCATTGGCGATCCAAAACATCAATTTCCTAAGTTTGTGCAGCAAATCATCATCGACAATATGTCAGGATTTGGCAATTACCCCGACGGCTTGGGCATTGAATCACTACGCAATGCTAATGCCAACTGGCTAAACAGGCGTTTTAAACTTGAGAATATTGCTGATATGAATCAGCATATTTGCACCTTAAATGGCACCCGTGAGGGCTTGTTTAATGCAGCATTATTAGCGGTTAAACAAGCCCAAAAATCCACGCCGATTATGGCGATTCCTGATCCATTCTATCAAGTCTATGCTGCAGGCGCGATCGCCGCACAAGCAGAAATTATATTCATGCCTACACCAAAATCTACTGGGTTTTTGCCCGATTTAGGCAGTATTAGTGATGCACAATGGCAAAATATGGCGGTGTTTTTCATCTGCTCACCTTCTAATCCGCAAGGCGCATTTGCCGATAAGGCCTATTATGAAAAACTCATCGCTTTAGCCAGAAAACATGACTTTTATATTTTCTCAGATGAATGTTATAGTGAGATTTATTATGACGAGAAACCAATTTCGGCATTAGAAGTTGCGGCTAAAGATGGTGACTTTAAAAATGTTATTAGCTTTTTCTCCCTCTCAAAACGCTCTAGCTTGCCTGGTCTAAGGTCTGGCTTTTGTGCAGGTGATGCAACATTTATAGCCCGCTATAAAAAAATGCGCGTGGTTGCAGCGCCGCAAGTACCAGGGCCATTGCAACATGTTGCCACAGCCGTATGGAATGATGAGCAGCATGTGGTTGAAAGCCGCGCTTTATACGCCCAAAAAATAGACATTGCCGAACAGATTTTAGGCAATATGTTTGACTTTGAGCGCCCACAAGGTGGGTTCTTCTTATGGTTGAATATGGCCGCTTATGGCGGGGGAGTAAAAGCCGCTCAAGATTTATGGCAGCATTGCGCCATTAAAGCATTGCCAGGTTGTTATTTATCCAGTCTTGGCAGTGAAGGCGGTGCGGATGATTATTTGCGTGTGGCTTTGGTCGGCAATCTAGCGGATACAAAGAGCGCACTAAAACGCATGACTGCATTTTATAGCAATATTAACAAACCAAGGGGGGCTCAGAAATGAGTGAATTTATACCAAATTCTGAACAGACTAAATATACCCCATTGAATTTAAGCCACGGCATACAGCATCCAAATTTTGACCATCAAGATGAGGTGTTGGACGACAGTCGTTTGATGCCAAATAGTTTGAAGCAGTTTTTGTTAAACCGATTTTTTGAAGTGGTGGGTCTGCTAACCATTTTAGCCGTGGCTTTCACTGTTATCGCCATCTACTCTTGGTCACCAACTGACCCAAGCCTTAACCATGCAACATCGGATATTGCGCAAAACAGCCTCGGTATTACTGGTGCATATCTTGCCGACTTCCTCATTCAAACTTTTGGCATAGCAGTTTTATTTTTGCTCATTCCATTGCTAATAATGGGTTTTAGCTTAACGCGCCATAGGCTAATTCAACGGCCCATATTGCGCGCCTTTGCTTGGATTGTCGCAGGGTGTTTTTTAGCGGGTGCATTATCTGCCCTGCCTATTTTTGGTGCATGGCCACTTGAAACTGGGTTTGGCGGCATCAGTGGCAAGGTTACCATATCCATTTTAGCCGACTTGCTTGGCTCATCATCACATATCGCATCGCGTAGCCTTGCTGCTATTTTACTGGCGGTTATCGGTGTTGCACTGGGCTTATATGCCTGTGGTATGCGGTTTAAAGAAATGTTGGCTACCTTAACATTTTTAAATGAATCCAGCATTGAATCAGGCGCACAATTGCTTGGTGTCGCTAAATCCAAAACGGGTCAAATAGGTGTGAAATCACTAAGTTTGGCAAATTTCATTGCCCGTTTAAACGCCAGAAATAAAGACCCTTTTCAGAATGACAAAAAGCCTTGGAAAATAGCAGATGATCAAGCCCCACTAAATTATCAGAATTTGACCAATAAAAATTCTAATTTAGAAAATGTTGAAAATATACCCAATAATATAGATATGAATGAGACTGATATGAAAAACGCCCCCGACTTTTTATCCACTAAACCTGAAGATACAAAAAATCTGGATAAGCGTAACTACAATCCATTAAAAGCGAAAACTGGTCAGTTTTTCTCAAAAATCATGTCCGGTTTTAAACCGAGTGCAGATGCAGATAACCAAGTTGTTGATCCTAGTTTTAATCCGCATGCATTTGAGCCAATAAGGCGCAATACACATGCGATCGATCGCACGCATATCCCAGCACTTAGCCAAGAAGTAAAGCAAAATTATGCGCAGCAGACTCATGCCCAACAACGCCATGTTCAACCACAATCTCAACCACAAGAGCATATTGTTGACCCTTATCATATCAATCATACACCAACTCTCGAGCCTGCCCAAAACACAGTTACACAGCAGACATCCGTTCACCGTGAAGTCGTCGGCAGTGCCGAAATGGGCGATTTTTATGATGGCCCAAATAGTTATGAAGATTATTGGGCAGACAGTAGCCCAGCTCAAGCAGCGCGGGTTGTAGCACCAATTTCGGCACAGAATTCTGCACCTATGACGCAAAATACGCCTTCACATCCATTTGCGCCACAACCAAACCCAGAAGCCAATCATCAACCAAACTTTGAACCTGACTTTAGCACACCACAGTTTTTTGATACACCTGCCCCTTTAACGCCTTCTCCCGTGTTAGCAGCAAAACATCCTGCATTTGATGATGATATTCCGTTTGGTGAACCGCTGAATCAACAATTTGAAGCATCTCTGCCCAACGCGCCACAATTTGCAGCACCGCAAACACCCGCCGCTCCACAACAACCAATCGCCCAGCAAGCACCTGTTGAACCTCAGATAACTATTGAACCGCAAATAGCTGTTGAACCGCAAATAGCTACTGAACCGCAGATAGCTGTACCGGCCACGCCACAAGCTGCCAATTGCAACAGTTCTGATACACAGAGTTTAAATAACCAACCATTTGACCTAAGCGCTCCAAAGGTAGATGTCCGCCGTGGCCGCGTCATTTCTGAAGCCCAACAAGGCTTTAACCATGGTGTTTATGAATTGCCGTCAATTGACCTGCTGGCTATGCCAGAAAATAGCGAAACTGCTTCAGGCATTTCTGAAAAGGTGCTGGCCGCCAATGCCCGAATTTTAGAAAATGTATTGGCAGAGTTTAGAATTTCAGGCGAAATCATGAATGTTCGCCCTGGTCCTGTTGTCACTTTATATGAACTTGAACCAGCCCCAGGTGTTAAATCAGCAAGGGTAATTGGCCTTGCTGATGACATTGCCCGCTCGATGAGCGCTGTTTCAGCTCGGATCGCAGTGATACCAGGGCGTAATGTGATCGGCATCGAATTGCCAAATGAGCGCCGCGACACTGTATATTTGAATGAGATTATTTCGGCCGAAGAATTTAACAATGATAAATATAAATTGCCAATGGCACTGGGCAAAAGCATCGATGGCACGCCGATTGTGGTTGACCTTGCTCGCATGCCACATTTGCTAATTGCAGGTACCACAGGTTCTGGTAAATCCGTCGGTATTAATTCGATGATTTTATCATTGCTTTACAAACATTCGCCCGACAAATGCAAGCTGATTATGGTCGATCCAAAAATGCTTGAATTGTCAATTTATGATGGCATTCCCCATTTGCTTACGCCAGTGGTAACCGACCCTAAAAAAGCGGTTGTAGCACTTAAATGGAGTGTGAGGGAGATGGAAAGTCGCTATAAAAAAATGTCCAAAATGGGTGTGCGAAATATCGAAGGGTATAACCAACGCATTAAAGCTGCCGAAGAAAAAGGCGAGCCGATCATGCGCACCATGCAAACCGGTTTTGACCATGAAACAGGCCAGCCAGTTTATGAACATGAAGCGCTAGATTATAAAGAATTGCCATTCATCGTTATTGTGATTGATGAAATGGCCGACCTAATGATGGTCGCGGGCAAAGAAATCGAGTCGGCCATTCAACGTTTGGCACAGATGGCACGGGCAGCTGGCATTCATATTATTACCGCAACCCAACGCCCTTCGGTGGATGTGATAACAGGTTCGATCAAAGCCAATTTCCCAACCCGTATTTCATTCCAAGTGACCAGTAAAATTGACAGCCGTACCATTTTGAACGAAATGGGCGCGGAGCAATTGCTTGGCCAAGGCGATATGTTACATATGGCAGGGGGCGGCCGCATCTCGCGGGTGCATGGTGCATTTGTTTCAGATGAAGAAGTAGAGAGCATTGTTAATCATCTAAAACGCCAAGGTGTGCCAGAATATATTGACGATGTCACGGTTGATCTTGAGGCCGACGCCGAAGCTACAGGCGATGCAGCAAGTAATGATTCATTGCCAACCACAGATGAGAATGGCGCAGAATTAGACCTCTATGATCAAGCAGTAGCAATTGTTGCACGTGATAAAAAAGCCTCAACCTCGTATATTCAACGCAAATTATCCATCGGCTATAATCGAGCCGCGACAATTATAGAGCGCATGGAAGAGGAAGGCGTTATTGGCGCCGCCAATCATGCTGGAAAGCGCGATATTTTGGTTGGTGACGTCAGTGAGTTTTAATCTATAATCTATAAAATCTCAAATTTCAGGCTGTTTAAATTGAATTAAACAGCCTGTTTTGGTTTTAACTGGCTAAATTTCGCGTTTTCAACCTCATAATCCTCTTTCTTTCGCCACAATAATTGGCTACAAATATTGAATGATTCTGTTAAAAGGTATTTTGATGATTAAAAAGTTTTTTTATGCAATTTTTGTTTCAATTTTTATCATCGGCCAGAGCTCAATCACCCATGCTATTGATTTACGACAAGACCAGATTGATACAATCAACAGCGTCAGTGCTTATCTTAAAAGTTTTAAAACCATGGAAAGTGATTTTTTACAAGTCGCGCCTGATGGCAGTACCAGCAACGGCAAACTCTGGATCAGACGCCCAGGCTTAATGCGTTTTGAATATGCCCCACCCGAAAAATTACTAATCATTGCCGATGGCCTTTGGCTTGGGGTTATTGATCGTAAAATTAAACAAAAAGCCGACCGCTACCCATTGTCTGAAACACCGATTGATTTCATCATCTCGGCCGACCCTGACATTCTCAAAAAAACCAATGTGTTAGATTTTTATTACGAACCCGGCAATTTAATGATTACCATGACGGATAAGGCCAAAAAAATGCGTGGCAGTCTAACTATGGTTTTTGGTGGTGAAGATTTGCAACTTAACAGTTGGACAATCACCGACCAAAATGGCTTGCAAACCAGCATTCACTTATCCAATATCATCGTCAATGAAAGAATCCCGGGTGGGCAATTTGCGTTACACAGATTTTGATATATTTGCTCAATATACTTGCTCAATTACCTCAATAATGGCATCACATAATTGTTCAATTTCGGCATTGGATAATATATAAGGCGGCATAATATAAACCAGTTTGCCAAATGGCCGCAGCCAAACACCGCGTTTTACAAATTCAGCTTGCAAGCGTGCTACATCCACATTTTCATGCATTTCGACCACGCCAATCGCGCCTAAAACACGCACCTGCTTCACTGCTTTATGGCCGCTGAGCTGTTGCAATTTCAACAAAGCTTTTGCTAGGCGCGTAACATTGGCTTGCCAATAAACCTGCGCAGTTTGCGCGTCAATTTCTAGCAATATGTCCAAACTTGCCGAGGCCACTGTACAGGCTAATGGGTTGGCCATAAAGGTTGGGCCATGCATTAATATGGGCACATCGCCCAAGCTAATGGTCTGGGCGACTTTTTTAGTGGTGATGGTTGCCGCTAGCGTCATCATACCGCCAGTTAACGCCTTTCCAACACATATTATATCAGGTTCAATACCCGCATGTTGCATGGCAAATAATTTGCCAGTTCGGCCAAAACCTGTGGCAATTTCATCAAAAATCAACAGAATATCAAATTCGTCACACAAGCTGCGCATTTCGCGCAAATATTGCGGGTGGTAAAAACGCATGCCAACCCCACCTTGCACAATCGGCTCAACAATAATTGCAGCGATGCTTTGGTGATGGGTTTTAATAACTGCTCTTAATTCATTAACAGCATCAATGTCCCAAGGCTCATCAAAACCAATTTCTGGCCGCGCAACATAAAGATGTTTGGTAATTTGAGTGGGGAATAAATGATGCGCGCCATTGGTCGGATCACCTACAGACATGCATGAAAATGGGTCGCCATGGTAACCACCCTTAACGGTAAGAAACCGTTGCTTTTTAAGATTGTTCGATGATTGCCAATATTGCAGCGCCATCTTTTGCGCCACTTCTACCGAAATCGAGCCCGAATCCGCTAAAAAAATATGTTCAAAACAATCTGGCATCATGTTGAGCAAGCGTGCACCAAGTTCTGATGCGGGTTGATGGGCAATACCGCCAAACATCACATGCGCCATTTTTTCAGTCTGAGCCACAATTGCTGCATTTAATTTTGGGTGATTATAACCATGAATGGCACTCCACCATGAGGCCATACCGTCAATTAACGCATCGCCACTATCCAACATTATCTTACTGCCCTTGGCACTTAGCACAGCATAACATGGTAATGGGTCATGCATACTGGTATATGGGTGCCAAAGATGGTCATGGTCAAATTGCAGCCATTCTTGGCTATTTTTAAAAATATTTTGCATGGTTTTCCATAGCCGATTATGGATTGTTATTCAAGCTTCAGGCTTGTAATTTTGCCGTTATTATAACCAATACTGGCCTTATAAGCTTGCGATTATTCACCAAACCCGCTAAATAGCTAAAATGGAAGATTTTACAAATTATATGTCCGAAGAGGACGAGGCGGCGCAAGCTGCTGAATATGAAGAAATGCTCAGCGAATTGCCGATCATGAACGAGGTTAGCAAGGCGATTGCCACGCTAAAGCGGGTGGACTGGTTTCACCATGTTGGTGATAAAATTGATGCTGAAACCCACAACATAGCTAGCGACTATATGAATTTTCTAGGCTTTGACTATGCGCAATTGCATGTGATTGGCGATTGGGATGAAGTTTTCCCAGTGATGGAAACCAACAATTACCAAACTGGGGCTTGGGAATCTGAAGAAGCGATGCGCGCAGCGCTTACTTTCCATGCTTCTGAACAATTGGCACCTGAGGCGCTTGAGTTTTTATTTTCCTATTTGGCCGCAGCACTTAGCCAACATATTGACGACCATATCACCGAGACTTTCGCCAATTGGGATCTAGATGATACCCAGTTAAAAAACCTAATGATGGGCAGCGCCATGCAAGCCTGCCATACTTATATTTTAGCAAAAACCTTTGGTGATGATGATTTTCATCCTTTCATTCTGCGGATAAAACTCTATGCTTCTGGTCATTGGCCATTGGGCTTTTCAGGCGACAGTCTGGCGCTATTTTAAACAGGCATTAAAAGGATTAATATGAAATTACGCATCGCAACTTGGAACATAAATTCAGTCCGCCGCCGCATTGATAGCGTCGAGCGGTTCATTAAAGAATATGATATTGATATTTTATGCCTGCAAGAAACCAAAGTGCATAATGACAGCTTCCCAATGAAAGCCATTAAAGCCATGGGTTTTGAGCATGTGGCAATCAACGGCCAAAAAGCCTATCATGGCGTTGCAACTTTTTCAAAAATCCCATTTAGTAAAGTTGAGAAAATAGAATTTTGTGAAAAAGGCGATGCTCGGCATTTGTCCACGAGTTTCATCACCCCTTCAAGTGGCGAAGTGACCTTGCATAACTTTTATGTACCCGCTGGCGGCGATGTTGCTGATGTTAATGAGAATGAAAAATTCAAACATAAGATGGATTTTTTGGCCGAAATGACCGATATTTTCACCAAACAAGCCAATGATAGCAGCGCAATATTGGTCGGTGATTTAAACATTGCACCGCATGAGAATGACGTCTGGTCGCATAAACAATTGCTAAAAGTGGTTAGCCATACACCGCTCGAAGTTGAAAAGCTTAAAATTTTGCAAGACAGCATGGATTGGCAAGATTTAGTGCGCGAGCATATCCCAACAACTGAAAAATTATATTCATGGTGGAGCTACCGCTCGCGCGATTGGACACAGTCCAATAAAGGCCGAAGATTGGATCATATCTGGGTTACCCAGCCGCTCGGCAATAAACATACCAATATGGAAATTGCCCTTGCCCCGCGCTCATGGGAAGCACCTTCTGACCATGCGCCGATTATTGCAGATTTTGATTTTTCATAGTTATCGCTCACGCGGCTTTTAGATCGCTCACGGCTGTTTTTCGCTTGAGCGAAAGCCTGCGCGAGCGCGGCACTAATGCCGGGCGCTGTTCGCACCTTGGTAACAAAACCCAAATTATTTAGGTTTAAACCATCGCTCAAAGCTGCTGTAAAATCGCCCATGGTTATTACAAATCACTCACGGCTGTTTTTCGCTTGAGCGAAAGCCTGCGCGAGCGCGGCACTAATGCAGGGCGTTGTTCGCACCTTGGTAACATAGCGCAAATTATTATTTTTCAAACTTGGTGATATTAGCCATTTTTAAAATGTTTGGACAGTTTAAGGCTTTGGGCTTGGTAATTACTGGTGGATATTTGCCCGTATAATGCAACAGGTTTGTCGGTCAGTCGTTCAAACACCAAACGGCCAATTATTTGCCCATCTTCTAAAATAAACGGCACGTCGTGACTGCGCACTTCAAGCACGCCTTTACTGCCAGTACCGCCTGCTTGATCATGGCCAAAACCTGGGTCAAAAAACCCAGCATAATGCACTCTAAACTCACCAACCAACGTATTATAGGGCACCATTTCGGCGGCGTAATGAGGCGGGATGTGGATGGCTTCTTTGGAGGCTAAAATATAAAACTGATCAGGGTCTAATATTAAACTCTTGCTCTCATTGGCATAAATAGCTTCCCAATAATCTGGTACAGGCAATGCATTTTTCTGGTCAACATCTATCAGGCCTGCATGGCGTTTGGCGCGATACCCAATTAATTTTCGTTTGCCATGCCCTTCAACAATAATGCCTTCTAAATCAACACGCAGGGCAATACCATTATCAATATTGACCTTAAGATTGCTATCATATGGCAATTGTACAAGGTTATATTCTTCCTGCAGTTGGCGTAATTCGCTATCACTGTTTCGGCCATTGCCAAGCCTGAACCTTATTTGCGAAAGCCGTGAGCCTGAACGCACTAAAATCGGAAAAGTACGTGGGCTAATTTCAGCATATAATTGGCCAAAATAGCCAGCGGGTACTTTATCAAATTCTTCACCAAAGTCGGTAATCACTCGGGTAAAAACATCAATGCGGCCCGTTGAACTTTTGGGGTTGGTCATTGCCGAAATATTAGCCGCAAGCTTTACCCGCTCCAATAAAGGCACTATGTAAACGCAATTGGTTTCAAGCACCGCACCATCACTTAAATCAATCTTGTGCAATGACAAAGTCTCAAGGCGTTGATCCACAGTTTTTGCAATGCCTGGCAAAAAGCTCGCTTGTACACGGTAAGCCATATCGCCCAAACGTAAATCCAATGATGCGGGTTGAATCTGGTCATCATCCAATGGCCGATCCAAATCAATTTGCCCCTCATTGATCAAAGCACGAATGGCATGGGCAGGCAAAATTCCTGTGGTATGCGGTAATGTTGGCGGGTTTTTATCAGTCATAATATCAGCTCGTCAGAAAGCAAAAGCAAGTGTTGAATGCCTAGCATATTTTCATGCTTTCGCATAGGTTTTTAAACATAGCAAACCCATGAAACCCTTTTCACAAGCCAACGGTGTGAATATATTTACCATTGACCAGATGATGCTGTCAGGTTAAGTTCCAGACATTAAAATAGAAGGGTGGAATTTGCGACTGCTTGCGCCGCCTTGTGGGTTTAATAACCGACAAAATCAAACGCTAAAAGGTCTCGGCTTATGCCCGACCCAAGGCACTCATCAAAGGTGATATAATGAGTGATATTAAGAAATCAAAAAACTACAAACCCCAAACCAACCTCATTCATGGCGGCACAAAACGCTCCCAATTTGGCGAAACCTCTGAAGCCATTTTTATGAATAGCGGCTATACATATGATAGCGCAGCAGTGGCCGAAGAGCGATTTGCTGGCGATGCTGAAGGGTTTATCTATACCCGCTTTGGCAACCCAACCACAAAAATGTTTGAAGATCGATTGGCCATGTTAGATGGCGCAAATTATTGTTATGCCACCGCAACTGGTATGGCGGCTGCCAACACCGCTTTATTTTCGATTTTAAAAGCGGGCGATCACATTGTGGCGGGGCGGGCAATGTTTGGTTCAAACTTATATATTGCAGATAGCTTATTACCGCGCTTTGGCGTCGCTTCAACCATTGTCGATGGCCGCGATCTAAACGCATGGAAAGCTGCAATTAAGCCCAATACCAAAGTGTTCCTGCTTGAAAGTCCGACCAATCCTGGCATTGAATTGGTGGATATTAGAGCCGTTGCTTCACTGTGCAAAGAAAATAATATCATTTTGATTGTAGATAATGTCTTTGCAACCTCTGTTTTACAGCAACCCTTTGCGCTAGGCGCAGACATAGTCTTTTACAGCGCAACCAAATTGATAGACGGCCAAGGTCGCGCAATGGCGGGCGCGGTTTTATGCAATGACACGGGGATTGCCGATCAATTACTGACCTATATCCGCCAAACTGGTCCAAGCGCCTCGCCGTTCAACTCATGGGTTATGCTTAAAGGCCTTGAGACCCTTGACCTTCGGGTCAAACAACAAAGCGCCAATGCAAAAATAATTGCCGAATTTTTACATGGTAAAAAACATGTGGCAAAAATACTTTACCCAACTCATGAAAGCCATCCGCAACGCGATTTAGCACTCAGCCAAATGAGCGGCGGGGGGAATATGTTGGCAATTGAGATTATAGGCGGTAAAACTGCAGCCTTTAAATTTTGCGATGCGCTTGATCTGGTGCTTTATAGCAACAATCTTGGCGATACAAAAAGTCTTATTTGCCATCCTGCAACCACAACCCATCAACGCCTAGATGCAGATTTCAGAGCCGAATTAGGCATTACCGAAGGCTTGTTGCGCCTCAATGTTGGCCTTGAAGATGTCAGTGATCTATTGGACGATTTAGATCAAGCACTTGCCGCGCTTGATTAGGCCTGCTAAACAGGGTGGGCAATTAAGCAATTCTGAGGCAGAATATTGAATTTTCGACCTTTATTATTAATCATTGGCCTATTCACTTGCATGCTTGGCGTGATGATGTTGCTGCCGGCTATTGTTGATCTTTTGGCCGATAATGACGATTGGAGCGTATTTTTTGCTGCCTCATTTGTCACCGTGTTTTTTGGCGCTTGTTTAATGCTTTCAGGCTGGGGCTCACAAGCACCGCTTAGAGTGCGTGAAGCCTTTGTTTTGGTAGCTATTATTTGGACAAGCCTACCCCTGTTCAGCGCCATCCCATTTATGTTTTCGGCCGAAAATACGAGCTTTACCGACGCCTATTTTGAAGCCATGTCAGGGATCACCACAACAGGCGCGACCATCATCATTGGCCTAGATTTCACCGCCCCAGGCATTTTATTATGGCGCGGTATTTTGCAATGGATGGGCGGCATTGGTATTTTGGTAATGGCGATCGCCATTTCGCCGATGTTGCAAATTGGTGGTATGCAATTGTTTCGAATGGAGTTTACCGATAATGTCGACGGCGTTGCCCCGCGCATTGCCGAGATTTCAGGTTCAATCACCTTAATATATGTCAGTTTAACCATTTTTTGCTGCATTGCTTATTTGCTATGCGGCATGGATTTATTTGATGCCGTGGTACATTCGCTAACCACAGTCGCAACCGGCGGCATGGCTAACCATGACGCATCTATTGGTTATTTTTCAAGTCCTGCAATTGAATATGTCGGTGTGGTATTTATGATATTGGCCTCTTTGCCATTTTTATTATATGCAAAATTTTTAAACGGGCATAGAATTGCCATTTTTAAGGATACTCAAGTCAGATGGTTCTTGGCGAGTTTATTAACCTTTGTCGCCATTATGGCAATATATCAATTCTCACAAGGCAACCGTGATATTGAGAAGATAATCCGCTTCAGCGCCTTTAATGTGACCAGCATCATGACAGGTACGGGCTATGCAACACTCGATTACACTCTTTGGGGGCTGTTTGCCAGTGTGTTTTTCTTCTTCATCATGTTTGTTGGTGGCTGCGCGGGTTCGACCAGTTGCGGTATTAAAATCTTCCGTTTTCAGGTGATTTTTCAAAATATGAAAATGCATGTTGCCCAGATGTTGCACCCCAATGGGGTGTTTATTCCCCGCTATAATGGCAGACGCATCGATGATAAAGTTTCTGCTTCGGTAATGAGTTTTTTTGTAGTGTTTATTTTCAGCTTTGGCGCAATCGCAATTATCTTAAGCCTTTTGGGTTTAGACGATGTGACGGCTATTTCAGCCGCTGCCTCAGCACTGGCCAATGTCGGCCCTGGCCTTGGTCCAATCATCGGCCCTGCTGGTAATTACGCACCATTATCAGATGCTGCAAAATGGGTGTTAAGTGCCAGTATGTTATTGGGAAGGCTAGAAATTTTCACCATATTGGTGCTGCTAACCCCCAAATTTTGGAAATATTAATTCACATTATTTGATATTAATTCACATCGTCTATTTTTACTTCACATCGTCTATTTTTACTTCACATCGTCTATTTTTACTTCACATCGTCTATTTTTACTTCACATCGTCTATTTTTACTTCACATAGCTTATTATAGAGACAATTAGGCTATGCAAAAAATTCGTCTTTGCCAATAAAATAGCCGCGTTGAAAATCAGCAACATTGCTAACACCCTTGCCAGCACGTTGTAAGCGTTTTATTTTCAGCGCACCATCGCTACAAGCCACAGTTAATTCATCATCAAGCAATTGACCTGCTGCGCCCGTAGCGCTTACCAGCTCGGTTTGCAATATTTTAATGCGGCTAATTTTGCCGTCTTTTTCAAATTCACACCATGCCCCAGGGAATGGCGATAGGCCTCTTATATGGTTGTGCAATTGCTTGGCCGGTAGCTGCCAATCTATCTTGGCTTCAGATTTTTCAATTTTTTTGGCATAAGTCACACCTTCAACTGCCTGCACCACTTCACTATGGCCGCCCCAGCCCACCGCTGAGATCGCACGAGCAAGCAAGTTTGCGCCCAATGGTGCCATTATATCATGCAATTCACCCGCCGTCATATTGGGTGTTATGGCTATGGTTTCAATCAGGCAAATATTACCAGTGTCCAAACCTTCATCCATCTGCATTACCATTAAACCCGTATGGCTATCCCCAGCCATAATCGCCCGTTGTATTGGCGCCGCGCCGCGCCATCTTGGCAATAAAGATGCATGCAGATTTAAACAACCATGCTCAGGTGCTTCTAAAATAGCCTTGGGTAACAATAAGCCATAAGCCACCACCACCGCAATATCGCCCTCATGGGATTTGAAAACTTCTATATCTGCTGCATCTTTAAAATTAAGCGGTGTATAAACCTCAAGGCCCATATCAAGCGCAAATTGGTGTACTGGCGTGTTGGTTAGGTTTTTACCTCGGCCAGCAGGGCGCGGCGGCTGGCAATAAACCGCTACAATATCATGGCCTTGTGAAATTAATTCACCAAGGCTAGTCACTGCTATATCTGGCGTGCCCATAAAAATAATACGCATAATATCACCTATTTTGTCAAATTAACCCAATTCGCTTTGAGCCTTTTTATATTTTTTCATTGCACGCGAGCGTTTTAAGCGTGAAATATGGTCAATGAATAACACCCCATTTAAATGGTCAATTTCATGCTGTATAACGGTGGCTAAAAAGTCTTTACAATGCATTTGTTGGGCTTTGCCAAAATAATCCAAATAAGTCACTTTGCATTCAGTCGGGCGCAAAACATTTTCATATACCCCAGGGATGGATAAACACCCCTCTTCATATTCACCTATTTCTTGGCCTGACCAAATAATTTCTGGATTAACAAAGAATAATGGCGTTTTAGCATCTTCTTCTGCTTCACGCACCTGATCTATCACAATGATACGGCGGGTATCACCAATTTGCGGCGCAGCCAAACCAACCCCAGGTGCATCATACATAGTTTCTAACATGTCATCCATTAATTGGCGCATTGGGTCATCGACCTCTGGCACAGGCAGGCAAACTTGCCGTAATATTTCATTTGGGTGTTTGATGATGGGTAATATGGTCATTCTAAAGGCTCATAACTTATAATATGTTTAATGGTTGAATAATCAAACTTAACGAAAAGGTCAAGATTTAACCCATATATTCATCATAATGAGCAATTTAAAAAAATTGACTAATTTAATTTCAAAAAAGTTGGTATTTTTAGTAGAAAAGCGCACCACATCATCCTTATTTGCAATGAATTTTCTTAAAAAATTAAAATTACAAATTCTTTGGTTGACTAACGAGACGCTTTATTTAATTATAAGTTAACTGAATGGTTGGTTAATGAATAGTCAAACTACTTGACATGTTTAGTATATTTAGTTACATATGTAACCAATTGCACGTAATTGGTTGGGTTTAAAACTAACAATTGGCAGTGTAACTGCTATTATAAAAAGAGGGAAATAATGAAACATTTACTTAAAAGCTTTGTTGCTGTTGCAGCATTAAGTGCATCTATTGTCACCACTCAAGCCGTTGAGCTTACCATTGCAACATGGTTGCCACCTAGCCACCCAATGACTGCGGTCGCTATGCCAAATTTGGCGAAAATGATGAGCGACGCAACAAATGGTAGTGTTACTGGTGTCATAAAAACTGGTGTTGGCTCTCCTGTGCGGATGATCGACTTTGTGCAAGATGGCGTGGTTGATATTGCTTATATGTTTAACGGCTATAACCCAGGGCGTTTTGTCGGTACAAAAATCATTGAATTGCCAGGTTATGAGGGCGGTGCTGAGGCTATTTCAGTTGCCTATTGGAATGCACATCAAAAATATCTTGCAAAATTAAATGAACATAAAGGCGTTAAAGTTATTGGCCTTATGGTACATGGTGCAGGTCAATTGCATGTGAGTGATAAAATTTCAGATCTTGCGTCTCTATCGGGCAAGAAAATCCGCGTTGGCGGCGGTGTAATGGGCGCTGTGGCAAAAGAATTGGGCATTGTTGGCGTTAAAGCACCTGGGCCAAAGGTTTATGAAATCCTAGCCTCTGGTGTGGCCGATGGCGTTATGATGCCAGCAGGCGAGCGTAAATTCCTGAAGGTTAATGAAGTGACTGCACAAATGTTGCAAACACCAGGTGGTTTTTATCGTGGTGCCTTTTCAATCATTATGAGCCAAGAAAAATATGACTCCATGAGCGATGCTGAAAAAGCTGGTCTTGATAAAATCTTTGGTGAGCAAGTTTCTGCAATGGCTGGTAAAGCTTGGCAAGAAGGTGATGGCCAAGGCGTTGCTCTAACCAAAGAAACAGGCAAGCCAATTTTAAGCCTTTCAGATGCTGACGAGGCCGACTTAGATGCTGTATTTGCTAGTGTTACTAAAACAGTTTATGCTGAATTAGAAGCCAAAGGCGTCCCAGCAGCAGAAGCCCATGCTTATATTAAAGCGCAAATCGCAGCTTATAAATAAAGGTTATCATGAGTAATTTAATTCAAGATAATGGGAAAATTACTTTGGCGGCTGAAAAGCTCGCCAAAGTACCGCTTTATGTTGGCTCAATAACCGCTTTATTAATGGTGTTTTTAACGGTTGGCGATGTGATCGGGCGTTATTTTTTCAACGCACCTATTGATGGCGCGACCGAGTTAACAAGACTTGGAATGGCGGTGGTTATCTTTACCGCATTGCCGGTGATTAGCGCACGGGGCGAGCATATCTGTGTCGATTTATTTGACAGTTTCTATTCACCCAAAATAGCTAGATGGCGCGACGGTATTATCGACATTCTATTTGGGGCTGGCCTTATCTTTTTATTACCACGTATCCATGTTTTGGCGTTGCGGGTATTGGATTATGGCGAATATACCGAATATCTTGAAATCCCACTTTATTATGTCAATTACTTCTTTTTATTTTGGGTTGCAGTTTCTGCATTATGCCTGATTATTAGAGGCGTTTTACTATTGACCAACCAAATCCCACACCAAGATGAACAACTCATTCACGAACAAATGTAATTTGCCACCCGTTGATATTTTCATCTCCATTCTCAGCATTGTAAAGGTTAGCACATGATCACGGCACTTATCGCATTTGCTATTTTAATAATTCTAGTTTTCTTACGTATTCCAATCGCTTTTGCAATGGGTGTTATCGGCGTGTTTGGTTATGCCTATCTCAAGTCCTTTAAAGCCGCTTTTTCAATGGCATCTGGTATGATTATCGACACAGGTCAAGATTATGCCCTAACGGTTATCCCTTTGTTCATTTTAATGGGTCTGTTTGTTAATGTATCTGGCCTGTCAAAAGAGCTTTATGCAGCATCTTATGCCTTTTTAGGCAAACGCAAAGGCGGTCTTGCTATGGCAACCATTGTGGCTTGTGGCGGCTTTAGTGCCATTTGCGGTTCCTCTTTAGCCACCGCTGCTACCATGAGCAAAGTTGCCATGCCTTCTATGCGTAAATATGGCTATGCCGATAGTTTGGCCACCGCATCCATCGCTGCTGGCGGTACATTGGGCATCTTAATCCCGCCCAGTGTTATCCTGGTCATGTATGGCCTTTTAACCGAGGTCAGCATCGGAAAGCTATTTTTAGCGGGTATTTTACCTGGCATGTTGGGTATCTTGCTATATTTGGTTGCCGTTAAATGGACTGTTTGGCGCAATCCGTCATATGGGCCAGCTGGCGAACGTTTTAACTGGCGACAAAAGCTTAAAGCATTGCAAGGTATTTTTGGCGTATTGGCATTATTCACCTTAGTAATTGGCGGCATTTATGGCGGTATTTTCACCCCCACAGAGGCGGCAGGCATTGGCTCAGGCGGTGCGTTGTTGATCGGTTTGGTTAAACGTAAAATGACTTGGGCTAAAATCATGAATGCTTTGATTGAAACCATAACCACAACGGCAATGTTATTTTCGTTGGTCATAGGCGCTACCATATTTTCAAACTTTGTAAATCTAGCAGGTTTGCCAGAAGGGCTATTAGCCTTTGTTACCAGCTTTAACTTATCGCCACTTCTCATCTTATTGCTCATCATGGCAGTTTATATCGTGCTTGGCTGTGTGTTTGAAAGCCTCTCTATGTTATTGCTAACCGTGCCGGTTTTTTACCAGCTAATCCAAGGTCTTGATTTTGGCATGACACCCGAAATGAATCTAATTTGGTTTGGTATATTAGTGGTCGTGGTCACCGAGATTTCACTCATAACCCCACCCGTTGGCCTAAATGTATTTGTGCTGCGCGGTGTGCTAAAAGATGTTAGTACTAAAACTATTTTCAAAGGCGTCACCCCATTTTGGATTGTCGATATTATAAGACTAACCTTGCTGATCCTAATCCCAAGCATTGCTTTATTTGTACCTTTTTCATAAATATTTTAGTAAAATAGCAAATTCTTGGTAAATGTACTATTTTTGTTCTTTTTTATGTGATAAGCCTAGGCAAATAGAAATTGGTTAGGCCATCATGTTACAAGATCAGCTATATACTATCGGTTCGCTCAGTTTAACTGGCGGTGAATTTTTTGCATTATTGGGCTTTGTTTTTATAAGCTTACTGATTGTAGCAGCCATTTGGTTTATCGCGCGCAGCAGCGCCAAAAGCCGCTTGTTGCAAGGTGAGCTTGAACGCAGTCGGTACGAGCATGAAATTGCCCATACCGAAGCAGAAAAGCATAAAAGCCAACAGCTTGAACAAAGGCTGGCAGATCTGCTCAAAACCAATGCTGAGCTAAGCGGAAAAATTCAAAATTTGGGTGATGTGCAGGCCAATCAGCAATCTGGCTTGGCTCGGGTGCTAAATGAACGGATGGATAACCTTGGCCATAAAGTTGGCCAAAGCCTTAATCAAAATCAAAAAAATACATTTGAAAGCCTTAATCATATTAACTCACGGTTATCACTGATTGATAATGCACAAAAAAACATTACTGACCTATCATCTCATGTCGTTAATTTACAAGATATTTTGCGCAATAAACAGGCGCGTGGTGCATTTGGTCAAGGTCAAATGGAGGCAATTATCGCCGATGGCCTCCCACCAAGCGCTTATAATTTTCAAGCAACATTAAGCAATGGCAAGCGTCCAGATTGCCTTATAAACCTGCCCAATCAAGCTGCAAAAATAGTGGTTGATGCAAAATTTCCACTCGAAGGCTTTCGTGCTTGGCAAGAGGCGCGCAATGAGCAGGAGGCTAAACTGGCCAAGGCCCAAATCAGGGTAAATGTAAAAAAACATATCTCCGATATAGATGATAAATATTTCATCGCTGGCGAAACTCAAGACACAGCTATAATGTTTGTGCCAAGCGAATATATATTTGTTGAAATTCACGAGAATTTTGATGACTTGATTCAAGAAAGCCATCGCAAGCGGGTGTTTATCGCCTCGCCCAATATGCTAATGCTGGCGATCCACACCATCCAGTCAATATTAAAAGATGCAAAAATGCGCGAGCAAGCGCATTTAATACAAAATGAAGTGGCACGAATGATGGATGATATGCACAGATTGGATACCCGGGTCACCAATCTTTCCAAACATTTTGCCATGGTTTCAAAAGATGTTGAAGCCATTCAAACCTCAACCAATAAAATTTTCAAAAAAGGTGAGCGCATTAGCAGCTTGGATTTACCAGAAATATTGCCTGAGCCACAAGATCAAGGCCAAAATTCAAATTCTGTCTCGCAAATTAATAATGATATGAATTAAATTGTTAATATTCAGTATTTGATCAATCAATCTATAAATTTTAAGAAATCTATAATATTCATTGATTATAATTGTCAAAATATTAGCGACATACCGCTATCCACCAATCTTATGTGATTGAAAAATGAAAAAACAAAAGCTTTTAAAACGATTTTGCAAAAATGAAAATGGCGCCAGCGCCGTAGAATTTGCATTGGTTGTCCCTATTTTTCTTGCCATTATTTTTGGTATATTCGAGGTTGGGTTTATTTTCTTAACCGATCTAATTCTCGAGCAAGCATTATCTAAGGCCTCTCGTGATATCCGAACAGGCACAGCCCATAAAGGTGCTGTTACTGAAGATACCTTTAAGTCTGCAATTGTTAGCAATGGCTTTGGATTGGTGAGTTTGGCAAAACTCCATGTAGAAGCTGAAGTGTTTAACGATTTTGGTGCCGGTAGTAATTTAGATAGTTTAATTGATCCCGCTACCAATAAGCTGATCAATAAAAAAGTATTTAATCTAGGCGGGCCCAAAAGTATAATCACCGTGCGCTCTACATATGTTTATGACATATTAAACCCATTTGGGGCAGTCATGCGTCTGTCAAATTATGGCACTAACAAATTCCTATTTGTGCATATCGTAGCATTTAAAAATGAACCATTTTAACAGGCAATAAGCTTATGACCCCTATTAAACATAAACACACTGCCAACTTAGTTCGCCTTGCCAAAAAATTTAAATCCGATGAAAGCGGCGTTGCGGCCATCGAGTTCATGTTAACTTTTCCAATACTCATTGCCCTTCTATTAGGTTGTGTGGAGTATTATGGGCATTTTCGCGCCGTGCGGAAGGTTAGTAATTTAACCGCAAGTTTGGCTGATATCGTCGCGCAAAGCGCAGAAACCTCAACAGTTGAATTAGAAGCATTACATCCATTGGCCAAAAGCCTTATGCAACCGCTTGATGCCAGTACCATCCGCTACAGAATTTCAAGCATTATGCAGGGCGATGCTGCTGATGCGCCTACATTAAGGTGGCAACATGTAAAAGATTCTGGTGGTGATGTAACATTTGTACCTGTTAAATGTAATAAATATACCAATGCACATGCTAAGGTATTTCCAGCCAACCAAAGTAGTATTTTGGTAGAGGTTGATTATATTTACAACTCACAATTTTCCGAGTTTCTAGGTGGCAGCACAACTTATAGTGATAATATGATCGCAATCCCTCGGCTTTCTGATCGGGTTAAGTTAACCGACCGCAATGAGTGTTAATTGACATTTATATTTTTAAAATTCGAATCACTAATAAACATATCTATCATTTAATCTCTATCGCAAGTTTTTGTTAATAATATTCTTTTATTTGCAATATTCTGGCATAGTTATTAACACATTTTGAAATTTGTCAAAATTATAAATTAGTGTTATTTTTCAGCGTGTTAGTGATTTTTCTGCAATTATTTTGATCCCAGCACACAACCATTGGTTTAATAGTTTCGCTGGGTATCTCACCCTAAAGTTGTAAAACTCCTCGAGTCATGTATTCTAAAAATGCGAAGAGAAGAAAGAGGACAACATGCGAAAAAATAATCAACCTGTGTGGCTGAATATAGCAACACAGATACAAGATAGTATTAAATCAGGCAATTATAAACCCAATACAAGGTTACCATCACTCAATAATCTTGCGATTCAATTTGATGTGAATAGAAATACTGCGCGTCAAGCATTATTATATTTGCAGAATATTGGCTTGATTTCGGTAGAGCAAGGGCGCGGGACTTATGTTTTAGACAAACCAGCTTGCATTACCATTAATGAAAGTCGCTCCAGTGAGGCAGATATATTTGATTTTTCAAAATTAGATGAAAAGCTTTTATCAAGTGAGTTAATCATTCCCGATGTAAAAAGTGAAAATATCTTATACCTTAATGAAGCCGATAAGATTTGGCGAATTAAATCAATGGTCTCACAAGCCGACGAGCCATTGGCCTTATATAGTTGTGATGTACAATCAAACATTTTATCATATTTTAACGGTACCGATGTGTTAACACCAGTATCTTTAGAGGAAAATGCGCGAAATAACCCTAGTTTATTCAGCCCATTGCCAACAACTATATCAGCAGGTTTGCCAGAACAAGAGTTTAAAAACATGCTGGGCTTAAAACATATTATACCTGTTTTAGTGGCAGAAACAAATTATATTCAAACAACAGAATATAGTGGTAACAACAATATAGTACTCAGTTTTAAACGGTATTTTGTTACCAACCGGGTAAATTTACAGATTGATTCAAATTTATTAGTGCCAATGTCTGCAACAGGCTAATACCCACTTATCATGAATAATTAATCATGTGCAATTAATCATGATAAATGCAGATTTCATAAATTCTATTATTTTGAAACATCCATTAACCAGCTGAACATCTGTTCTGCTGGTTTTTTTGTAAAATTAAATGAGTTGGCTAAACTGTAAAATTGTGCAATAATACGGCTACGAAACGAATATTATATAAGGTGCTGAACATGGTGAAACTTGAAAATAGAACAGCCCTAACCCTTTGGCAACAAGTGGTTTTAGATCAAGTTACTAAAGGCGCTCATGATTTATCTATGCGTCAATTTGCTATCCTGTTTAGCGTCTATTTGGAACCTGGCCCACACACTGTCCGAGGCCTTGCTCAAAAGCTAAATGTCACTAAACCAGTTATTACCCGCGCATTAGATGCAATGGGGCAGCTAGACTTATTGGCACGCAAACGCGATGTTGATGATCGGCGCAATGTGCTTGTACAGCGCACCGTTGCAGGTGCGTTATATGTTGAAAATTATGGCGACCTTATTAGCCGAAAAGCCGATCGTTGAGCGATATAATAACCAAGAATATAAACTAATATCCCCTTTGCAAATCAACAATATTGTTCAACTTGCCGCCTAATTTATGGCTCGCAATTTGTTTTAATATCTGCAAACTCACCGTTTCGCGGTCAGAAGATGCCGCATTATGTGGGGTGATCAGCAAATTATTGAGCGACCAAAGCGGGCTGTCTTCTGCCAATGGTTCTTGCTCAAACACATCCATTGATGCTGACTTTAAACACCCATCTTCTAGCGCCTTTAATATATCATGCT
This sequence comes from Hyphomicrobiales bacterium, assembly GCA_016744975.1. Taxonomy (GTDB): domain Bacteria; phylum Pseudomonadota; class Alphaproteobacteria; order Rhizobiales; family OSC116; genus OCS116. The sequence goes on along the minus strand of JADGDI010000004.1, from coordinate 31,730 downwards.
CGACATGGGTTTTACCTCGGCCAGCAGTAATATAACTTGAGCCTCCAAGGCTACCATCCTTTTTAAGTTTTTTTAAAAGACTGTAATTTATCAATCTGTCTGTCTGGCGAGTATGCGGCAATATATTGACCAAAATTTCAGTATTTGCTAAAAATTCATCTAATTCAGCCGCGCCAGTATAAGCTTCTACGCCATTAATATCTTTTTTGCTGTTACTCCAGCCAAGGGTTTTAAAGCCAATTTTAACCAATAGATCCGCACAATAAGCACCAATTTGTCCAAGTCCCATCACACCAACGGAAACAGCTGATGCAATCGGGTCATATTGCTCAACCCATTGATGTTTAGTCTGCAAATTGTTTAACTCAACCATATTACGCTGGTGATAAAGCGTGTGTAGGCAAACATATTCACCCATTCTTTGGGTTAAATTATCATCCACTACCCGTATAATTGGCACATTTTTGGGTAGGCTATCATCTAATAATAAATGATCAACCCCCGCTCCCAAGTTAAAAATTGCCTTAAGTTTAGGCAATTTATCACATATTTTATAAGGTGGCTTCCAGGTAACTAAATACTCAATATCGTCAGCATTTTTTACATTTGGCCAAAACTCAATGTCGCTGGGTTGAATATTCACCTGTTTGGATCGACGTCTAAAAGCTTCAAACCAGCTTTCATCCTGCGGGTTGGGTGTTGCAATTAAAATTGACATGGTTTCACCTTGATCTTGCGTGGGTAGAGACGGTTGATTATTTTGACACAAAAAAGCACCAACAAATATGTTGATGCAATTTAAATCATGCCATTACTGTAAACAAGTCAATCTAATTGATCTATATGAATTCACTTATTTTGGTAATTCAGCAGGAGATTTACTTAGCGAACGCAAATAGGCGATCAAATCTGCGCGTTGACCATCTTTTTTAATGCCGCCAAACCCCATGGCCGTACCTTTAATATAGGTTTTAGGCTTTCTAATAAATTCAAATAGCGCTTCATAACCCCATGTCACGCCTTCATCTTTAAGTGCAATCATGGCTTTTGAATATCTCACACCATCTACACTTGCAATTGTACGGTTTAAAATATCAAATAAATTCGGCCCTGCACCATTTTTTCCACCCTCATCAAATGTATGGCAAGCTGCACATTTCTTTGCAACTTTCTGGCCTTTTTCAACACTTGCAGATGCCATAAGTGTAGCCAAATCAACTATTGGCGCAACTTCTGCTACCTGCTTTGAATGGCCTTGCTCTACAATTGCGACTTCAAAACCTGGGGTTTTGGGCGCTGTTGGGCTATAAAGAAAACTGGAAAACTTACCAATTCCAATCAGAACCAATAAAGACATGACAATTGCAGCTGCAATTTTTGTTAATTGGGTAGAATTCATTCGGATCGCCTTCAAGTCTGATTTTTCGAAAAAGTCTGATTTTCGAATTAATTATTGAGCTAGATTAAACATTTTTTAAACTATATTGCAATCAAAACTCCCATAATTTAACGATAGTTTGGGGATTTTCAATAAAACGCCTAAAAATATATTTAATATTGCTTGAGTTTTAGAAAAATATGGTCAAATTTACCGCTTATATGCTAGCAAATTAATGATTAAGGAAGTGCTATGACCAATTCAAAAAAAGGAATCATCGCATTTCAAGGCGAACTTGGCGCAAATTCGCACATTATTTGCAATCAACAATATCCAGAAATGGAGGTTATGCCATGCGATAGCTTCGAATTGGCGTTTAAAATGGTCGAAAGTGGCAAAGCCGAGCTTGCAATGATCGCCATTGAGAATACTTTGGCAGGCCGCGTGGCAGATATTCATCATTTATTACCATCGTCCAATTTACATATGATCGGCGAATATTTCCTACCGATTCGCTTTCATTTAATGGCGCTTAAAGGCACAAATATTGCTCAAATCACCGATGTTTATAGCCATATTGTTGGCCTACCACAATGTCGAGCATTTATACGGAAACACAATCTTAAAACCCATATCGCTGCCGATACAGCAGGCAGCGCGCGCATGGTGTCTGAATGGGCCGACCCAAGCAAAGCCGCCATTGCACCTGAAATTGCCGCAAAAATTTACGGTTTAGATATATTAGCCCGCAACATAGAAGATGCCGCGCATAATACAACCCGCTTCATTGTATTTTCGCGTCAAGCAGCAGCCTTCAAACCCGATGATGGGCCGATGATCACCAGTTTTTTGTTTCGAGTGCGTAATGTACCCGCTGCTTTGTATAAAGCAATGGGCGGTTTCGCCACCAATGGTGTCAATATGACTAAGCTAGAATCCTATCAAGTCGAAGGCGGCTTTAGCGCCACACAATTTTATGCCGAGGTCGAGGGGCATCCTGATGATAGAGGCTTGCAATTGGCTTTGGAAGAATTGGCCTTTTTCACCACCGAAATTAAAATATTTGGCACTTATAAGCGTAATATTTTCCGCGATACATTTGTAAAAGCCGAAAAAGCCTAAAAAATATTCAAAACTACAAAAAATACTTGAAACTGGCGGGTAAATATATCATATAGGCAGTGGGAAGCTGGCGATGGACGTGTCTTTCGCCAACCTGGTCAGATCCGGAAGGAAGCAGCCACAACGAATCTTTCATGGGTCATTGTCCAGTTTCCTATTCTCTAAAGTCCAGTTTCCTATTCTCTAAAGTCAAGTCCCCTTATTCTCTCTACATTCTAAATGCATATTCAATTGCACATTGGCTATATTTTGACTAATGTGGTCAAGCAATATTGACGGTATAAAAGTGGTAAATTATGAGCGATGATGAAAAAAATTCTGAAGGCACAGCAAAAGGCGAAACCTATCAGGTTTTAGCCCGCAAATATCGCCCACATAATTTTGAAGATATGATCGGCCATGGCGCCATGGTACAAACGCTAGAAAACGCGTTTAATTCTGGCCGCATTGCACAAGCCTATATTCTCACTGGCGTTAGAGGCATTGGCAAAACCACAACCGCTAGAATTTTAGCCCGTGCGCTTAATTATCAAAGCAAAGATGGCAGCATTAATAAACCAAGCACACAGCTAAAAGAACTTGGCATACATTGCCAAGATATTATGGACAGCCGCCATATAGATGTGTTTGAGATGGACGCCGCATCGCGCACAGGTATTGGCGATATACGCGAGATTATCGAATCTGTACGCTATAAACCGGTCAATGCCCGTTATAAAGTCTATATTATTGACGAAGTGCATATGCTGACCACAGCGGCATTTAACGGCCTGCTCAAAACACTTGAAGAACCGCCAGAACATGTTAAATTTATATTCGCAACCACCGAAATCCAAAAAATCCCAGTCACCATATTATCGCGTTGTCAACGGTTTGATCTAAGGCGGATAGATGCCGCCCAGCTTAAAACCCTGTTTGGCGATATCGCAACAAAAGAAGGCGCAGCGGTTAGTGATGATGCCTTGGCAATCATCGCCCAGGCATCCGAAGGCAGCGCTCGTGATGGTCTGTCGATTTTAGATCAAGCCATAGCCATGGCTGGGGGTGCAGGTCAATCTGGGTGCAAAGTCTCTGCTGATAATGTCAGGTTAATGCTAGGCATTGCCGATCGAATGCGGATGTTTAGCCTGTTTGAGAATTTAATGCAGGGTAAATTACCTGAGGCATTGGCTGAGTTCAAAGACCAATATGACGAAGGCGCTGATCCATTGCGCATTATGACCGAACTTGCCGAGATCAGCCATTGGATCACCCGCCTCAAGGTTATCCCTAACTTACAAGATAATATCTGGTCAAAAGAGGCCCATGATAAAGGCAATCAATTTGCCGCTAAATTGTCCATGCGAAGCCTAGCCAAAGCTTGGCAAATGCTGCTAAAAGGCATGGAAGAAGTAAAAAATGCCCCAAAACCCTTTGCCGCTGCAGAAATGGCATTAATTCGCTTAGGCTATGGCGCTCAATTGCCCAATCCTGATGATGTGATTAAAAAATTAATGCAGCTTAATGACACTGACGCAACAAATACGGTTCAAATTTCAAAGCCCGCCGCACCATCCTCTACCCCCAGTAATGTTGCTCATGTTGCGGCGCCTTCGCAGAACATGGCTTCATTAACACCACCCAATACAGCAAGTACCGCTTTATTAAGTTTCCCAAACAGCAGTAATGTTGCGCAAGCACTAGACATTAAAGTTGCCCCAGAAGTTGAGCTTACAGAGCCAAAACACAACAATGTGGTTGCATTACACCCCAAAAAGTCAGCGGGTGATATAAGCCAAGATGGCTTTGATGTTGGCTATGATGACTATACCGATAATGCACCCATCCTTCAAACTATTTCGCCCGAGGATGACGCTGCATTTTATGCCATTTCTGATGAAGCCGCTGCCGAATTTGGCCATCAAGAAGCTGAAATTATACCCTTAGCAACTGGCTTAATTTACAGCCCTAAATCATTAGAAGAACTTGTTACTACATTGGGCAAAAAGCGAGAATTATTACTCCGTCGCGAGATTTTGGACAATGTTTTGCTCGTTAGTTATAAAATCGGCGAGGTGATTTTAAAACCCCTGCCACAAGCCGACAAAGCCCTGCCCCAACAATTGGGCGCCTTATTACAAGAATGGACGGGCGACAATTGGCTGATTATGTTTGATCATAAGGCCGTTGAATATGCCGCTAAAACCTTACGCGAGCAAGCATTAGAAAAATTTGCCGAAGAGGTTAGAAAATTCAGCCAAGAAGCGCTGATAAAATATACATTGGCACAATTTGAAGGTGCAATTGTTAGTAAAATTATAAATTTAGATGAGCTGGTTCAAAAGTCAGATTCATAAAAGTAAACTAAAAACAAGGAATGACTATGTTTGGTAAAATGGGCGATATGGGCAAAATGATGAAGCAAGCTCAAGAAATGCAAGCCAAGATGGGCGATATGCAGGCAGAAATAGAGTTATTAACCGCCCAAGGCGTATCAGGTGGCGGCCTAGTTAAAGTCACTTTAAATGGCAAAGGTCTCATCAAAGCCATGCATATTGACCCAAGCTTAATCACTCCAGATGAAGCCGAAATTCTGGAAGATTTGATTATGGCTGCTCATAATGATGCCAAACAAAAGTCAGAAGCCATGGTTGCAGAAAAAACCAAAGAAATTATGGGTGGATTACAATTGCCTGAAGGCATGGGCTTTTAACACCTGCCATTATTAATATGTAGCTAAATAAATGGGAAAATTATGAGCGGTCATAAAGCAGGTGCCGAAATCGAGGCATTGATTCAAATTTTATCGCGCCTACCTGGCCTTGGACCAAGAAGTGCGCGCCGCGCCACCTTGCACTTGCTTAAAAAAAAGGAACAGTTGCTACGCCCGCTTGGCCGAGCCTGCGAGGAAGCTGCTGAAAAAATTCAAACTTGCAACCAATGTGGCAATCTTGATATCAGCGATCCCTGCGGTATTTGCAACAATCCCAAACGCGCCAGTGAAGTGATTTGTGTCGTCGAACATGTTGCCGATCTTTGGGCGCTGGAACGTGCTTCGGCAATTAAAGGCAGATATTTGGTATTAGGCGGCACATTGTCAGCACTTGACGGCATTGGGCCAGATCAATTGAATATTAAAAAGCTGGTAGAGCGCGCCGAGAAAGTAGAAATCAAAGAAATATTATTAGCACTGAATGCCACCATTGACGGTCAAACCACCGCACATTATATTACCGATGCGCTTGAATATTGCGATGTTGAGGTAACCATGCTAGCACATGGTGTCCCCGTTGGTGGCGAGTTGGATTATCTTGATGAAGGCACTCTAAGTGCAGCAGTCAAAGCCAGAAAGCCATTTTAAATAACTATTTAGTCGTGTGGAATATTTGATTTTAAGATTTTCTTATTATTGTTTCGCGCAATAAAATAATCAACAATCAATAAATTAGGCACCCAGCAAAGCCACGCCACAGTTTGATAAATCTCGTCAAAATTTTGACCTTTATTAATGACCATCAAAACACCAATCCAAAGCCGCAATGTTACAAATGCAAATGTCAATGCATATGAACGGATCATCCATTGATGATGCAATTGAATATCTCCCTTAATGACATGATAAAGCGCTTTAAATGTGGCAAAAGCCCAAAGAACCGCCAAGATACCAAAGCCAATATGCGTCACCAATCCACCTTTGGATATTAGGGCCATTAGAAACCCCGCTGGTGCGGAAATGGCAATGCCGCCTATATAAATATACCCCAAAACTCTGTGTAAAGTTGGGTGGTTAATACGAAATTTGGCGCTAAACTGAGTAAGCCCTGCCAATGCAGCAATTATCGCACCTGTAATATGACAAAGTAGTTGAACTTTATGGCTGACATATAGGTCAGGCTGGAATGCATTGGGCATACCTGTTTGGTAATAATTATACATATTGGCACTAACGCCAATGGTTAAAAGCGCCATCATTGCCCAACCAAGGCTGGCTAACCCAAAAGCTTTTTTCATTTTCATCACAATCTCCATAGCGGGGTTTCAACCATCATCCAAAAGCTTGACAGTGTAAAGCTGTTTGTATAAGTATTAAAATTGACACTGTCAAGCTAATCTTGTATCAATGGATAATGACCAAACAAAATGAGCAGAAGCCGCACCATCATGGCGACCTCAGTGAAGCTTTGATTGAGGCAGGCATAAGCTTGCTAAATGAAGGCGGCGTTGATGCGCTAACTTTGCGAAAATGTGCAGCACGCGCTGGGGTATCCCACGCCGCTCCAGCACATCATTTCAAAGGGCTAAAAGGCTTGATGACTGCAATCATAACGAGAGGCTTTTTGCTTTTTGCCGATGAAATGAATGTTAATATTGCGGCAGCTCATGATGATCCAAAATCACGACTGCATGGCTGCTGTATCGGCTATTTAAAATTCTCCCGCGAGAATAGCGCATTGGCTAGTATTATTTTCGATAAAACAAACTGCTATAATGACGATGAGAAATGGAATACAGCCGCTGACAGCGCATATCAGGTTCTAATTGATATTTGCGCGCCGTTCAACCACCCTTATGGTGATGCAGAAATTACCCAAATTGCGGTTTGGACAATGTTAGAAGGCTATGTGAATTTTGAACGCAAAGGCGTTATTAACAACAGCGACCGCAATAGAAAACCACTTGATATTAACCTCTTGATTGATATGTTAAAATTAGAGATTGCGGGTTGATTATTATTTATCTTCATAATGCAATTTTATCCAATTAACCTACAATCAGGCCATCATTAATTTCAAATATATTGCTATTTTTCTCTAATGCGCTGAATAAGCTCCTATCGGTGCCCGTCATAAATAATTGCGCGCCCAAATTTCCCAACTCTTCAAATAATGCCGCGCGGCGCGTGGCGTCTAAATGCGCAGTGATTTCATCCAATAACATAATTAATATTGCATCGCCAGCAACCTGTTTTACCAATTTTGCGTGGGCAAGTAGCAGTGCAATGAGCAGCGCTTTCTGCTCGCCCGTTGAGCATTTTTTTGCTTCAATATTTTTAGCACCATGCCATGCCAACAGATCAGATTTATGCGGTCCAAATTGAGTTCGTCCCGATTGCTGATCAAACTGGCGGTTATTTTTTAGGCGTTCAAGATAATATTCCTCAACTTCAATCGCAGATTTTTCACCAATCATCTGCTCTAAATCACCTTGCATAACAATACGCGCAAAAGGAAAAGCAGTTTTTTGACCCGCACTTAACAGCGCGCTTAAATGCAGCGCAACTTCGCGTCTGGCAGCGGCAATAGCCACAGCCTGCTCGGCCATTTGAACTTCAATACCACGTAGCCAAACATCGTCCAAAATATTTTTTTCAAGTAGTTTGTTACGCTCCCGCATGGCTTTTTCAAATCGTGCGGTGCGGGCATTATGTGCGGGGTCAAACCCTGTAACAAAACGGTCAAAAAACTTACGCCTGTCGGCTGCCGGGCCAGTAAAAAGTCGGTCTAACGATGGGGTGAGCCAAATTGCCCTAACATAGTCGCCAAGCGCGACACTATTTTTATGAGTCTCACCATCAATACGAATTTCTTTGCTATATTTCAAACCAGACATTGCGTTGCTTGCGCCAGAGGAATATTTGGTATTTTGAACCTCGTTAAGCCTAGCACCCACACCAATCTTTACATCATCATAAGCATGGGTAATGTTGCAAAAGATACTAAACCCATTTGGTGAATTTACTATATGCTCATCATTACTTTGCTCATGTCTTACCACGTCACTAAGGCTTGCACGCCGTAAGCCGCGCCCCGAAGTTAAATAGGATAATGCTTCTAAAATATTGGTTTTACCACTGCCATTAGCACCAAAAAATATGCTGGTTTCTGCCGACAGGTTTAGTGATAATTGTCGATAATTACGAAAATTCTCTAACCGTAATTCCGAAATATAGGCGATAAAACTATCTCCAATTTATAAAGATCAATAAATTTAATGAGCAACGCCCAACTAAACTCTCATTGGCATCAGCACATAAATTGTACCTTCATCACCTTGGTCTTTAACCAATACAGGGTCAATGCTTTCAGCAAATAAAAACTCAACATTATCACCCTCTAATTGGTTCAATACGTCCAGCATATATTTGGCATTAAAGCCAGTTTCCAAATTCACTGCCTGATAATCAACCATCAGCTCTTCTTCAGCATGGCCGCTTTCAGGATTATTCACTTCTAACGTAAGAACATCTTTAGCCAAAGTAAGCTTCACAGCACGTCCTCGGTCATTGGCCACAGTAGACACTCGATCAACCGCTTTGGTTAGCACCTTGGTTTCAACCGACATCGCATTTTCATTGCCACTTGGGATAACTCGGTCATAAGCAGGAAATGTGCCATCAATTAATTTTGAAGTTACAACGGTTTGGCCAATGCGAAATTCTATTTTACTATCCGATAATGCAATGGTCACACTCTCATCACTCGCTTCAAGCAATTTATGCAATTCACCAACGGTTTTGCGTGGTAAAATAATACCAGGCATGCCAGATGCGCCTTCTGGCACATCCATCTCAACTTTAGCAAGTCGATGACCATCAGTTGCAACAGCGCATAGCTTCGGGCTATCATCTTCACTGACATGGAAATAAATCCCATTGAGGTAATAGCGGGTTTCTTCGGTACTGATCGCAAAGCGGGTTTTTTCAATCATCCGTTTTAACTGGGTAACCGTCATGCTAAATTCATGGCTCATCTCCCCAGAGGCAAGGTTTGGAAAGTCATCTGCCGATAAGGCCTGCAACGTAAAGTGCGAGCGACCAGAGCGGATATCAATACGGGTGTCTTCAACTTTTTCGATCGAAATTTGCGTGCCATCAGGCAGTTTTCGCACAATATCATAAAGCAAATGTGCAGGGGCGGTAATGCTGCCTGCTTGGTCAACAATGGCTGCAATGCCTTCAACAATGCTGATATCAAGATCCGTTGCCGTAAAATGCACCTGCTCGCCTGTGGCGGCAATCAGAATATTTGACAAAACAGGAATGGTATTGCGCCGTTCAACGACACCTTGAACATGGTTGAGTGATTTCAGCAATGTTTCGCGTTCAATGGTCACTTTCATCATAAAATCCTTAAAATTTAGGCGCTAAACTCAGCATCAGAATCAGTTATGATCCTTAGAATATAAGAGTTTTAACCACCTTGAAAGCAAAATCTTTGCTTATTTTACAAATGTAAACAGGAATAGCCGAGCCAACAATATGTTAGACTCAGCTTAATGCTAAAATGATGGCAAAGAAGGTTCATTCTAGTAACTTATCAAGCATCACACCATTTTTAACGGTGCATGCTATCGCCAAGCTCAATCTCACGCTTAAGGCGTGCCACCTCTTCAGCCAAAATAGGGTCTTTTTTCAGTAAATCGTCAATTTTCCGCACCGCATGGAGTACAGTTGTATGATCGCGACCACCAAACCGGCGGCCAATTTCTGGCAAACTACGCGAGGTTAGCATTTTGGCCAAATACATGCCAATTTGCCGTGGGCGCACTATTGAACGATGGCGACGTGCCGAGAATAGATCGGCTTTAGAAACTTGATAAAAATCCGATACAGATTTTATAATATCATGCACACGAATGATGCGGTTCTCTTCAATGGATACCTGATTACGCAAAGCGCTGCGTGCCATATCCAATGTGATCACCCCATTTTGAGCGCGTGACAATACGCTAACTAAGCCCCCTTCAAGGCCGCGCGCGCAACGTGATGCATTTTCAGCAATATATTGCAACACATCTGAAGGCACAGCCAGAGTTGGGTTAACCCGTTGGGCTTCGGTCACCTTGGCTTTTAAAATGCGTACCCGCAAGTCAAAATCATTGGGGCAAATATCAATAACCAACCCACCTGAAAGCCTTGAGCGCATGCGATCATTCAAACAGCTTAATTGAATTGGCGATTGATCAGCAGCCAATACAACCTGCTTACCAGATTCTACTAAATTAGTGAACGTATGGTCAAATTCTTCTTGTACCTTTTCGCCTTGCAAAAACTGCAAATCATCTATTAACAACAAATCTGTGGCACGTAACTTTTCTTTAAACGCCAATGTATCGCGATTTTTAAGTGCGTTGACAAATTGGCAAATAAAATCTTCAGCGGTTAAATATAACATTTTACGCTCTGGATATTTAAACATAACCTGTTGGCGTACGGCGTTAAGCAGATGGGTCTTACCAAGGCCTGGACCACCATATATAAATAATGGGCGATAGCCACCAAACTCATTTGGCATGCCATCAGCAACTCGCTTGGCCGCTTGAAACGCAAGGGCATTGCTATCACCAACAACAAATGTTTCAAAGCTTTGGCGCGGGTCAACAACATTGTTGCGGCGCACACCAGCAAAATCACCCGCATTGCGCTGTCCACTCACTGGCGCATTATTGCCAAAGCTCTTAAGCCCATGACCTTTGTCTGTCCAATCGTTAAAGGCTTGCTTTTCACCTTCGCCTGCCTGCTGCGGAATTTGTAAGTTATCTTGCTTAGGTGCTGCTTGGCGGGTTGAGCAGCTGCGCACAAGAATATCGACCTGAGTCAAATTATCAATTTCTTTCTGCCAATTACTAAGTAGTTTTTCTCGATAATGCGATTGAATCCAAGACCGTAAAAACCGCGTCGGAACCGACACCGTTAAATTTGCGCCATCAAATGTCTCAGGCATCATTCGGGTAAACCAACTTGAATAAACGTCTTCGCCAAGCTCACTACGTAATTGTTCACGTACGGATTGCCATTTTACATCTAAATCTGCGACGGCCACTGCTGCTTCCATAATATTCATTTCCCCTTTGAAGAGAATAAAATTAGTAATCTATTAAGTCTCAATCTTTTGTAAATTTAATTCACAAAGACCAAGGGAGTTTTTCGTATTTCCAACCCGATACTGTTGCTCGATGACCGTTACTATCCACATCACCTTCAAAACCGCCCAATATATTATGGCTGTTTAAGCAACCCAATTGCGTTGCAACATCTGCTGCATGCTTGGAGCGTACACCAGAGCGGCATAAAAATAATAATTTACGGTCTTTAATATCGACATTGTCATCTTGCTGCCAGATTCGTAACTGCTGGTGCAATTGCTCAACAAAACTATCATTCTTTTGCATAGAGGGGAATGATTGCCATTCAAGTAAGCAATAAGCCTCTTGGTTTTCAGTCAATATATCACTCCCCAACTTAGGGGCGCCAACAAAAACTGCCTCAGCTTTCGTTCTAACATCAATCAACTTACAGGCTGGGTCTTGCTGAAGCGCCTGAAATGCTTCTTTAGTTGATAAATCGCCCGCATATATATGAGACATGTGTTCACCTTTGTTGCCGCATGAATTAATTTACACGCTCTTATTTTATTATATACCCATATTCTAGCGTATCTAATATTCTGAAATACTCAATATTTTGATACACTCGCATCATCAATTCTTAAATGACCAAAATATTACACCCATATCTTCAATTCCTAAACGACATCTTCAATTCCTAAACGACATCTTCAATTCCTAAACGACATCTTCAATTCCTAAACCACCTAAATACACACAACCCAACAGATCCCCCAGATCAGCTTTTCCTTGCAGATAAAATCCGCACCATATCATGCAAACTTCATCAAAAAATCATCTAACGGCCTTATTAAGCGGGCAGTTGAACAATTGATGTTTAAGTTTGATTGGTTATATTAAACATAATTGAACACAGATATCAACGCTAAAACAGCGAAAAAAAATGAATTTATTTTAGCCAAGTTGGCTTGACAGAAATTAGCCTATAGATTCAGCCATGCTCAATTTTATTTCAAATATTTTTCTTTATAATCATGTCTTGACTCATATTTTTAATGACAAGGATTAATACTTATCACCATTTATGTATAAAATTTACCATATTTTATTGAGCACATAAAAACCCCCGCGTAAATGCACGGGGGTTTTATATATTTTGTGATGCCGTCAAATTTTCAATTATGCGGCTAGGGCTTTAACGCGTTTTGAAAGACGAGAAACTTTACGAGATGCCATTTTCTTATTAAAAATGCCTTTTTGTGAAGCGCGCATCAATTCTGATTGAGCAACCCGCAATGCTTCTTTGGCAGCGTCATAGCTGCCTGCTGTGATTGCTTCTTCTAATTTACGCAAAAAACCACGTACACGCGAACGGCGGGTTTTGTTAATTGCAGTTTTACGTGCCATCACGCGGATTGCTTTTTTAGCTGATTTGGTATTTGCCATTTTTAGCTCTTTTATAATTGTCACGAAGACTCTAACAATTGGCATAGCCAATGGGAAAGAGAATTCAGATTAGAATTCCATATTGGCGAGCTTATAGCCCTACATTCGAAAAAGGTCAAGTAAAGATCGCCTTGATTCAAATTAATCCGCTAAAAAATATTATAATAAAAATAGAGTGACGAATTATCAAGCCATAACACAGCTTTAAAACCTGTTCATCATCATTATTTTTGGCAGCTCGGGCAGTAAAAAGTTGAGCGGCCTGACTGAACAAGGCGGGCAATCTTGGTTTTACAGTTTTTTGCTAGGCATATTTCGCCCTCACGCCCATAAACAACAAACCGATGCTGAAAATAACCCAAATCACCATCGGCTTTGCGATAATCCTTAAGGGTTGAGCCCCCTGCTTTAATGGCCTCTACTAATATGTCTTTAATGATTGGCACTAGGGTTTGGCAGATTTTTGTAGGCTTCTTGGCTTTAGTTGCTAATATTGCAGCTGGCGCAGTTGGGCTGATCTTAGCGCGAAACAATGCCTCACATACATAAATATTACCAAGCCCTGCAACCATTTTTTGGTTGAGCAAGTGGTTTTTAATATCGCCGCGTTTATTGACCGATTTTTGTGCCAAATGGCCGGCGTTAAACGCATCAGTCAGTGGCTCTGGGCCAATATCTCTTATCAACTTATGTGCCTGCCATTGGCCTTCATCAGCCAGCAGCATAAAGCCAAAGCGCCTCGGGTCGTTATAGACAATTTCTGTGCCATCATCCATTTGAAAAACGACATGATCATGCTTTAAAGCTTCACGCATTTTAGCTTCGTTATGGCTAAAAATTGTAAACTTTCCTGACATGCCTAAATGAGCGATTAGCGTTTTTTGTAATTTTTGCGATTTTTGATATGTAAAATGAATTAGAAGGTATTTTGAACGGCGTTCAATATTCTGCACTTGCTTTTGTTCTAAAAGCTTGGCTAGATCTGGGTCAAAGTCAAACCTTAAGCCTTTACGGTTAAGCGTTAGTTTGATAAGGGTTTTGCTCTTCATGGCTGGCAATAGGCCTTGGCGAACGGTTTCTACTTCGGGCAATTCAGGCATAATATTTCTCTACTTTTGGTTCATAAAAACCATGCGACATAGTGTAGCAAATTGTTGAGATATAGGATATAGTTGACAATTTGCTTTTCGGCTTTATCCAACTCCTATATAAGCACATAAGACGCATTTTAAAAATGAGAAATATCATGGTTGATAAAGCCGAAAAAACCACCAACTTTGGGTTCAAACAAGTTGCCGAGCATGAAAAACAAACATTGGTTCACAATGTGTTTGAAAAAGTTGCCGATCAATATGATTTAATGAATGATGTGATGACCGCTGGCATGCATCGAATTTGGAAAGATGCACTGATTGACTGGGCAGCGCCGCCCAAACATGCGGGCGAATTTCGCCATTTAGATGTGGCAGGAGGCACAGCAGATATTGCATTTAGAATGCTTGAAAAAGCAGGCAAAAATGCCCATTCCACGGTTTGTGATATCAATGCGCATATGCTAAAAGTTGGCGAGCAACGTGCTGCAAAAAAATCTTATCGCTCCCGCATCGAGTTTCTTTGCGGTAATGCCGAATGCCTATCCTTTGAAGATAATTATTTTGACATATATACGATTGCATTTGGCATTCGCAATGTTACCCATATGGACAAAGCACTGAGAGAAGCGTTTCGCGTACTTAAACCTGGCGGGCGTTTTTTATGCCTAGAAGTTTCTAAAATGCAGGTTGCTGGCATTGATAAAATATATGACGCGATTAGTATGAATTTAGTGCCAAAAGTTGGCGAGCTCATTGTTGGTGATGCTGGGCCATATCAATATTTGGTCGAGTCGACCCGCAAGTTTCCGCCGCAAGAAAAATTTGCACAAATGATAATAGATGCTGGGTTTAGCATGGTGGATTATCGCAATTATTTAGGTGGCGTGGCAGCCATTCATTCTGGATATAAGATATAGTTTATGGGTTTTTTAATGCATATTTTTAGACTAATGCGCGCAGGGCATATTATTGCTAAATATCGAATTATTCCTGCCGATATGTTGCGAAACATGCGCTTTAGCGCAAAGTTTGGCCTGTTTATACTATCCCCACTAACCTATATTTTTGGCTTAAGAGCCGGCAATGACATTGACAAACGGATGGGCCTTGCGCTTGCAAAACTTGGCCCATCTTATATAAAGCTTGGGCAGTTTTTAGCCACTAGACCCGATTTGGTAGGCGATAAAATCGCTGCTAGCTTGCGTCAATTGCAAGATGATGTCACGCCATTTGCTCAAAAACTCGCCATCGCACAGATTGAAAAAAGTTTTGGTAAAAAAATCACCAACTTATTTGTAGAATTCAGCCAACCGATTGCAGCGGCATCCATTGCACAGGTGCATAAAGCAAAATTGAGCAATGGCCGTTATGTTGCGGTAAAAATATTGCGCCCAGATGTCGAGCAGCGTTTTGCACGAGATTTATCGGATTTTTTCTTCATAGCAGGCATTGCCGAGCAGTTTGATCCAGAAGCCCAACGCCTGCGTTTGGTCGAGGTTGTGGCAACATTAAAAAAATCCGTTAATGCTGAGATGAATTTGCGATTTGAAGCTGCGGCCATCGCTGAAATGCACGAATATGCAGCCAATTTACCTGCCGAGTTAAATTTCATCATGCCACAAGTCAATTGGGCGCTAACCGAT
Organism: Hyphomicrobiales bacterium; assembly: GCA_016744975.1. Taxonomy (GTDB): domain Bacteria; phylum Pseudomonadota; class Alphaproteobacteria; order Rhizobiales; family OSC116; genus OCS116. Next base: position 16,221 of record JADGDI010000004.1, on the reverse strand, counting down.
AAAAATGTGATGGTCACCGACTGGGTTGAGGGTGTGGCACTGTCGGATATGGCGCAGATTAAAAAACTTGGGTTGGATATGCCAAAATTGGCGGAGGATATTGTAACTTGCTTTTTAACCCAAGCTTTGGAATTTGGCTTTTTTCATGCCGACATGCACCCTGGCAACATCTTCATCCAGCAAGATGGTAAAATTGCCTTAGTCGACTTTGGCATCATTGGCCGCATGACCCCTGACGAGAGGCGGTTTTTAGCCGAGATTTTATATGCCTTTGTGCGGCGTGATTATTTACACAATGCCAAAATTCACTTTGAAGCAGGTTATGTGCCTGAGCATTTTAAAGTCGAAGATTTTGCACTAGCCTTACGGGCAATTGGCGAGCCAATGATGGGCGCCAATGCCGAAGATATCTCAATGGGTAAATTATTAGGTCAACTGCTTAAAACCACCGAAACATTTGAAATGCGCACCCAATTGCAATTGGTGATGCTGCAAAAAAGTTTGGTGATTGTTGAGGGTGTCGCACGGATGATCGACCCGAAATTTGATATGTTTAAATCGATGGAACCCTTGCTAGAAAACTGGCTAAAGAAAACCCTAGGCGTTGAAGCAAAGGTAAAAAATAGCATGGAAACAGTGGTTGAATTGGCCGCACATTTGCCCAAATTGCCTGCCTATATGCAACGCATGATGGACAGTGTCGAAAAGCTCAATGCCATTTCAAAGGCCGATGCCATTATGGCAGAAACTGCAAAATCAACCCGCCGGCACAACCGCGCCCAAACCGCCCTATTGGTGGTTGCCCTTTGTACATTTTTAGCAACATTATTGGTATAAATTTCAACATGCTCAATATTGGGTATGAATGCCAATAGCTTTATTATTCAACTGCCTAAATATATTAGGGCAGTAAATCTTTTGCAAACACTCATAACACCATGATATTAAAGATGTTTAATTCAAATGATGCTGATAATGACCATTATCAATCCTTGCATTTGATTTATAACAATCTTTTATACACATTCAACTCGTATAAAGCAGGCAAATTAAGGTCAAAAATTTCAGATATTGGTATTTTTGCGCTATAAATATAACGAATCAAATATGAGATGCGAATCAGTTTATGAGCGATAGTTCACCCGAAGAATATGGCGCAGATGCCATTAAAGTCTTAAAAGGCCTTGATGCCGTACGCAAACGCCCAGGTATGTATATCGGCGATACCGATGATGGCTCAGGTTTGCATCATATGGTATATGAAGCTGTTGATAACGCGATTGATGAAGCTTTAGCTGGCCATTGCGATAGTGTGCATGTTGCCATCCATCAAGATGGCTCAATTTCAGTGCGTGATAATGGCCGAGGTATTCCAACGGACATCCATAAAGAAGAAGGCATTAGCGCTGCTGAAGTGATCATGACGCAATTGCATGCGGGCGGTAAATTTGACAGCAACAGCTATAAAATTTCTGGTGGGCTGCATGGTGTTGGTGTATCGGTGGTTAATGCGCTATCTGTCTGGCTAAAGTTGCGTATTTGGCGCGATGATAAAGAATATGCGATTGGTTTTACCCACGGGGTTTCTGATGCACCGCTTAAAGAAGTGGGGGACGCTAAGGATGAAAAAGGCACAGAAGTATCATTCTTGCCATCGTCTGAAACCTTTAGCATGGTTGAATTTGACTTTAAAGTCTTGGAACATCGTTTGCGCGAATTGGCATTTCTAAATTCAGGTGTGCGGATTATATTAACCGACCACCGCCCTGCTGAAAAGCTGGTTTCTAATATGGTTTATGAAGGCGGTTTGGAAGAATATGTCCGCTATTTGGACCGCACCAAAACCCCGCTACTTGAAAAGCCAATTTTGGTTGACGTCACCAATGATGATGGTCTAACCGTTGAAGCAGCTTTATGGTGGAATGACAGCTACCATGAAAATGTAATGTGCTTTACCAACAACATTCCCCAGCGCGATGGCGGTACACATTTGGCAGGTTTTCGCGCGGCATTAACGCGCACGATTAACGGCTATGCCAATAGTTCAGGCATTGCAAAAAAAGAAAAAGTCACCATTGCTGGTGATGATAGCCGCGAAGGTTTGACCTGTGTTTTATCGGTTAAAGTTCCCGACCCTAAATTCTCTAGCCAAACCAAAGATAAACTGGTTTCATCCGAAGTCAGACCTGTTGTAGAAGGGGCGATGGGCGCATCTTTAAACCAATATTTTGAAGAGCACCCAACTGAAGCCAAATTAATTATTGGTAAGATTGCCGAGGCTGCTGCAGCACGTGAAGCTGCGCGGCGCGCGCGCGAGCTTACCCGCCGTAAAGGTGTGCTGGATATTGCAAGCTTGCCTGGTAAATTGGCCGATTGCCAAGAGCGCGACCCCGCTAAAGCTGAATTATTCATCGTCGAAGGAGACTCTGCTGGCGGTTCCGCTAAGCAAGGCCGCAACCGTAAAAACCAGGCAATTCTGCCATTGCGCGGTAAGATTTTAAATGTCGAACGTGCTAGATTTGACCGCATGTTATCATCAGAACAAGTCGGCACATTAATCACCGCATTGGGGTGCGGTATTGGCCGCGAAGAATTTAACATTGAGAAATTGCGTTATCATAAAATCATCATTATGACCGATGCCGATGTCGATGGTGCGCATATTAGAACCCTTCTTTTGACATTTTTCTACCGTCAAATGCCTGAATTAATCGAAAAAGGTTATCTTTATATTGCCCAACCACCACTTTATAAAGTAAAACGCGGCAAGACTGAGCAATATCTAAAAGATGAAGATGAAATGCAGGATTATCTGGTTAATACTGGCACAGATGGTGGTATTTTGCGCTTGCATGATGGCGAAGAACGGGGTGGTAATGACTTACTTGATACCGTTAAAAAAGCCCGCGATGTTAAGATATTGCTTGGTAAAGTATCGCAAAATTATCCTAAGTTTATTGTTGAGCAAGCCGCAATTGCAGGTATTTTGGATGTTGAAAAATTAAGCGATCAAGCACAAGCACAAAGCGCCGTGCAACTGGTGGCTAAACGCCTTGATAATATAAGCGATGAGTTTGAACAAGGCTGGGCTGGAAAAGTGATTGACAATGGCGGGTTAGAGTTTTCACGCACCTTGCGCGGTGTTACTGAAACCCATATATTAGACCAGCATTTTCTAGCATCCTCAGAAGCACGCAGACTGAATTTGCTTGCTAGCCATTTAGATGAGGTTTATCAGTCCCCAGGCAGCTTTACACTTAAAGAAAATAGCTCTGACGTATTTGGTCCATTGAGCTTTTTGGAGACTATTTTTGCTGCTGGTCGTAAAGGTTTAAGTTTACAGCGCTATAAAGGTTTGGGTGAGATGAACCCTGAACAATTATGGGAGACCACACTGGATTCCAGCGCAAGAACTTTATTGCAAGTGAAGGTTAATATACTTGATGAGGCTGATGATTTATTCACTAAATTAATGGGCGATGTGGTAGAGCCAAGGCGTGAATTTATTGAATCCAACGCTCTAACTGCTGATGTAGATGCCTAAATATTGGGTAAAAATTAAGAATGTTTTAAGTGCAAATCTATATGAATCATAGATAAGAATTGATGATTTTTTAACTTGATTTGCACTTAAATGACTAAAAAGCCCACTCAAAAAGCTGTAAAAACTACAAAAAACGCTAACAATCGTGCAAAAATGCGCCAAAAAACTGTAAAAAAGCCACCAACAGCAACAAAAAACAAGCAAACAACCTTAAAAACCAAGCAAAATGTCGCCAAAAAAAGAATAAAAACCACCAAAAAACCACTAAAAACGGGTTCTATTTGGTGGCGGGCAATCAAATTTATCATTTATTGGCTCAGTTTTTTGGGTGCTATTGCCGCTATTATTGGCCTTGCAATATTTTTATATTATTCACTAGATCTACCAAACCCCGACAAATTAAAAGTGCCCAAAACGGTACCAACCGTTAGCATCACCACCAGCGATGGCGAAGTGTTAACCCACCGCGCTGCTCAGCAATCTGGCCATATTGCGATAAAGCTGCTGCCCAAACATGCCATTCAGGCATTAGTCTCAATTGAAGATCGGGGGTTTTACAGCCATAATGGCGTAGATGTTTTTGGAATAATGCGCGCCGCCATTGCCAATATAATCAACGGCAATCGCGCGCAAGGCGGCTCAACTTTAACCCAGCAATTGGCAAAAATGCTTTATTTGAAGCCCGAAAAAAAACTAAAGCGTAAAGTTCAGGAAGCTATGTTGGCTGTTTGGTTGGAGTCAAAATATGAGAAAGATGAGTTGCTTAATCTGTATTTTAACCGCGCCTATTTTGGCGCTGGCGCCAATGGTATTGAAGCTGCATCACAAAAATACTTTGATAAATCAGCTCGTTATTTGCAATTACATGAATCTGCATTATTGGCAGGTTTAATGAAGGCCCCTTCTGCTTATAACCCCATTCGCCACCCAGAGCGGGCAAAAAAACGCCAAAAATTGGTACTCAACGCAATGTTGGATGAAGGTTATATTTCAAAGCAGCAACATCAAACCGCCTTAACTGCTCCACTTGGGATTAAGCGCACCAATGTTGCCTCACAAGCCCAATATGCGGCAGATTGGATCATGCGTGATATGCGTGGATTGGCTGGTGATTTGAACACCGACATCACCGTAGAAGCAACCATTGACCCTTATTTACAGCAAATGGCAGAAAATGCGCTAAATGGAGTGATGGATGCATTTTCAACCCCCTATAAAGCTGGGCAAGCTGCACTGATTTTAATGGATCAACATGGTGCGGTGCGGGCTTTGGTTGGAGGCAGAAATTACGGAAAATCCAGCTTTAACCGAGTGATTAATGCCAAGCGCCAACCTGGTAGCGTGTTTAAACCATTTGTCTATTTGGCTGCATTAGAAGCAGGCTACAAGCCCACAAGCAAAGTAAAAGATGCACCCATACGCTTTAAAAACTGGCGACCAAAAAACTATAACGGAAAATATTACGGCAACGTAACATTAACCAATAGCCTTGCAAAATCAATGAATAGCGTATCACTAAGGCTTGCTAAAAAACTCGGTTCTAAAAAAATTATTGCCACCGCAAGGCGGCTTGGAATTGCATCGGATTTACGGCAGGATTTATCGATTGCGCTGGGCACAAGTGAAGTGAGTTTGCAAGAGCTAACCAATGGCTATTTGCCATTTATGAATGGCGGTTTTGATGCCGATGCACATATCATTGCCAAAATTACAGGTCAAAATAATAGAAATATTTACAGCCATTTTAACGATGGTTCAGAGCGGATTGTTGCCAAACAACATGTGCTGCAAATGCGCGATATGTTATTTGCAGTAACCGATTGGGGCACAGGCAAAAAGGCACAAATTCCTAATTTTCAGGCTTTTGGCAAAACGGGTACCACCCAAAATTATAAAGATGGTTGGTTTATTGGCTTTACCAGCGAATATATTGCTGGTGTTTGGGTTGGCAATGATGATGGTAAGCCAACCAACAAAGTAACAGGTGGTAATTTGCCCGCGCAAATATGGCATGATTTAATGGCAAAAATCCATGATGGCCTTGATGCTGAAGCATCTGATTCTATAACTGATTTACTCAATAGCCAATGATGATTTTAGACTAAAATTGGTGATGGTTTTAAATGGTCAACATATTGATTTAAGTGCTTTTGCAACCTTCACAAAATGGGTTGCTTGGTTTAGATCGTCACCTGCCCAAATAGATGCCAATGCGGCCTGACAAAATGCCCATTTTCTTACTCTAGCCATGTTGAGGTTAAGCCGTTGTTCGATGATGGCAAGTCGTGAATGAATGGTTTTTAGTTGATGGACTTTGTCATCGATCGGGTTGCGCAAAAATGCGCCAATTTCATATTCTCTTTCGCCAATATAACCTTTTGGGTCAATTGCTAGCCATGTTTTATCATTATTTTGCAAGATATTATAATGGTGCAGATCCCCGTGCAAAACCAGTTGAGATTGTTGGGTTTCACATAGTATAATATAGAGATCACGCGCCTCAATGAATAACTTTTTTTCGTTACAATTGGGGTTTTTTTGCAAATATTGGTCAAAGCCATTTATCAATTCGATCAGCTTTTTTAATTTGGGTAATCTAGTTGACACATTAAATAACTTCTCCACGATATCGCAATAAATGATTGTAGATTTTTTATCATCACGTTTGGAGAGGTTGACGCCGCCACCTACTTGTTTGATTAATATCGCTTTCTCGCAATATGCTACAAGCTGCACTGCAGCTTGGCCATTATAATGAAGTAAAACCTCTGCTGACATAAGCTCATCACTATGGATTTTGTATATTTTTAGTACATGGCTCGCACCATCTCTAACACACCAATGTAAAAAACTTGAATGGGTTTCAATTTGCATATTTGCATAGCTTAACCGCCATTTTTTGGCATAATATTGCATTAAACTTGAATTCAACCAAACATTCCTTATCTTAATTATATAATCAATAACTTGGGGCGTTACATATGTCGAGTGGCAACTTTTCAAAAAAGAATTTAATGATTGGTGGCGCCATTTTGGTTGGCCTCTATATTCTAAACCCTTATTCCAGCCAGTCGGTTCTTGATGATAAAAATATTAGCATTGAAACAAGTGAGCTTAGCATTCAAAATTTTGTTGGCCGCGTGAATATGGTAGCATCAGCGGACGGGCAGTTGCATGTTGAAATTCGCAATATTAACAAAGGTCTTGCGCCAACATTCAACAATATTGCCGGTAGATTAGAAATTCAGGGGTCTGAAAAAATCAAGCAATTTTCTTGTAATCATTTTTCATTCCTTTGGTGGGGCAACGATTCAGATGCACCAAATATTAGTGTTAATGGCCGCTCTAAACGTTCACTCGATGAATATCCAATATTGGAAATAAAGGCTCCCGAACATCTCAAGTTAACACTTGATCAAAATATCATCCATGGTAATTTTATTGATTTGGAAAGTGTTGACATTAATTCCAAAGCTTGTTCAGATTTAAGCATTGGCAATATTAAAAATGACGCCACCATAAAACTTTATAGCGATAGCCAAGTGTCTTTAAATAATATTTTAGGCAATGCAAAAATTGACCTATTTGGTAACGGTAACGTTACAGCTGACGATATAGCGGGCAATGTTGAATTGAATGTTGGGGGGAGCGGCGATATTAATGTTGCTGATATTGGCGGCACAGCCAATATTTCTGTACGTGGAAGTGGTGGAATTGAGGCTAATGATGTTGCCCAAGATAGTGTGGTTTCCGTCAATGGTAGTGGCCAGGTAACGCTGGATAAACTTAACGGCATCGCCAAAATGAAATTGAATGGCAGTGGTGACATTGATGTTGAGGCCATTTACGGCGATGCTGAATTATTGGTTACTGGCAGTGGCGATATTGATGTTGATGACGGCACACTTAATTGGCTAATCGCACGGGTTACAGGCAGCGGCAGCATTGACTATAATGGCAGCTATAAACATAAAAAAGTAAAGACTACAGGTAGCGGTGATATCAATATAGATTGAACTAATTGGGTATTCAATAGTCATAACGCAGGAGGAATAATTATTCCTCCCTCCTGCATGAAATTTGTTTCTAAACCAATTTTCTTGATGCGGCCACTCTGAAACGGTTCGCCACATAGGCGGTATCGGCCAAGCAAGCATTGCCCGCAGGGTTTGCGCCTGACACATGATAGTCACTAAATGCAGCACTTTGATTGACAAAAATATTGCCAACTAAATTGCATGATAATGCTACACCAGCTTCTGCGAATGCATCTTCTGCTTGCTCTATAAAATCTGCTTTCATGCTGTAAACTGCAGTAGTGATCGCGCCATGATTTTTAGCACCGCTAGCAGCCAGCTCAAGTGCTTGGTCGGCATCATCGCAAGCAATTAAATATGAGATTGGGCCAAATTTTTCAGTCTCATATATGTCTTTTTGTGATGCGTCTAATTTAATTATCACTGGACCTGCTTGTCTTGCATCGGCAAATTCTTGATTTTCTGGCTTTAGTGAAGTTAGCATAATGTCGCCATCGGTTTGGTCATTGGCGGCCATTGCCCTCTCATAAGTGGCGGGGTTTTGGATTGCTCCTAAAATACCATTGGCACGGGCTGGCTCACCTAATAATTTTGAAATTGAGACCGTAATCGCTTTTGCGACATCATCAAATGACATATGGCCATCGCTGGTTTCAATGCCATCTTTAGGAATGAAAATATTTTGCGGAGTGGTGCACATTTGACCACTATAAAGGCTTAGTGAAAATGCAATATTACCACTTGCTGCGCGCATATTGTCAACGCTTTCAATCACAATTGAATTTAGACCCGCTTTTTCGGTATAAACTTGTGCTTGTGGGGCATTATTTTCAATCCATGTGCCAAACGCGCTATTGCCCGTATAGTCAATAATTTTTACATCTTCATGCTGGACTAAACCTTTAGTGATTGGGGCATCACTGGTATCCACCGCCAGCACAACCACATTCGGGTCAATACCCGCTTCGGCAAGTACTTCACGCGCCAGTTTAACGCTAATTGCTGCTGGTAATATGGCGCCGCTATGGGTTTTAACAATTGATGTATTGCCGCACATTAGACTGGCAAACATGCCAGGGTAACTATTCCATGTTGGGAAGGTGGAACAACCAATCACCACCGATACACCGCGTGGAATAAGCCTAAATGATTTTTGCATTTTTATTGGGTCATGCTTGCCTTGGGGTTTTACCCATGAGGCGGTTGCTGGTATTTCTGACATAATATCATAGGCATAGGCCACCGCTTCTAGAGCGCGGTCTTGTGCGTGGGGGCCGCCTGCTTGGAAGGCCATGGCAAAAGCTTGCCCGGTGGTATGCATTACCGCTTGTGCCATTTCAAAACTGTTGGCATTAATACGGCTCAATATTTCTAATAATATGCCCGCCCGCTGGTTAAGCGAAAGCTTCGCCCAACTTTTACCAGCCTCTTTACTGGCTGCAATTAAAGCGGTGGGTGATGCAGCGGGATATTTAATATTCAATTCAAAGCCAAAGGGAGATGTTTCAGCGCCTAACAGGCCTAAATCATTAGGATGTTTATTGTCTAATTTAAAGTCATTATTAAGCTGCGCTTCAAAAGCTGCAAGGCCATCCTTTGCAGCATCTTCGCCATAAATTTTACGGCTCGGCATCTCAGGATATGCACTCCAATATTCACGGGTTTTTTTAACCTCAATGGCTTTATGGAGCGTTGCTTGATGCTTTGTATAAAATTCTGACATTATGTTTCCTCATATTTAAACAAACTCAAACAAACAAATTATGGTAAATTTTAATATGATTTCAAAAAAAAATCATTGAACCACTTGCTCATTTGAGTATTTTATATATAATTAACCGAACAGTCGGTTATTTCAAGTGAAAAATTGAAAAACCATATAAATAGGCAATAATAGCACCAAATTAAAATGTGCAGATGCCAATATCGAGGGTTAAATGAGCAAAACTGAACAAGACACACCAATTATTAGTAAACTTGCAGATGGCTGTTTGGAAATTACTTTAAACCGCCCAGATCGGCTTAATAGTTTTAATGTCGCCATGCATGAAGCCATGGCCAAAGCAATTGAAACTGCCAAAAGCGATGATGTTCGATCTGTGCTAATCACTGGTGCGGGGCGCGGGTTTTGCGCAGGGCAAGATTTGACTGATCGCGTGTTTTCTGAAGGTGAAATGCCTGACCTTGGCGAAACATTGGATGCTTATTATAACCCGCTTATTAAAAATATTCGCGCGCTTAAAAAACCCGTTATTTGCGCGGTAAACGGTGTTGCAGCAGGCGCTGGTGCTAACATTGCTTTGGCTTGTGATATTGTGCTGGCGGGCAAAAGCGCTAAATTTATTCAGGCATTTTGTAAAATTGGCCTTGTGCCTGACAGTGGCGGGACTTATATGCTGCCAAAATTAATTGGCGAGGCGCGTGCCAAAGCCCTTAGCCTATTGGGCACACCCGTCATGGCCGATCAGGCCAAACAATGGGGCATGATTTGGGATGTGATTGACGATGATAAATTGATGGTAGAAGCACGAGAAATGGCATATTTCTTAGCCACGCAACCGACCATTGGCTTGGGCTTGAGTAAGATGGCCATTCAAGCGGCAGGTGATCATGAACTGGCGGAACATCTAGAAATAGAGAAGCAAAGCCAACGTGAAGCGGGTCGATCGGATGATTATCGCATTGGCGTGAAAGCCTTTTTTGCCAAGCAAAAACCAGTATTTACTGGCAAATAAGCTAAAATATTTAAGGCTTATCAATATGCAAGCTAAAGAGGAAATAATGAGTTTAGATAAAAGTCAAATTATTGCCATTATTGGCGCGGGCGCAATGGGCGCGGGCATTGCGCAAGTTACTGCCATTGCTGGGCATAAAATTTTGTTAAATGACATTGATGTCGAGGCGGCAAAAAATGCTCTAAAATCGATTGAAAAACGCATATTACGTTTGGTAGAAAAAGGCCGTTTGAGCGATATTGCCGCTCAATCTGCCATTGCTAATTTAAATGTCGCATCCAACCTTGCTGAGCTTGCACCTGCAAAATTAGTTGTAGAAGCGGCCGTTGAAAGGCTCGACATAAAACGTGATATTTTTAAGCAACTTGAAAATATTTGCAGCGATGATACTATATTATCCACCAATACATCTTCGCTTTCAATTAACAGCATTGCCTCTGGCATGACGCGACCCCAAAATATTGTTGGGTTGCATTTTTTCAACCCCGCTCCGATTATGAAGCTGGTAGAGATTGTATCTGGCCTTGAGACCGACCCAAAGATTGCCGAAACATTATATAATACAGCCAAGGCATGGGGTAAAATTCCTGTGCATGCCAAATCCACCCCGGGTTTTATTGTTAACCGTGTTGCGCGTTCATTTTACGGTGAGGCGCTGAATGTTCTTGGTGAAAATGCTGCCAGTGCGGCGACCATTGATTGTTTGTTAAAATCATGCGGGGGGTTTCGCATGGGGCCGATCGAGCTGGTTGATTTAATTGGGCATGATGTCAATTATGCGGTTTCTTGCAGTGTTTATGATGCCTATTACCAAGATGCGCGCTTTAAGCCATCCTTGTTGCAAAAGGCTTTGGTTGATTCTGGGCGTTTAGGGCGCAAATCTGGCCATGGATTTTATAAATATGGCGCTGATGTTAAGCAAGCTGAAGCAGAGATTGCCAAGCCCCAAGAGGCGCCGATAAAATTCCGCGCTTATGCCACGCGCTCCTTCAACCATAATATGCTGCCATTATTGCAAAAATGCGATATCGAAATGGAGCTGGTCGAAGACCAAAGCAAGCGCGGGCTTGTGCTGCCTTGTGGCGTGCATGTTTTATTCACGCGCGGTAAATTAGCCACCGAAGAAGCCCAACTCATTAACGCGCCTGTGGTGCTGATGGATTTATCGAGCGACTATGTTAATTGCAGCCATATTGCCATTGCAGCATCTGATGATTGCAGCATAGATCAGCTCAACCAAGTGACTGGTTTGCTACAAAAGCTGGGTAAAAAAGTTTGTGTCATTGATGATATTGCCGGCATGATTGTAATGCGCAGCATCGCCATGTTGGCCAATGAAGCTGCAGACGCTGTTAACCAGAATGTTGCCTCAGTTAAAGATGTTGATTTGGCAATGAAAAATGGAGTTAACTACCCCAAAGGGCCGCTTGAATGGGCGGATGAAATTGGTATCGCATATCTTGTTAACGTGCTTAGAAATATTGAAACGGTTTATGGTGAAACCCGATATCGCGTCTCACCTTTAATGCAACGCAAAGCATTAGCAGGAGCAAAATTTTATGACTGAAATTGATGACAACCCAATAAGTGCCCAACAATGTGCCGATGCGATGCTTGGCAATGATGCTTGCACTAAAATGATGGGCATGACGTTAATCAGCGTTGGTCGAGGCCACTCAAAAGTTGCGATGACCATTCGCGATGATATGGTCAACGGCCATAATACCACGCATGGTGGCATGACGTTTGCTCTTGCAGATACGGCTTTTGCGGTGGCATGCAACAGTTATAATTTACCCAATGTTGCTGAATTTTGTACCATAAACTTTTTGAACCCTGCTTTTTTGGGTGATTTGCTGACCGCGACTGCTAAACAAGTGCATCAACAAGGGCGCAATGGCCTTTATGATATTATGGTGGTTAACCAAGATGGCTTAAAGGTTGCAGAATTTCGTGGTAAATGCCGCCAAATTCGCGGGCAACTGGTTGCAACAGAATAACATTATCAAATGACTATTGAGGGCATAAAATGAGTGATGCATATATTATAGATGGTATAAGAACTCCAATCGGGCGGTTTGGCGGAACATTATCGAGCGTGCGCCCTGATGATATGGCCGCCCATGTGCTTAAATATCTGATGGATAATAATCAAAGCATTGATTGGTCGGCAATTGATGATGTGATTATGGGCTGCGCCAACCAAGCGGGTGAGGATAACCGAAATGTTGGCCGCATGGCAAGCCTGCTTGCTGGTTTGCCCATTTCAGTGCCCGGTACAACAGTTAATCGACTTTGTGGTTCTGGCCTTGATACATTGGGCATGGCGGCACGGGCGATTAGATCTGGCGATGCCAACATAATGATTGCGGCAGGGGTTGAAAGCATGTCACGCGCGCCATTTGTTATGCCAAAAGCCGTGGCAGCATTTTCTAGAAATGCTGAAATATACGACACAACCATCGGTTGGCGGTTTGTTAATAAAGCCTTACAAAAAGCCTATGGCACTGAAAGCATGCCCGAAACGGCTGAGAATGTAGCTGAAGATTTTAACATTAGCCGTGAAGACCAAGATTTATTTGCCTATAACAGCCAAATAAAGGCCAAAGCGGCACAAGATAACGGTCGTTTCGCCCAAGAAATAACAGCAGTTCACATCAAGCAACGCCGCAAAGATGATGTTTTTTTTGAGCATGATGAGCATTTACGCCTATCGCCTTTGGATAAATTGGCAAAATTAGCCACACCCTTTAGAGAGGGTGGCAGCGTTACTGCTGGCAATGCATCGGGGGTTAATGATGGCGCGGCGGCTTTATTAGTCGCTGGGCAAGCGGCCATCGATTTATATGGGTTAAAACCAATGGCGCGGATTGTTGCAACGGTTGCCGTTGGCGTTGAACCGCGTATTATGGGCATTGGCCCTGCCCCCGCCGTTCAAGCCTTGCTCGATAAAACGCGTAAGACACTCGATGACATAGACTTATTTGAGCTAAATGAAGCCTTTGCTTCCCAAGGGCTTGCTGTATTGCGCGAGCTTGGCCTTGCAGATGACGACCCTAGAGTGAACCCCAATGGCGGGGCAATTGCCTTAGGCCACCCACTTGGTATGTCAGGCACGAGGCTGGCATTAAGTGCAGCGATTGAAATGAAAAATAAAGACCTAAAACTGGCTATTTGCACCATGTGTATTGGCGTTGGGCAAGGCATTGCCGTGATGTTGGAGAATGTCAGCTAATATAGATTAAAATAAAATAAAAGAGAGAGAATGATGATAGATTTAACCCCAGACCCAAGCATATTAGACCCGATTGAAACCGCTTCACGCGATGAAATATCGGCATTACAGTTAAAGCGTTTGAAATGGTCTTTGGCGCATGCCTATAATAATGTAAAACATTATAAAGATGTCTTTGATGCCAAGGGTGTGCACCCAGATGATTTAAAACAGTTATCTGATCTATCAAAATTTCCGTTCACCATAAAAACTGACTTGCGCGATAATTACCCATTTGGGTTGTTTGCTGTGCCACAAAACCAGCTTTCACGCTTGCATGCATCTTCTGGCACAACGGGCAAACCCACCGTGGTTGGTTATACCAAAAACGACATTAAAACTTGGTCCAGTGTGGTCGCGCGTTCCATTCGCGCATCGGGTGGGCGTGCTGGTGATATTTTACATGTTGCTTATGGGTATGGCTTATTCACTGGCGGGTTAGGCGCACATTATGGCGCAGAAGCTTTAGGCTGTACTGTTGTGCCAATTTCTGGCGGGATGACTGAGCGGCAGGTGGATTTAATTCTGGATTTCAAGCCCAAAGTTATCATGGTCACCCCTTCTTATATGCTGTCAATTTTAGACCATTTTGAAAAACGTGGCATTGACCCGCGCGAAACCAGCTTACAAGTTGGTATTTTTGGCGCAGAGCCGTGGACAAATGCTATGCGTGATGAAATTGAGGAAAAATTTGACATGCATGCGGTGGATATTTACGGGCTGTCTGAAGTGATGGGGCCTGGGGTTGCCAATGAATGTGTTGAAACCAAAGACGGTTTGCATATTTGGGAAGATCATTTCTTCCCCGAAATAATCAACCCTGTGACGGGAGAAGTGGTGGCTGAAGGCGAGGAAGGCGAACTGGTTTTTACCTCACTTACCAAAGAAGCCTTCCCAATCATTCGTTACAGAACCCGAGATTTGACACGGCTTTTACCTGGTACCGCGCGTTCTATGCGGCGGATGGAAAAAATTACAGGCCGCAGTGACGATATGATTATTTTGCGTGGGGTGAATGTTTTCCCCACCCAAATTGAAGAGCAAATTTTAAAATGCAAGGGCTTATCGCCGCATTACCAAATTGAACTAACCCGCGCTGGTCGTATGGATGTGATGACGATTAATGTTGAAGCCAGTAAGGGTGCGGTGTCAGATAATGATTGCGCTGCATCGGCCCGTGAACTTGCTCACCATATTAAATCCACCATTGGGGTTAATTCTAAAATCAATGTCAACCAACCTGAAACCGTTGTTCGCTCAATTGGCAAAGCCACAAGAGTGGTTGACTTACGCAAAGCAAAACAATAATGCTAAAGGCTAATTTGCTATTGCTGAAAGATATTTGATATGGCTAGAATTCGCTCCCAAGACTATGATAAAAAACGACAGTCAATTTTAAAAAATGCCGCATTATTATTTGCTGATCGTGGTTTTGCTGGTGCTTCTATGTCTAATCTGGCAATCCAATGTTCTGTGTCAAAGGCCACACTTTATCATTATTATGAGAATAAAGAAGCCATATTATTTGACGTATTGAACCAGCATATCAACCTATTGGTGGTTGATTTACAAGCGGCAGAATTGGAAGGCAAGGCCCCTGCCAAAAAATTATTTCTGGCGATTGATGCGCTATTAAAATCTTATGAGAATGCCGATGACACCCACCGTGCATTGATTAATGATTTACAGATATTGCCCAAACAAGACCGTAGAAAAATTAAAGTCGGCGAGCGGATTATCGTGCAATATTTTACCGATATCATCATTGAAAACAAACCAGAACTTGCCGACATGCCTGAGAAATCTATGCCACTGACCATGTCTTTATTGGGTATGCTCAACTGGCATTACACATGGTTTAAGCAAGATGGGCCGATGACCAGAGAAGCCTATTCAAAAATGGTCTGCGATCTGTTTTTGGGCGGCCTAAATTCAGATAAATTATAATGGCCAATTTAGCCACAAAGGAATATCCATGACCGAAGAAAATATTCTAATCATCAAAGATGTTGAGCATAACACACGTATTTTACAACTTAACCGCCCTAGCAAATTCAATGCATTAAATAATGCACTTCTGTGGGAAATCGCTGATGCGCTTGTTGCTGCTGAGGCCGATGATGCTGTGAGAGTGGTCATAATAACGGGCAATGAAAAAGCATTTGCCGCTGGTGCTGACTTAAACGAACTTAAAGACGTTACCGCCCAAGGCGCGCTGACTGACAGCCGACTTAAAGCGTTTGAAATTATTCGCCAATTTGCCAAACCACTGATTGCTGCGGTTGAGGGTTTTGCACTTGGTGGCGGGCTTGAGCTGACACTTTCCTGCGATATTGCGATTGTCGGAGAAGGTGCGAAATTGGGAGTACCAGAAGTTAAGGTAGGTGTGATGCCTGGGGCTGGCGGCACACAAATTTTACCACGCGTTGTTGGTAAAGCCATGGCAATGAAAATGGCATTAAGTGCACAATTTATATCAGCAGATGAGGCCTTATCATGCGGTATCGCTGCCGAAAAGACTGACGCAGGCGAAGCGCTTAAGGTTGCAAAAACACTGGCAAAGCACATTTCACGCAATGCGCCCTTTGCCGTACAAAGTGCCAAAGCATCTATTCTGAATAGTTTTAATAC
>JADGDI010000049.1:13643-21583 GCA_016744975.1 Hyphomicrobiales bacterium | reverse complement strand
CCTTTATTTGGACACCCTATAACGTTACGGAATTAGATATTACAAACAAGTTAAAATGGCCAAATTTAAACAATTGGTTAGGCACGGATCATTTTGGTCGAGATGTTTTTTCAATGCTCATGGTTGGCGCTAGAAACTCAATTGCGGTGGCGATTGTTGCCGTTTCAATTGGTATGGCAATTGGCGTGCCACTTGGCGCTGCTGCTGCAGCAAGTAAATCATGGGTATCGGACATGATTATGCGCGGCAATGATTTTATTTTCGCATTTCCATCTTTACTATTAGCAGTATTATTCACCGCGATTTTTGGCCCCAGTGCTATTAACGCTATGATCGCCATTGGTATCTTTAACATTCCTGTTTTTGCGCGGCTTGCCCATGGTGGCTCACTCGCCTTATGGCAGCGCGAATTTATCTTGAGTGCCCAAACTTCTGGCAAAGGTCGAGCGCGGATCACGCTTGAGCATATCATGCCCAACTTGCTGAATATTCTAATAGTTCAAGGCACAATACAATTCTCATTGGGTATTTTGATTGAAGCAGGTCTTAGCTATCTAGGCCTAGGCACACAGCCGCCCGACCCAAGTTGGGGTAAAATGCTATCGGAAGCCCAAACCATGATGAGCTTTGCCTCTTACTTGGCTATTTTCCCAGGAATTGCAATCGTCCTTGCAGTATTGGGGCTAAATTTATTAGGAGATGGTCTACGCGATATCTTTGATCCAAAAATGCGGAGGAAACGCTAATGCCTCTATTAGAAATTAAAAATTTAAATCTACACATTGGCAACATACATATTCTGCGTGACATTAGCCTTAACATTGAACAGGGTGAGAGTATTGGCCTTGTTGGCGAGTCTGGTTCTGGCAAATCTATTGCTAGCTTAAGTGCCATGGGGCTTGCTCCTGAAACTGCGCAGTTAAGCGGTCAAATTGTTTTCGAAGGGAAAGACATTCTCAAGTTGGATGAAGATGCAATGTGTCACCTGCGCGGCCGAGATATTGCCATGGTGTTTCAAGAACCGATGACGGCACTTAACCCAGTTAAAACCATTGGTGATCAAATCGCAGAAGGCATTATTTTCCACAAAGGTTTATCGCGCAATAATGCCGAGCAAATGGTACTTAAATTGCTCGACCGTGTTGGTTTACCGCCTAAGCGCTTCTCACCCAACCGATTCCCTCACGAGTTATCTGGCGGCCAACGCCAAAGGGTGGTGATTGCCATTGCCATTGCTATGAACCCAAAATTATTAATAGCCGATGAGCCAACCACAGCGCTTGATGTCACCACACAGGCAAAAATTCTCGATTTACTAAAAGATTTGGCTGCCGAACATAATAGCAGCCTATTGCTGATCACCCACGACCTGGCCGTGGTTGCCCAAATGGTTGACCGCATCTGCGTGATGAAGGATGGTGAAATTGTCGAGCGCGGTAAAACGTTAGAATTTTTTGGCAATATGCAACATGCTTATTCTAAAAAACTACTCGAAGCATCTGCGGTTAAACCCAAACCAATCAACCCAAATATTGAAAGTTCAGCCAAGCCATTAATGGCGGTTGAAAATCTCACAAGGCGCTACCGATTACCGCGCACCAGCCTATTTTCGCCAACCCGTTATCTTAAAGCTGTTAATGATGTTTCATTTGAAATAGCAGCAGGTGAAAGCGTTGGTTTAGTGGGTGAGTCTGGTTGCGGCAAGTCTACTTTAGCGCGTACATTGCTTGCACTTAACAAACCAAGTGCTGGTAAAATTGAATTTTTGGGACAAAATCTAGTTAATCTGACAAGAGCTGAATTGCGCAAGGCGAGACGCAACATGCAAGTGGTGTTTCAAGACCCATATGGTAGCTTTAACCCGCGCCATAAAGTTGGCCGCCTAATATCAGAACCCCTCCAATTGGTCAAAGGCATTAGCAAAGATGAAAAATATGGGCGGATCATTGGCGCGTTGGAAGATGTTGGCCTAAATAAGGATGATGCTGATAAATTCCCCCATGAGTTTTCTGGTGGGCAACGCCAAAGAATTGCTATCGCTCGCGCTATTATTACTGAACCTAAATTGATTGTAGCAGACGAGCCTGTTTCGGCATTGGATGTATCCATACGCGAACAAGTGCTAGACCTGCTCAACCAGTTGGCCATTACCCGCGGCTTATCATATTTGTTTATTTCGCATGATTTGCACGTGGTAAGAGCAGTAACTGACCGCGTATTGGTTATGTATCAAGGTAAAATTGTTGAACATGGAAACACAAGTAAAGTGTTTAATAACCCGCAACATACCTATACAAAACAGCTTCTTAGCGCAACGCCTGATCTAGATGAAACCTTAAGAAACTTGGCGCAATAGACCTTTAAAACAACAAATAAAATTAGAAGGGACAGATAATGACATTTACATTTAACCAAGAACATATTTTTATTGATGGCAGTTGGCAGATGTGCAACTCAGGTGAGTTAATCGATTTGATTAATCCATCAACGGGTAACCTATTGGCAAAGATTGCTAAAGGTGATGCGGCCGATATTGATTTAGCCGTGACCGCCGCGCGCAATGCGTTAAATGGTGAGTGGGGCGAATTAAGTGCTGTTGAGCGTGGTCGCATCATGATGAAAATGTCTGAAATTATCTTAAAACATAGTGAAGAACTGGCTATAATGGAGGCCAATGACGTAGGCAAACCGCTTAGTCAAGCACGCGTGGATGCCAATGCTATGGCGCGCTATTTTGAGTTTTATGCAGGGGCATGTGATAAGATTCACGGTACTAGTATTCCGTTTCAAAATGGGTTTACGGTATTTACTTTACGTGAACCACATGGCGTAACTGGGCATATCATTCCGTGGAATTACCCCATGCAAATCCTTGGCCGTAGCGTCGGTGCTGCACTTGCAATGGGCAATGCTACTGTTTTAAAACCTGCAGAAGAGGCATGTCTTACTGCACTTGCACTGGGGGAGATCGCGCAAAAGGCCGGCTTGCCCAAGGGCGCATTAAATATTGTACCTGGCTATGGCAGCGAAGCAGGCGCTGCGTTAAGCGCTCATAAAGGTATTAATCATATCAGCTTTACAGGCTCAAAACCCGTTGGCACATTGGTTCAACAAGCAGGTGCTACGCATGTCGCGCCAGTAACATTAGAGTTGGGCGGAAAATCTCCACAAATTATATTTGATGATGCAAACCTTAATGAAGCATTGCCATTTCTGGCCAATGCAGGTGTTCAAAATGCTGGTCAGACTTGCAGCGCTGCTTCAAGAATTTTAGTGCAGAAGGGCATTTATGACCAAGTGGTTTCAGGTATGGCTGAACATTATAATAAACTAAAAGTCGGGCAGGCCAAAGATGATTGCAACCTTGGGCCACTAATTAGCCTGAGACAAAAAGAAATTGTCGATGGCTATTTGAACCTTGCAAACCAAGACGGTTTAGAGCTTGTTGCCCAAGGTTTCTATAATGATGATTTACCACAAGGTGGCGCTTATGTCTTACCAACATTATTTGGTAATGTTTCGCCTGATCACAAGCTAGCACAGGAAGAGATTTTTGGCCCTGTACAGGTTATCATTGCATTTGAAGATGAAGCAGATGCAATCAAAATAGCCAATGATACTGAGTTTGGTCTGGTTGCAGGCGTTTGGACAGAAAATGGTGGTCGACAATTGCGCATGGCAAAAAAACTACATGCAGGGCAAGTGTTTATTAATAACTATGGTGCGGGTGGCGGAGTTGAACTCCCCTTTGGCGGAGTGAAAAGCTCAGGTCATGGCCGTGAAAAAGGTTTTGAAGCTTTATATGGGTTCTCTACCACCAAAACAATAGCCATCAAACATGGGTGAATGGAAAAAATTATGCGATTAGAAAATAAAATAGCCATTGTTACTGGCGGTGGTTCAGGTTTTGGCGAAGGCATTGTAAAAAAGTTTATTGCCGAAGGTGCAAAGCTGGTGATTGCAGATATTAATGCTGAAAATGGTCAGAAAATTGCCGACAATTATGGCAAAAACGCCCATTTTATCCAGACCAACGTTGCCGATGACGATGATATGCGAGCGTTGGTCATGGGCACAATTAGTCATTTTGGTGGTTTGGATATTGTGGTCAATAATGCTGGCATGGGGCATCTGCCGCAACCACTTGATGAGGTTAGTGGTGAACTTTTTGACAAACTAATCAACGTCAATGTCAAGTCTGTATTTTTAGCAGCGCGTTACGCCACACCACATTTTAAAGCCCAAAAAAGCGGGGTATTCCTAAATGTTGCATCAACAGGTGGCGTCAGTCCGCGGCCGAACCTAACTTGGTACAACATGACAAAAGGTGCTATGATTACGGCCACAAAAGGTATGGCGGTTGAACTTGCGCCTTTTGGCATACGTGCAAATGCCATCAACCCCGTTGCAGGGGAAACTCCATTATTGCAAACTTTTATGGGTAAGGATACACCAGAAGTTAGAGAAAAATTTCTATCAACTATTCCAATTGGTCGCTTTTCAACCCCTGAAGATATGGGCAATGCAGCTTGTTATTTATGTAGTGACGAAGCAAGCATGGTCACTGGTGTTGCGATGGAGGTTGATGGCGGGCGCTGCATTTAAAATTGTATGCTTGACAATGCCACTTGAAAAATCAATATGGAACACTTAAACTTAATGGCAATCAGGAGTAAGTTTATGTCATTTTTTTCTAAATTATTTGGCGGCAATAAGGGCAGCAGCAAACAACAGCCAGAGCAACCAAAAATATTAGGTGAAGAAGAGTATCATGGCTACCTCATTCAAGCCATTGAATATAAACAAGGCGATGAATTGCTACTGGCTGGAAATATAATAAAGCAAGTTGGTCAGATAACAAAGTCTCAGCAATTTATTCGTTCAGATCGCATGATAAACAAAGAACAAGCCTTAACGGCGTCATTGGCAAAAGGTAGGCAAATAATTGATCAAAATGGCGATCACATATTTAGCAACGATGCTTGATTAATCAAACTCAACGCCCAAACGTTTGCTGCCACGCCAAGCAATTTGACAAGATTTTTCAAATTCACCATAAACCATCTTTAGAATAAATTCTTCGGCGATAAAACTTGCGTTTTTGACCTCAATTAATGCGCCAGCTTCTGTTCTATTCAGCATTACACCGTCAAATACACTTGCACCACTATTGAAGATAATTTTACAGGCTTTTAGGGACTTTTTGCGCATCTGAATGCGCCTGTTATCGCCGTCGTAAGTTACTTGCGGCGTAATTTCACGCCTTTTCTGCTGCAGCAATTGTTCCCTTGCCTTCACTGAGTTTTGCATTTTTCCAAAAGTCATAACAATTACTCCTTTATTAAAGTCTAAAATTTATTTTAAAATAATAACAAAATGCCCAACGGAGGAAATATAAATAGGTATTTTAGGTTAACTAGAAATTAATTTCTTGCAATGTCACATCAGCTTCTTATGCTTTGGTATTAATAAATCCTCGCCTTTAGTATGGTTGGATTATAAAATCTACTGGTTAACACTCTAAATTCATTGCAATAATTTTATTGCAATTGAATTTCATGGGTAAATCTACAAATTATGAAGTCGGAAATATATTGCTATATGTGCTGTTCAAACATCTAAATCAGAAAAATGGCATTGAGCATTTTTTTAAAATAACACCAGTCATTACTTATGTTAGTGGCCCGTAAAACTAAATTATTTATCCCGATATAAGTTGATAATAAGCAACTCCACTCTTTACTTTTACCGCCCCTACTATATTTTATTGATTAGTCTGTAGACTTGTCTGTAAGGAGAATTTAAGTGAACTTTGATACGCTAATAAAACGCGAAAACACCCATAGTATGAAATGGGATATGATGCAAAAAAACTATGATGTTGCTCCAAAAGATGGCATCGCCATGTGGGTTGCAGATATGGATTTCGCGCCACCACAAGCGGTTACAGATGCAATTAAAACCATGGTAGAAAACCAAGTTTTTGGCTATTATGGTGCAGATCAAAGCTATAAAGATGCAATTTGCGGCTGGATGTCACGCCGTCACAATTGGAAAATTGACCCGGACTCTATTTTTACGGTGCATGGTTTGGTCAATGGTGTTGCACTGGCATTGCAAGCCTTTTCAGAACCTGGTGATGATATTATTATTTTCACTCCAGTTTACCATCAATTTTCCAACATAATTAAGGCCAATGACCGGGTCGTTCATACGTCTGAATTGCTCAATATAAATGGTCGTTATGAGCTGGACTTAACTGGTTTAGAGGCTTCATTAACTGGCAACGAAAGCATGATGGTTTTTTGCTCTCCCCATAACCCAGGTGGACGTGTTTGGACAGAAGGTGAGCTAAATTCAGTAGTTGATTTTTGCATCAAGCATGATCTGATTTTAGTATCTGATGAGATTCACCACGATATTGTTTTTGGAGGTGCTAAGCATATTGCCATGCCGCTAATAAACTCCAGCGCTAACGACAGAATTATAATGCTAACTGCAGCTACCAAAAGTTTTAACATTGCTGGCTGTTTAACAGGCAATGTAATTATTGAAAATTTGGCATTGAGAAATAAATTTGCAAAAGTCGCAAAAGCTGGTGCGATCGGCGGGCATGCTTTTGGGCAAAATATGTGTGAGGCTGCTTATGCTCATGGTGACCAATGGATGGATGAATGCACTACTTATCTTGAAGAGAATTCAAAAATATTTGATCGGGCTATCAACCAAATAGCAGGTGCAAATTCTATGAAACTAGAGGCCACTTATTTGGCATGGGTGGATTTTTCGGGCACAGGCTTATCCAAAGAGGAAATTATAGATAGGGTGCAGAATATTGCGAAAATTGCGGCTTCACATGGTCATCAATTTGGTGAAAATGGCAAATTATTCATGCGCTTTAACATTGCTTGCCCTAAGTCTTTGGTGATAGATGCAGCAGAAAGACTACAAGCGGCATTTTCTGATGTTTAACATTCTAAAACCTTGAGAAAATTTAAGCAAGTTTATTGACATTTTGCCCAAGGCCAGAGCGCTTTGCAACTGCTGCATCTAACGCCCTTTTTTGAGCAGCCTGCATTATTAACTCGACCGATTTAAATGATTGGTCGGTTTTTATACCAAAAATATTGGCGGTTTTTTGCATGTTTGATATGGCATTTCGGGTATGGGCTTTTTGGCGCTGAGCCTTTTGCGCATCTTGCTTACGTCTGCGAGCTGAAATGCGCCGCCGCGCATCATTCATATCGCTTATACTTGATCTGCGACCTCTACCAACTCTCATTGCTCATTTCCAAACATTATTTATATTCGAGAATTATTGCAAATTTTGGTTAATGGTCAATTAATGATGTTTGCAAATGATTTGTTTACTATAAATTATTTGCAAACTTTATGGCCTAGCCGCTTAGTTTTACAGCAGTACCATATACCATTAATTCCGAAGCGCTCGGTGTAACTGTGGTTGTAGCATATCTAATATTAACAATTGCATCTGCTCCAACTTTATGAGCCTCTGCAATCATGCGGTCAGTTGCCATCGTCCTTGCATCTTCAAGCAATTCTGTATAACCTGCCAATTCACCGCCAATAATATTTTTCAGTCCTGCCATAATGTCACGACCAATATGTTTAGACTGTACAGTAGCACCTTTTACAACGCCTAAATGTTGGGTAATTTCCCGACCGGCAACATTTTCTGTATTGGTGATTAACATATTATCTTGCGCTACATAAGTTTACGATCAACGCATCATTTTTACGCCGAATTTCACTAGCAATTTTATGAGCAACATCTTGATCGGCTTCTGGGCAGCGCAAAGCAGCGTCTACGGCACGGTGCTGTCCTTCAAGCAAAGCCTTAATCACCGCTTTCTCCACGATAGCAGATACTTCATGTTCTTGTTCTTTATCCAAGGAATCCTTCAATAAATGATTGATAT
>JADGDI010000049.1:13034-13633 GCA_016744975.1 Hyphomicrobiales bacterium | reverse complement strand
GTAATTTTATCCATATACTTCTCCTATAATAACTAAACGGTAAGTTGTTAGTCGATATTTGTCAATTAGCCAAGCTTATTTAATTTGTTTTTCAGCGCGATTAATTAAATATGGCAATAGAGCCGCCAAAATAAACAAACGCATGATATGATGGGCGGCAACAAATGTTGGATCAACATTTAGTAATAATGCCATCGCAATCATAGCTTCAACACCGCCTGGTGCAAAGGCAATAAGCAATTGTGCAAAAGCTAAGTCACTAAAATAAAACACAAAACTTGCGGCCAACGCGGCGACAGATAGAGAAAAAACCGAATAAACTGCGGCGGGCAGTAAAATAAGTTTTATCATACCAAAACTCACTTGATTAAAGCGCGTACCAATTAAAGACCCCATTATAACAAAACTTGGAATTATAATCCAGTTTGGCATAACACCTTCCACCCAACCTGTAACATGAGTTAAAGTAGATACAACCATGCCACCAATTAAATAAGCTGCCGGCATATTAACTTTTTTAAAAGCAAAACCAATGATAAGCGCGCCAACAACCAATATTAAGATAACCTGAATTTCAGTATAAACAATAATATTTTCTA
>JADGDI010000049.1:6569-13024 GCA_016744975.1 Hyphomicrobiales bacterium | reverse complement strand
TTCTTAATCACTTTTCCATTTTTTATAATATCCACAGATGAACTCTTTATGTGAATGGAATAGGCATATAGCCCAACTGGAACTTCCGCTCCATCTCTGTTAAATCCATCCCAAATAATAGTGGGGGGATGATTAAAGTCAACACCAACACCCTTACTGATTGAACCAAGGCTATTTGCGCGCTATTGGCACCTTTATCCAACGACAAAGCAATTACAAAACTCAAATGTCCTGGGGTCGATGCTAACAATGCAGAAATTGGTTTATAATTAAATAACCTTCTAAACATATAGGCTCCGAAAACCATAATAATATAAAGGCAGATGGCTAGGATGATAAAACTTAAAGGCCACTTTTTTGCTGCCTCTAATACTTCTGGTGTCGCACTAGAGCCCATTGACAGCCCAATGAATATAAAACATACCTCACGCATAAGGTTGTTTATTTTTAAGTCCATACCAAATAAACAGGCACTTGTAACCGCAATCGCTGGCCCCATTAAGAAGGGTGCAGGAAAGTGTAAAATAGTGGCGATAGAACCACCAACAGCACCAATGATTACGGTTTTAACAATGGTAATGTAATCACTGGTCAGCACAAATTCTCCTAAAGTCTGTTATAGATACCGTTAAAAACTGTTGGTTTGTTGTCAGGCCTATTTTATCTTTTGAGTTTTATGCCGATGCCCTTACTTTTTCATATTTAGGTAGGTTTAAAGAAATAGAGGTACCCTTATCTAACTCACTGTTAATGCTAAGAAACCCGCCATGCAACTCTACTAATGATTTTGATATGGATAAACCAAGCCCAGTGCCATCATGATTTTTAGTTAAATGGTCACCTACTTGCGAAAATGGCTGACATATCTGATCAACTGCAACTGGATCCATACCGATGCCTTGATCAGTTATTTTAATTTCAACACCTTGCTTGCCAAGCTCGGCTTCAAGCGCCACATGACCACCCTGATTGCTAAACTTTACGGCATTTGAAAGTAAGTTTAATAAAATTTGTTTTAAAGCACGCTTATCAGCATTAATATAAAGTCCGTCTTTTATTTTCACGTCCATCGCAATATTTTGCTCGTCCGCACGGGCTGAAATCAATCTTAAGCAACTTTCAGTAACCTCAGCCAATTCCACCTTTTGCAACTCCAACTGCAAATTACCTGATTCAATTTTTGACATATCTAATATATCATTAATCACCAGTAATAAATGCTGGCCACTTTTAAGTATATCACCAGCATATTCCAAATATCTTGGTTCTTTAATTTCACCAAAAGTTTGATTCTCTATCAGTTCCGAAAATCCGATAATGGCATTTAATGGTGTGCGCAGTTCATGGCTCATATTGGCTAAAAACTCTGTTTTAGCACGGTTGGCTGTATTGGCTTCCTCAGCAAATACTTCTAGCTGACTTTGGTTTTCGACCAAGGCCTGTTTTTGAGTTTCTAATAAGCTCTTAGTGGTTTCAAGATCTTGTACGGTTTGAATAAGCTCACGCTCACTCTCCACCAATTTACTTTCATGGCGCTTAATATGTGAAATATCAGTACCTACGCTAACAATGCTGCCATTATTAGTTTTACGTTCAGATACATTTAGCCAACGGCCGTCTTCAAGTAAAAATTCAAATGCACTCTGATCATCATCAGAATAATCACCCAATCCGATTGGGTTGCGTTCTAAAATTGCCTGCCCCGCGGCATAAACTTGGTCTTGATGGGTGTTTTTACGAACCGCTGAAGCTGGTAATTTGAAAAACTCTTGAAACTTTTTATTGCACATAACCAAGCGCCGGTTGCTATCCCACATTACAAAACCCTCTGAGATATTCTCAATCGCTTGTTTTAAATGCATGTCAGCCAGACTTGAGCGTGCTTCAATTGCTTTTTGTTCGGTTATGTCAGATGCAACACCAACAAGACGAATGGTGGATTCATATTCTTCTTTAACAATTTCTCCGCGAATATGCAGCCAAACCCAATCGCCATCAGCATGCAGCATCCGAAATTCGCGGTCAAATACCTTGCCACCGATTTCTATTAAGTGGTTTAACTCATCAATAATACCTTTATCCATATCATGCAAAATAGATTTGATTTCGCCATAGGATAATACGTGACGATATTTTTTCAGCCCCAATATATCAAACATCGAGGAAGACCAGAAAACATGCCCGCGTGCAATATCCCAATCCCAAAGGCCAGAGCGACCTCTATCTAGAGTGCGGTTCAAATGATTGCCCGTGGCTTCGATGATATCCTCAGCACGGCTAGAATGTGCCATTTGCATTATAAACCCGATGGTTACCAGAATTAGTACAAAGGTAGCAACAATTGCAAGTGACAAGGATGTACCAATATATGCCCACCATAATTGCTCAATATAGTCTACTTTTTGCATGGCTATAATGGTTAGGTTATGTTCATTAATATCAATTTTTTGCGCAAATACTTCAAGTCCATTATTTAAGATAACGGGCATTGAATATGCAAAACTCTGTTCGCTATCAATGATGTTTGCGCTGCCTAATATTTGTTTAAAGCTTTTACCGACATAAGCTACTGTTTCTGGTGTTGAAGCGGAAATCATACCACCTGCATCCACCACTAATATGGTTTGTGCGTTATAATCAACATGTTTGGGGAAGCTAGCCTTAAGTTCAGCTACCGAAGGCGCTACAGGCAAAATTGAGTTGGCAATATCTGTATTTAATTTTTCATTTATTTTAGTTGCAATAATTTTTACAACAAATTCTATTCGGGTCTTTTCTGTTTGTTTGATCGAATAATATTGATTCAAACCTTGCGTTATTACCCCCCAGGAAATCACCGCTACAAATACAATTGCGAGTATTGGGATTAACTTTTTTACAAACAAACTATTGGTAAATAAATCAGCCTTTTTTTCCAACTGAATGCCTAGGCCCAAAGGCGTGTATTTAGGGTGAATCCCATCCTTTTGACTATGCTCCACGCATGCCTCCCACTTATGATTCCATCATGTAAGATTCTTAAATGTGCCGCATCCTCGAATCATACCTCTTTGTGAGTCATTTTGGGGTGATTTGTCTAGTAAAAAAATGGTTAACACCAAAAATTTTATTTACGAAATATTAACCATTTTTACTTGACTTCTTACAAACGCTTATAAACCTAGTGACTTAACAACAATTTCATAGACATTAGTAGAAAGGTTATTCACATGAAGTATTTTTTCCAAAGCAACTTTACTCAGCTGTCTACACTTCGGCTCCAAACTTCTCCATGATTTAAAAGAAGTAACTAAGCTTGATGCAACTTGCGGGTTCATGCCATCAAGCTTAATTATCATATCTGCCAAGAAATCATAACCCGAACCATCGGGCTTATTAAATTCGACTGGGTTAGCTTTGCTAAAAGCACCAATTAAGGCATAGACATTATTAGGCAATGAAATTGAAAAGTTCGGATGCTCCGTCAGCGCCTTAACTTGCGCTAAGGTGTCCGCATTAACTCTTCTAGCATGCAAAGTAAACCATTTATCCAATACTTGCGGGTTGCCTTGATATTTATTATAAAAATCTGCCATATATGGCATAGGGTCAAAGCCATCAATACGGTTTATAATGCTTAGGGCCGCCAACTCATCCACCATATTATTTGCATTTTTAAAATGCGTTAATACACGAGAAATATCAGCTTCCGATTGATTGATTGCTAAGCTTGCCAACAGAGTTGTTCTAAACGCCCTTAGGCCCGCTCCATTTGCATCTGGAATAAAGGATTGATCTTCATTTGCTTGCTCATAAAGCGGTATCATTATACTTTGGTTATACTCTGCCAGATGTTTCAGGAGTTTTTCTCTGGCTGAATAGATAAGCTGATAATCAATGTCTTTGGAAATGATATCGCCAAGCTCAACAGTCGATGGCATGGTAAGAATTTGTGCCTTAAAAGCAGGTTCTAGTCCCTCATCCATTAAGCTTTTAGCCAGAGCATTGGCAAATTTCCCATCTAATATTTCAGCATCTGATTTCTCGCTGGCCATTAATTCTAAGATAATTTTAACCGCCATGGTTTGCCCTGCTTGCCAACGATTAAACGGGTCACTATCATGCGCCATTAAAAATAGTATATCTGCATCAGCTGGAGTCGTTTCAACCTTAACGGGAACTGAAAAATCCCTTAAAAATGACAATATTGGCGCTTCATTTATTGCTTCAAATATAAAAGTTTGCTTTGCTTTGGTAAGTTCAACCATGCCATTATCAACTGGCTTTTTACCAATCAATAAGGGCATATCACTGCCATCTTGTGCCAAAAGACCTAGTTTGATCGGCATATGATAAGGCTGCTTCGTTGCTTCTCCGGGTCTCGTTTCACATTTTTGCTCAATGGTTAGGCTATATTGTTGTTTTTCACTATCATAGTCAGCTTTGTAGATTAAAACAGGCGTCCCTGCTTGGGAATACCAATTTTCAAATTGGTTCAAATCACGCTTTGTAGCTTGTTCAAAACTATATAAAAAGTCTTTTACTGTCGCAGCCTGACCATCATAATGTTTAAAATAATAATCCATAGATGCCCTAAAGCCGTCTTTGCCAACCAAAGTGTCTAATATCCGAACTACTTCAGCGCCTTTTCGGTAAACAGTTGCCGAATAGAAGTTGTTAATTTCAAGGTAGGATTCTGGCCGGCACGGGTGAGACATTGGGCTGGCATCTTCAGTAAACTGCGCAATGCGCAATGCCTTAACATCATCGATGCGCTTTACTGGCCGCGAGCGTAAGTCTGATGTAAACTCAACATCTCTATAGACTGTTAAGCCCTCTTTTAGGCAAAGTTGAAACCAGTCACGGCAGGTAATGCGATTGCCAGTCCAATTGTGGAAATATTCATGGCCTATGATTGATTCTATCACTTCAAAGTCTGCATCTGTTGAGGTCTTCTCATCAGCCAAAATATATTTATCATTGAATATATTAAGCCCTTTATTTTCCATAGCCCCCATATTAAAATGCGGTACAGCAACAATGTTGAATATGTCCAAATCATAAATGCAACCAAATTTGTCTTCGTCCCATTTAAAGGAGCGCTTAAGTGCACCCATGGCATAAGTTGCCCGGTTTTGTTTGCCTTGTTCTACATAAATGTTAAGTGCAACCTCGCGGTTATCGGCGGTGATATATTGGTCGCTCAGCACAGCCAAGTCTCCTGCAACCAACGCGAATAAATAGCTTGGTTTTGGGTGTGGATCTTGCCAAATTGCAAAATGTTTATTTGCATCATCGGGCAAGTCGCCTTGTTCTAGTAAATTGCCGTTGGAAAGTAGGATTGGGCAAGCTTGCTTATCAGCGACCATCCGAACCTGATAGGTTGACAAAATATCTGGCCGATCCAAATAAAAGGTAATTTTTCGAAACCCTTCTGCTTCACATTGGGTGCAATAAGTGTTGTGGGTCAAATATAGCCCATTTAAACTGCTATTGCTTTTAGGATCAGATATCGCAATGGTTTTAAGTTTAAAATCACCCTTAGGTGGGTTAAAGATTGTTAGTAAATCATGTTCAAAACTATATTGATCTTTCGGCACTATAGTACCATTAATTTCAATTAAGCTTAACTGTAATTCTTGGCCATTTAGAATCAGTGGTGGGCTTGGTTGTGTTACATTTTGATTGTGGCTAATGTGTAAGATGGCAGCGGTTTCAGTATCATTTTGTTTTAAGTTAAAATCTAACTCCGTATGGGTTATTAAATAAGCTGATTCAGTATAGTCTTTTAAAAAAATCGGTTGCGGCGCAGTGTTTTTCATCATTTTCCCCATTTTAATAGCCATTTGGCGTAATCATATAATGTTTAAATCATATTGCAGTAAAAAGTTTCGATACTGTAAAAAAATTAAATAATTAATCTACAATATATTTTATTTATTCTATTAAAGGATGGCGAATACTGCACATATATGCAAAGACTGTATAAAAATATATAATCTACATTATCGCTATTACTTTTGGATGATCGATAATACAATTAAATATGAGTTTGGGCAATTATGAATATACAAGAATTAGACACGCCATGTGTGATTATCGACCAAAATATAGTCGAGAAAAACATTAAAAATGCTCAAGAGTTTTTTAATAGCACCCATTTAAAATCGCGCCCACATATTAAAACTCATAAATTAGCCAAATATGCGAAATTACAAATTGCCCAAGGCGCTGTTGGCATTACTTGCCAGAAAATTTCTGAAGCAGAGGTATTTGCCGATGCGGGCATTGATGATATTTTTATTACTTACAATATCATTGGCGTTATAAAGTTACCCAAATTGGTAA
This sequence comes from Hyphomicrobiales bacterium, assembly GCA_016744975.1. GTDB lineage: Bacteria > Pseudomonadota > Alphaproteobacteria > Rhizobiales > OSC116 > OCS116. Next base: position 6,697 of record JADGDI010000049.1, on the reverse strand, counting down.
AGCTTGCAAATCGTGTGAAATTAAAAACCGTGGCTGACAATCAATTTGTAGTTGACGGGCTTTCAAAATATTTTTCACCCGAAGACAAGCCGCTTGATGTCTTGGTTGAATGCGATACGGGCATGGGG
>JADGDI010000049.1:0-6559 GCA_016744975.1 Hyphomicrobiales bacterium | reverse complement strand
ACTGGCACAATATATTAATAAAATGCCAGGGCTTAATTTTGCTGGCATCATGGTCTATCCTGCTAAAAATGACTGGGCAGGTTGTGAGAAATTTTGCACCAAAGCCAAAGCATTGTGTATTGAAAATATAGGAAAATGCGAGCATGTGTCCATTGGAGGTACGCCTTACATGCACGGTGCGGGCGTTGTTAAAAGCGCAACCGAACATCGAGCGGGCACTTATATATATAATGACAAATCCCTAATCGCAATCGGAGAGTGCCGTGTTGAGGATTGCGCTTTAACCGTTTTAACTCAAATTGTTAGCAGGCCAACTGATGATAGAGCAATTATTGATGCTGGTTCAAAAGGTTTGACATCAGATTTAATTGGACTTGAGGATTATGGTCATATTATAGAATATCCAGAAGCAAAAATCATAGAACTTAGCGAGGAACATGGTCATGTTGATTTTTCAAAATGTAAAAGAAAACCCCAAATTGGTGAGAAAATTAACATCATCCCCAATCATGTTTGCCCAGTTACCAACCTCTATGATTATGTAACCATCTATAAAAATCAAACCGTTACAGAGGTTATCACTGTCGATGCCCGTGGCAAGGTGACTTAGATAAATCGTAAGTTTCAGCATTCTATATCTTCGATAATTAATGCCCATAGTCATGAAAAAGCGAATGATGTTAAGACCATTCGCTTTTCTAATTGTTTAAAAACTTTAAATATGAGCTTCTAAGTCGGCAATAATATCATCAATATTCTCGATACCAATTGACAGGCGAATAACCCCTGAACCAGAGCCTGACGCTTCGCGCTGCTCTTCACTTAGTTGAGCATGAGTTGTAGATGCTGGGTGAATGATCAAGCTTCTTGTATCGCCTAAATTGGCCAAATGGCTGAATAACTCAACCGACTCTACCAGCTTAACACCTGCATCAAAACCGCCCTTTAACTTAAAGGTTAGCAAACTACCCGCACCTTTTGGCAGGTATTTTTTTGCTAAATCATGAAATGGGCTATCTGGCAAACCTGCATAAGATACGCTTTCAACCTTATCATGACCATTTAGATATTCAGCAACTTTTTGTGCATTGGCAACATGGCGCTCCATGCGCAGTGGTAAGGTTTCAATGCCAGTCTGAATAAGAAATGCATTCATAGGCGCAATTGCAGGACCAAGGTCACGCAAACCTAATACCCTGCACGCTATAGCAAAAGAAATACTGCCCAATGCATCCCACAACACCAATCCATTATAAGACGCTAAAGGCTCACTAAGGCTTGGGAACTTGCCATTGCCCCAGTTAAAATTACCACCATCAACAATAATTCCACCCATACTATTGCCATGGCCGCCTAGGAATTTAGTAGCGCTGTGGATGACAATATTTGCACCATGCTCAAACGGCCGAGATAAATATGGTGTTGCCAATGTATTATCAACAATCAGCGGGATATCCGCTTCTTTGGCAATCGCAGCTATGGCTTCAATATCGATGACGATACCGCCAGGGTTGGCTAAGTTTTCAATGTGAATGGCTTTGCATTTTGGGGTAATGGCAGCTTTTACAGCATCAGGGGTGGTAGCGTCTGCCCAATTAACTTTCCAGCCAAATTTCTTAAAGCTATCGCCAAATTGGTTAATTGATCCGCCATATAATTGAGTTGCCGCAACAAATTCATCGCCCGGTTGCATTAAAGTATGCATCACTAACAATTGCGCTGCATGGCCAGAAGCTACTGCAAGTGCAGCAGTGCCGCCCTCAAGTGCTGCAACGCGTTCTTCAAGCACAGCTTGGGTTGGGTTCATAATTCGGGTGTAGATATTTCCAAATTCTTTTAGGGCAAATAGGTTTGCCGCATGCTCGGAACTATCAAACTCATAGGCCGTTGTTTGGTAAATTGGTGTAGCACGGGCCTTGGTGGTTGGGTCAACCTTAGCACCGGCATGAATTGCTAAAGTTTCAAACTTATGATTATCACTCATTTTTCATTTCCTTGACATAAAATACAAAAACATACTGTTAATTAGAGTATACTATCAACATATCGGTTATTTAGTATCATTCTTAGCAATATATTGCTATGTAGATCAATAGACGAATGTGTATAAACTGGTTTATTATTCAATTAATTACGGGAAAAACTGATATTATGGCTTGTATCAGTTTTAACTAACGCGTATACAGCCCTCACAACTGGTATCGGGGCGTGGCGCAGTCTGGTAGCGCACCTGGTTTGGGACCAGGGGGTCGGAGGTTCGAATCCTCTCGCCCCGACCAGTTTTTTCATTTACTCATATTTTTTGAACACCGTATTTAATGTCTGATGCTTTCATTTATTTAACTGACAGGGCTTTTTTTTTGATTTATAAGAAATTATATTAATTGTAAATTTGAGAGAAAACATGATCCCCTATTTTTATGCCGAGATTAACTACCATCCTGACAATCAAAATGATGAAAATGCGCTAATTGGTAGCATATTATTCTGCCCACCCCTACGTTTCCTTGGTTATAAAATTGATATTACTGACTTAGGTGTTAATGCAAAATTCTCCAAACCATACAGCCAAGATGAATGCTTAGCACATGTTGAACCTTATGCTGCTGCTTTGGATGCTTTTAAAGCCGACAATAATGTTGACTTGAAGGATTTTAGCTATGACGCCGATGGTTATATTCGGTTGAGCAATTTAAATGAAATTGACCCAAGTAAGCTTTCAGATGATATGAAAACACAATTTTATGACTTGGTTGAACAATTGAATGATGAAGCATAGCTTCAAAAGGTGCTTGACCTTTTAAAAGGGTAAGGCGCGAACAAAAGGCAGCTTTAAACCTTGGGTTTGATATTGGTTATTCAAGGCAATTAAATAATCGATGGGTTAAAAGCCGATGCACAAGGTGGCATCTAGGGATTTTGGACCTACCCCGTTCTGTGCTAAATGAACTGGCTTAATTATTATTAAGCAATTGCAAGGCATTTTCATAAGCTTGCTTAAAGAAATTTACCAATTGTTTATCATCAACATCATTAAAGTTTCGAATTTTGATATGGCGTCTATATTTACCACCGCCTTCGAGAATGTTATCTGGATCGCTCAATTTATAGCCTGAGCTATATTCAAAGCTTATATGATTTCTGCTAATAAACACCCCTCCAATGCCGGATTTTCGATTACCTTCCTCCAACTCAAACATAAGCCCCCCATACATTGGGTGCCAATAACCAGATAGTTTAGTTTCAGCAATTTTCTCTAATATAATGGTTTTAATTTCCTCAAATAAGTCTGCATTATCTGACATAATACTGTCCTTCACTGATGAATATAAATTATAAAATTGGCCCTAACGTGGCGATCATATTATTCCAAACCGTGCGCCATTTAGACCAGCCTTCAACCTGGCCCAAAGTAACGCGGTTCGAGCTAGTAATATACTCGCGCTGTCTTTCTAGCATATTTTTGGTAACTTTAACATCATCAATCAACATATTATTCTCGTAATTAAGGTCAAAACTTCGGCGATCTAAGTTGGCTGAACCAATCATTGTAAATTGCCCATCAATCGTAATTGACTTGGTATGCAATAAGCCTTGATGAAATTCATAAATGTGAACGCCCGCTTCCAATAATTCTTTATAATAGCTATGGCTAGCACATCTTACGACCCAGGAATCATTGAATTCGGGGAAGACTATGGTGGTAATGACACCACGATGGGCAGCACTTTGCAACGCACTCTGGATAGGTTCATTTGGCACATAATAAGGCGTGGTAATGGTAATATTTTCACGGGCAGCGGCGATGAGCGCAACAAACATTTGCGACATTGCAAGATGCCGGTCTGTTGGCCCTGTACCAATGACTTGCGCGGTAAAGCCAATTGTTTTGGCATTCACTGGCGGGCGCAATAATGTGGTTATATCTTGTCCTGTGCAGATCATCCAATCGCTGATAAATAAATGTTGGTTTTGCCGCGCAATTGGCCCTTTAATGCGCAAGACAGCGTCAACCCATGGGCCATACTTTTCCTTTGGAGCAAATGCAGCATCGGCACAATTTTGTGAGCCACAATAAGTAATATCGCCATCTACCACTACAATCTTCCGATGATTTCGCAAATCTATCCGCCCTAGCAATATTTTTTTTATGGGATTGCCAATCGGCAATATTTCACCAAGCTCTACCCCCGCAACCTTCATTTGTATCCAATATTTTGAGCGTAATAATGTGCTTGAGCCAATACTATCAACCAAGACACGGCATTTAACACCGCGCTTTGAGGCATTTTTAAGAGCAGCAATGACTGCTAGACCACTTTCATCAGTCAACCAAATATAAAATAAAACATGCACATGATGTTTGGCGGCATCTATATCAGCAACCATCGCATTAATCATTGCTGAGGAGCCTTGCATTAACTCAGCTTGATTACCGCCCAATGGATCAAACCCACTTATTGACTTGCCGAGTTTAAACAAATGTTCGAAATCAGGATTGGTTTTAGCCAAATAACCAATTTTATTTTTTACTTTTGGCATCGCTAACTGCGGCATAAAGACTAAATTATTTTTAAGTTTTTCAATACGTTTGCTACCAATATTCACCTCGCCAAGTAAAAAATAGGCAAGAATACCAATCAATGGCACCAAAGCAATAACTGCAACCCAAGCAATACGCGCAGTAGGTTCGCGGTGTGGACGGAGCATCACCCGTCCAATGGCTAGCAAATCAACAATTATGAATAAAATAATATAGGGCGTCATTATTTTCCTCTATGAATGCCTTATTCAGGTTTGAACAGGCGGGAAGCCTGCCCTACTCCACAACCAAAGCGGTGTGTGCATATCAATGGGTAATAAACCACTGTCGTTTAATAATATTCTCCACGATTTTGCACAAATTTGCTGGGCTTTACTGTTCGCCAATTCTGCCTGACTGATTAAGCCTAATTGTAATGAAGCTTTTAGTATGTGCGTATCGGGCGCAATGCTTAAGGCTTGACGATTAGTAAGTGGAAAATCAGTGTATTGCAGCAGGACAAATAGCCAATAATTACAAATTTTATCACCCGCAAGATAAGGAAAGTTTTTTCGATTATGCTGAATAAAGTCACGAATTAAAGCAATATCAAATTGCTGTTTTTGTAAAATATTGCGCATATCGCCTTGACCAAATTTCACCATACCAATTGCCACACGGTGCCAGTTATCAATATGTTTATTGGGCTGCAATGCAACCTTATGTTTAAGCAATGCAATGCGTAATTCATGATGACTTTTGAGTGCAACAACTTCTGGCTTAAACACCCAATTCACTTTATTATCATCATAAGTATCGCGGCAAGCTTGCCATAAAACATAGCTATTGCGTTGATAATTGAGGCACATACCAAGCGTTAGAAAATGCAACAGTTTTGATGAGCTTTTAGATAAATCTGGGCGCACGTCTTCTGGCATAGTTGCACCACCAAGACCCCCGCTCTGCCACATTTCATACAAACTCAGCGCAATCTTTAAAGTTGATTTTTGACTATTTCTCATAGATCTAATAGTATATGGATGAGACATAAATGTCGATTATTTAAAATGGTGGCGTAGTTCAAAAACACCGATCAGCTCGCCAAAGCTAGCTTTTATATTTTTATTGTTGGCTCTTATCTCTTCGTCTTAATGATTGGGATGTCATTTTACCAGCACGTATTCAAAAAGCCTAAGGTAACCAATACATAACTTTTTGCTTGCAAAAAAAATGCTTGCGTGGGTATAAACTTGTATGATTTTTGGGTTATACTACCCACTATTGAATTGAGATGATTGATGAAAAGAATATTAGTAACTGGTGGTGCTGGCTTTATTGGTAGTCACTTGTGTGAGCGCCTCGCCGAAAGTGCTAATCATCAAGTATATTCATTGGACAATTATTCAACCGGCAGCAAACTCAATCATGTAACTAACGTTGTCTATATTGAGGGTGCCACTGCTGACATTGATAAATTGGTAAAGTTTACACCAGATATTATATTTCATCTTGGCGAGTATTCGCGTGTCGAGCAGAGTTTTGACGATATTGAAAAAGTTTGGGACTATAATATGAATGGCATATTTGCCGTATTGCAATTCTGTCGCAAAACCTCGGCTAAACTGCTTTATTCTGGCAGTAGTACCAAATTTGCAGATGATGGTATAGGCCGATCGCAAAGCCCTTATGCCTTCACTAAAGCCTCAAATACTGAATTGATTGAAAGTTATGCTAAATGGTTTGGCCTCGAATATTCTATTGTTTATTTTTATAATGTTTATGGAAAACGTGAAATATCAACGGGTAAATATGCCACCTTGATCGCTTTATTTAGGCAAAAAATGAAAAACAACCAAGCGCTCACTGTAGTGAGCCCCGGCACCCAAGTTAGAAATTTTACTCATATTGATGACATTACTAGTGTCCCAATTACCAATAGCGTGATTGAATCCCGAAGCACCAGAAAACATTGAGCTCATATCTGTGACGTTTGATAAATCGGGAAGATCGCTGGCGTTAATAACCAGATTTACGCAA
>JADGDI010000048.1 GCA_016744975.1 Hyphomicrobiales bacterium | reverse complement strand
GGACTATTAAGCCTCGAGGAAGCCTGCACACGCTACACATTAACCGTAGAAGAGTTTTTAGGCTGGCAACGTTCCATAGACAAGCATGGCCTCGCTGGCCTGCGTACAACGCGCATCCAAAAATATCGCGGTGATGAGCCAAGTTATATCAGCTAATTCCAAATTACCTTTGGGGTAATATAGAAGCATCTAGTTTTGCGTATGCTTCAAAAAAAACCGAGTGAATAATTTGTTTATACAGATTTTTTCCTCGGATTTTTTTTATTTATCTTTTAGAATCAATTACTTTTTTGAAAAATATTTCATTCAATACTCTGAAAATAAACTTTTATTTTCAATCCAAAATGCACTTTATTTCAGTAAAAGGCAGGTTTTTTGGCCATATTTTTTAAATCTTCTTTATATTTTGTTGTTGTCCACATTTAATTGATAAAAAACACAAGGCAATATTTTCCTACTTAATAAAATTTGTTAATACTCTGTTTACCATATAGTGGGTAAAATTTGCCTATCATTGTGGTATCAAATCAATTTATGTGTTTTATATTGATTTGTTGAGTGAACCCAATCTTGGCGGATGACAGGTTCAATTTAAAGTGGGGCATATGTTAGAGTTTTTACAAAAATTAGGCGTGGCACGAATCGGTGCTATGATCGCTGTTGCCGTGGGTCTTGTTGGCTTCTTTGCCTTTATAATGGTGCGCGTAACTGCACCGCAATTTGTACCACTTTATACCGAATTATCAATGCGTGACATGCAAGAGGTGGTGAAACGTCTTGAAAGCCAGGGTATTCCACACGAATTACGCAATGATGGCGCAACCATTTGGGTGCCTAAGGACAATTTACAAAAATTAAAAATGTCATTTGCGGCAGATGGTTTACCGACAGGCGGCACAGTTGGTTATGAGATATTTGATAAAACAGACTCATTGGGCACCACATCATATGTTCAAAGCTTAAACCATAAACGTGCGCTCGAAGGGGAGTTAGCGCGCACCATTTCCTCTTTGCGCCATGTTGCAGCAGCCAGGGTACATTTGGTGCTGCCAGAAAAGAAACTTTTCTCTCGTAATGAAGCGCGCCCTTCGGCATCAGTTACCTTGCGAATTCTTGGTGAAATTGATCAAGCTGGTATTAAATCCATTCAGTATTTAGTCGCCTCATCGGTTAAAGGCCTTAAAACCGCTTATGTCGCAATTATTGATGAGCGCGGCAGGACATTAGCCTCAGGTAATGGCGAAGAAGCAGGCCTAGGTTTGGCTAATAGTTTTGATGAAAGATCAAGCGCCATTGAAGTTAGGCTTAAAAAACAAATTGAGTTTCTTGTAAGCTCCGTCGTTGGTGAAAACAAAGCCAGAGTTAAAGTTTCTGCCGAAATCCAACTCAATACCATAACTGAAAAAACCGAAACCTTTGATCCAGATGGTCAAGTTGTACGCTCTACCCAGTCCAATGAAAAAGCCAATGCCAGTGAAAATAATGAAAAGCTACAAACCGTAACCATTAATAACGACCTACCAAATGCAGGCGCAAATAACGGTGATGATGGCAATAGCTCAAAAGCCAATGGCAATAGCACCAGCGAAACTGTTAATTATGAAATTTCTAAAACCATCAAAACAGAAGTAATTGCAGCTGGCAATGTTAAACGCCTTTCTGTTGCGGTTTTGGTAGACGGTATATATACCTTAGATGCTGACGGCAAAGCGATTTATGCAGCGCGCCCCCAAGAAGAGTTGGATAAAATCAACAGCTTAGTTCGTACAGCAATTGGGTTTGATAAAGGCCGTGGTGACATCGTGAACATAGTCAACTTACAATTTGTAACCACCCAAGAAATTCCGCAAGAAATCGCCGAACCAGGCATGTTTGATTTTACCAAGCAAGAATTATTTGAAATGGCACAAATGGGTATATTGTTCTTAATTGCCATTGTTGTTTTATTCACCGTCGTGCGCCCATTGGTTAAACGCATCCTAAGCCCAGAAGTGATGGAAGACATGTTAATGATGGACCCAGCAAACATCACTCACACAGTTAATGATCAGGGAGACCCAGTAGCATTACTGCCAGATGGTACCGAAATATCACCTGAAGTCGTTGCTGCTATGGAAGAAAAACGCCCGAAAGATAAAATATCCGCCAAGCTTGAAACGGCTTTAGCTGCTGGTGAAATGCAACAATCTACCATTCGCCATGTTGGTGAAATCGTTAATAATAGCCCGGATGAAACTTTATCAATTGTTCGTGCTTGGATGTCAGAAGGTGAAGAAGAACGACGTGCTGTTCCGCTATAATAGCATTTCAAGCATCTCTATAAAGTGAAAAATAATGAACCAAGTTGTTAATATTGAAGCTGAAGTTGATAATGTTGCCTATGAAGACCTCAAGGGCAAGCAAAAAGCCGCCATTTTGATGATGGCTTTAGGCCAAGACCATGGTGCGCGTATTTGGGAAGCTTTAATGGATGAGGAAATTAAAGAGATATCACTTGAAATGAGTAAAATTGGCAATCTTTCAGCAGATGTTATTGAACAATTGTTAATGGACTTTATTTCACAAATGTCAGCTTCGGGCGCATTAACGGGTAGTTTTGATGCCACAGAACGCCTTTTAAAACAATTTTTACCTGGGGATCGTGTTTCCCAAATTTTAAACGAAATTCGGGGACCTGCTGGGCGCAATATGTGGGAGCAATTATCCAACGTACAAGAAGATATATTAGCCAATTATCTGAAAAATGAATATCCTCAAACTGTGTGTGTTGTTCTGTCTAAATTACGCTCAGACCAAAGTGCAAAAATTCTTGCTCTATTACCCGATGATTTTGCACTCGAAGTAGTCAATCGTATGTTAACCATGGAATCGGTACAAAAAGAAATATTAGACCGTATTGAAGACACACTTCGAATTGAGTTTATGTCCTCTCTAGCACAAACTAGCAGCCGCGATGCCCATGAGCAAATGGCTGATATTTTCAACTCCTTCGATCGTCAAACTGAAGCACGTTTCCTCACTTCACTTGAAGAGGACAACCGCGAATCAGCTGAAAAAATCAAACATCTTATGTTCACTTTTGAAGATTTGGGGAATTTGGATACAACTGGTTGCCAAAGCCTGCTACGGGCCACACCAAAAGATAAATTAGCCATCGCACTTAAAGGAACGACTGATGCAATGCGTGATTTCTTTTTCGACAATATGTCCCAACGTGCCGCCAAAATGTTGCGTGACGATTTAGAAGTTATGGGCGCCGTTAGGCTTAAGGATGTTGATGAAGCACAATTGCACATGGTCAATTTATGTAAAGATTTAGCGGCCAAAGGTGAAATTATCATCAATAGTGATTCAGGCGCAGATGATTACGTTTTGTAATTTTAAATTAGGAAAGAAATTCTATAAATGGGTGAAACACTAAAATTTACGTTCGACACAGGCTTTGGAACCCGTTCTGAACATGATCCGGTTGACACTTCTGCACCCATTTTAACGCAAGCAGATGTCGATGCTGCACGCACTGAGGGTTTTATCACAGGGCGCGAAGAGGGACTAGTCGAGGCCAGTAATAAAGTTCAAGATGAATTCAAAAATGCGTTATCTAAGATTACAAGCTTATTAGAAACTTTGTTAAGTCAACAACATACCCATCTTCAGCAAAACTATGACCAAGCCCATCACTATGCACAATTAATTGCCAAAAAAATTGCTAAAAAATCCCTAGCTCAGTACCCAACAGAGCAAGTTATTACCTTAATTTCAGAATGTTTATCACATAATAACAACCTATCACATCTTGTCATCAGAGTTCATGAATCAATCGCCGAACTGACTAAAAATGAGTTACAGTCAACCATAAGTCAAAAAAACTTTGACGGAAAACTAATCATTCTAGGAGATCTTGACGTTGAATTAGGAGATTGTATTATTGAATGGGCAGATGGTGGGGTTGCTCATGACACAAGCTCGATCATTGCCCAAATAAATCAAAATATAGTTGAATATTTTGACATCCCGTTAGAACAATTTGATACACAAACGGAAAAAAATGCCACGCAGGATGAAGCCGATCAAGATGATGAAACCCAGTTGCCCAAGCAAGACGAGAATGCAGAACTTAACGAAACAGCTGAACAACATGCTGAAGTTGAATTACCCGAAGAATCTATATTAGAAGAAAATGCCGAAATTGAAACCGAAATTGAAAATACAATGTCCACAACAGAGTATGAATTCAACGCCAACCAAGACAATCAAAATATCGAAATTGAAGACTTGATACAAGGAAAAGATGATGAGTGAAACCGGCAACAAAGTTGGCTTGGATAATTTTGACGAAGAAATTACTACGTCTGGCAAGACAGGTTCTTCGGAGACAGAAAGCGCCACAGCTCAACATCTTGAAGCAGTATTTGACGTACCAGTAACCGTGTCGGCCATTTTAGGCAGTTCAATGATGGATGTCAGTGAATTGCTAAATATGGAAGAAGGCTCCATCATTCCTCTTAATCGTAAAGTTGGTGAAGCCATCGATATTTTTGTTAATAACCGCCATGTCGCGCGTGGCGAAGTGGTTATGACAGAAGGCCGACTAGGCGTAACTATGACAGAAATTATTAAAAACGAATCCTAAAAAAACAATATTAGAAGAGCAAAAAAATGAGACTTTTAATTATCGGCACGTTAAACGGACAATTAACCACAGCTACAAAAATGGCAATGGATAAAGGCGCAAAAGTCATTCATGCGCAAGATATTATTAAAGCAATGCATATTGTACGTAGTGGTAAAGGTGCCGACCTTGCAATGATCGATGTGAATTTAAACATCGAACAATTGATTAACTCTTTAGAAGCCGAGCATATCCATATTCCAGTCGTTGCATGCGGCGTCCAAAATGATGCAGCTGCCGCAGTAAAAGCTATAAAAGCTGGCGCAAAAGAATATATACCACTACCTCCAGATGCCGAATTAATCGCTGCAATCATCGCTGCTGTGAGTGAAGAAAACCACAAGATGATCAGCCGTGACCCGTCCATGCAACGGGTGATTGACCTTGCAAAACAAGTAGCAGGCTCGCAAGCTTCAATTTTAATTACTGGTGAAAGTGGTACTGGTAAAGAGGTCATGGCGCAATTTATTCATAAAAACTCTACGCGTAAAGACATGCCATTCATCGCTATAAATTGTGCAGCAATTCCAGAACATTTAATCGAGTCTGAGCTTTTTGGCCATGAAAAAGGTGCCTTCACTGGTGCAGTAGCAAGGCGCATTGGCAAATTTGAAGAAGCAGAAGGCGGCACATTGATGCTCGATGAAATTTCAGAAATGGATATTCGCCTACAAGCCAAATTACTAAGGGTTATTCAAGAGCGCATTGTTGAACGTGTTGGCGGTAGCAAACCCATAGCGATTAACATCCGAATTATTGCCACCTCAAACCGTGACTTAACCCAAGCGGTGCGCGATGGTACATTCCGCGAAGATTTATTATTTAGGCTAAATGTTGTCAATCTTAAGCTACCTGCTCTGCGTGAAAGGCCGCAAGATATTGAAATATTAGCAAACCATTTTGTTGCCAAATATTCTGAAATGAACGGCATCGCCATTAAGGAGATAAGTCCTAGTGCAAAAAGTCAATTACAACAAAGCCACTGGAAAGGCAATGTCAGAGAGCTTGAAAACACCATCCATCGAGCCGTTTTACTATGCACAGAAAATGCAATTTCTGAGCAAAATTTACGCACTCCCGAAGGTTTTAAAATCGGTCAAAATGACGCCCAAGATGTTGCAAACCGAGCCGCATTAACTGCTGAAACAGCTAGCGCAGCGCAAATTGGTCAAACCGTAGCTGAGGTGGAGCAAGGGTTAATTTTAAATACCCTAAATCATTGTTTGGGCAATCGCACCCATGCTGCGAATATATTGGGTATTTCTATTCGCACATTGCGCAATAAGCTAAAGTTATATGGCGATTCTGGCATTCAAGTTCCAGCACCTAACGCTGCAGATAGCAATGCTGGCATCCCCCGACCCTATGCATGAGTAAAAGCACACTAAAATATACAGAACCAGCATAATGAGTTAAGTTAATATGAGTGAAATGATCACATCAAATGCCGCAAACCCCAGCACAGAATTTGCTGGCGAGCAATTGGCAACCCCACTTGGCACTGATGCTACCCCCGCTAAGAACCAGTCTAAATCATCTAGTTTTAACGTGTTAAAGCTTTTTGAGGGCCGTTCTGACATAGGTTTTGCGGTTGGTATCATGGCTATTTTGACAATGATGATCCTGCCGCTACCATCTTATTTTCTAGATTTTACTTTAGCGCTATCCATAACATTTTCTGTGTTGATCATGATGAATGCCCTATTCATCTCTAAACCACTTGAATTTTCCATTTTTCCAACTGTGTTATTGGTTGCGACCATGTTAAGATTAGCGCTTAACATCGCATCAACAAGACTAATCTTAGCCAATGGCCATGAGGGTGGCGATGCCGCAGGCAAGGTGATTGAAGCCTTTGGCGCATTTGTAATGCAAGGCAATTTCATCATTGGTGTGATTGTATTTGCTATTTTGGTCTTGGTTAACTTTGTGGTAATCACCAAAGGTTCCGGCCGTATTGCCGAAGTTGCAGCCCGTTTTAGCTTAGACGCCATGCCAGGCAAACAAATGGCGATTGATGCCGATCTAAGCGCTGGCATCATAGGCGAAGATGAAGCCCGCCAAAAACGTAAAGATCTAGAAGCAGAATCTGCCTTTTTTGGTAGCATGGATGGTGCTAGTAAATTCGTAAAAGGTGATGCAATCGCTGGTCTTATCATCACCTTCATCAATGTAATTGGTGGTATTATTGTTGGCGTTTCACAAAATGATCTATCAATGGGCGCTGCTGCTGAGACCTATACTTTACTAACCATTGGTGATGGTCTGGTTAGCCAAATACCATCACTCATTGTTTCTGTTTCAGCGGGTTTACTAGTATCAAAGGCAGGTGTTACTGGCAGCGCAGATAAAGCATTTATCGCCCAATTAAGTGCCTATCCCAAAGGCTTAGGTATTGCATCTGTTATGATGTTCAGCATGGCAATGTTACCTGGCATACCGCTTATTCCTTTCTTTATCATGGGCGGTGCAGCTGGCTATGGCTCTTATCTAGCAACCAAACGTAATAAAGCTATGCAAACATTACAAAAAACACAAGCAATGGCCAAAGAAGTTGAAGACTCAGAAAAAATAGACGAAGAGCCAATAGCGAGCGCTTTAAAAATGGACGAGTTACGCCTTGAAATCGGCATCAACCTACTGCCGCTAATTAAAAATAAAGACTCAAAACAAGAAGATGATCGCCTCACTCAACAAATAAAAGCCCTACGCAGACAATTGGCCACCGATATGGGCTTTATCATGCCATCAGTACGAATTTTGGACAATGTAAGACTAGAAGGCAACGACTATAATATCCGCATTAAAGAAGTTGAAGCAGGCAAAGGTGCTATCTATATTGATCAGCTTATGGTGATGGAGCCAACTGGCGCGCCAATTGAGCTGCCTGGCACTCATACCATTGAGCCAACTTTTGGAATTCCCGCCACATGGATTGCCGAAAGCCTGCGCGATGAGGCGCATATGCGCGGCTATACAGTGGTTGACCCAGCAACAGTTCTAGCCACTCACTTAACCGAAACAATTAAAAACAACATGGCAGATCTTCTATCTTATGGTGAAGTTAAAGGCCTGTTACAAGAACTACCAGAAAATCACCAAAAACTACTTGAGGATATTAGCCCTTCATTAATCAGCGTTTCTGGCATTCAACGTGTATTACAAACACTACTTACCGAGCGTATTTCAATTCGTGATTTACCAACCATATTAGAGGCCATTGCTGAAATTATTGGCGTATCACAAAATCCAATGGTGATTGCAGAGCATGTGCGCACCCGCCTTTCACGCCAAATTTGTGCAGCCAATAGCGGCATGGATGGTAATTTGGCATTCATTACATTATCACCGCTTTGGGAGCAAAACTTTGCTGATGCATTAGTCGGCCAAGGCGATGAGCGGCAATTGGCAATGGCACCAAGCCAATTACAAGAGTTTATCACCGCTGTCCGTGACCAGTTTGAAGCCGCAGCAGCAGCGGGCGACAACCCAGTTTTGCTAACCTCGCCAGGCATTCGCACCTATGTCAGAACCATAATTGATCGGTTTAGAAATCAGACATTTGTTATGTCACAAAATGAAATCCACCCTCAAGCAAAACTTAAAACCGTTGGGCAAATTTAAACAAACTTTTTAAAATTTAGGAAAGGCGGAATTTTGTAATCATTTATATGTCAGCAATCTATAATTAATGCTTGATAAAAATAGCACAAAACCGACTTGATAATGGCAACACATATATTCAGAGGCGAGACTAAAGAAGCCGCCTATAAAGACCTCCATTCAATGGCGGGTAAAGACATTTTCATCATCCGTGAATTTACCGATCAAAATGGTCTTTATTGCATTGAAGCCGCCCCAAAAGTTACCCCTCCCTTCAATGAAGATACAAAGCTACCCAGTAATTCCGCCAAACAATCGACACCAAAAGAAACCACAGACATAAACCGCTTCACAGTATCTCAACTGCTCAGTCAACTACGCCTCGCAGGCTTTCCAGAGCCAACATTGCGCCAATTCATCTATTGGATGAAACGCCAAAATGAGCAAGATCCAGAGATTAATCGCAACTTACCAAAAGACATTGCATTACAAAAATTTGCTGAGTATCTAAGCATTCAGAAGGTTATTTCTCCCCTGCCAGCAGCACCTTTAACACCTTTATTATTAGTTGGCCCTCCAGGATCAGGAAAAACCGTAACCGCAGCAAGGCTGTGTGCAAGTGCTTTAATGCAAGGGGAAAATGTAGAATTAATAACCTTGGACTGTGTGCGCACAGGTGCTGTAGAGCAGTCACAGTCACTCAGTAAGTTTTTAGAAATTAATCTTATTAAAATTGAAAATATAGAGCAGTTTAGCAATTGGATTGACAGCTATACAAAACAAATCAACCAAAACATAACCCTAATTGATAGCCTTTCAACAAATATCTACGATCTTGCTGACATGCGTTGGCTGCTTGATTATATAGAAGCGACAGAACAGAAATCTCTTAAAATAGAGCCTGTTTTAGTATTAAGCGCCACAAGTGATGCATCCACAATTGGCGATTATGCCACAACCTTTAAGTCTATTGGCGTTAAACGGGTAATTCTAACATGTTGGGATATTGCCAGCAAACCAGCCGCAACATTTTCGGCAATAATTGACGCAGGCCTACAAATTGCTATGATTAGTGACAGCCCATACTTAACCAGTGGTATTGAACCGCTGAGCAACATCGCGTTGGCACAAAAACTCTGTGATAAAAAAGGCATGCCTGCATGGCTTGCCCAAATCGGAAACATCTCCAACCAGAGCGGCTAAGATTTGACTATTAAAGTTTACAAAATGGTATCTATACCCTCGCGAATATTGAGGGCTTTGTTTCATAAAACAATCATAGATACAAAAACATACCTTTTTGCGACCTGAGAAAAAATCTCAGGTGCAAGAATAGGTAAACATATTATTTTGTTTTATCTGCCAAAGCGACGGTGTAAATTGCGCGCCACTTCATCAAGCTCAGCTGCTTCGCGCTTCGCAATAAGTTGGCTATGGGCTTTCTTTTCTTTTTCTTCAAGTAACTCAACGCGTTTGAGCTCTTCAAAGCTTTCAGCCAGATCATTTCTCGCCAGATCATACTGACCCTGCAAGCCATCAATCGTCACTTGAATATTATCCGCCCGATCTTTTGCTGATTTTGCAAATGTTGGGTAAGCATAATGGCTAATGTCTACAATGCCGCTACGTTCTTGCTCAAAACGCACTTGCTCATGCAAGTCAAATTGTTTTTGCTGCAAGTCGCGCATCATCATTTCTATTTCATTGACTTGACGTTGCTTTTCTTCTACTTGAAAACGCCTTAGTCTAATTAAGGATTGTCTTGATTTCATTTACTCTACTCTACTCGTTAAAACCAAAGGGATTGCCAGTTTGCCCATCGGTTTCGGTTACACTCTGATCACCTGACAACTGATCAGTACTTACACCTGCTATACTCACAGGAATTTCTAAAATCTCTTTTAATATTTGGTAGCCTTCTAAAAGGCCAGTACGCTCTTCCTTACGTTGTGATAAAAAACTTTCCAATTTATCATAATAAAATATTGCTTGATCAACTTCTGGGTTGGTGCCTTCTCGATAAGCGCCTAACCTAATTAATTCTTCCATATCAGCATATGTCGCCAGTAACTTTTTTGCTTTTTGAATAATCGGATACCATTCATTAGGCACACAAGCTGGCATCGTTCTGGATACGGATTTAAGCACATTAACAGCAGGAAAGCGACCACGTTCCGCAATTGAGCGCTCCATAACAATATGACCATCTAAAATGCCACGAACCGCATCTGCCACGGGTTCGTTATGATCATCGCCGTCCACCAAAACAGTAAATAACCCAGTAATAGACCCAGCCATTTTCCCACTATTGAGATGATCTTCACTAGCTGGCTCTTCCAAATGGTCAAAACTATTAAATAACTCGCCAGGCCCTGCCCGCTCCAATAGTTTTGGCAATTCTGCAAATACGGTTGGTGTGTATCCTTTACTGGTTGGCGGTTCACCAGAAGACAAGCCAATTTCACGTTGTGCCATTGCAAAGCGTGTGACACTATCCATCAAACATAATACATTCTTACCTTGATCGCGAAAATACTCAGCCAATGACAAGGTCATATAAGCGCTTTGTTTGCGCATTAATGCACTCTCATCGCCTGTAGCCACAACAACAATAGATTTTTTTAAACCTTCTTCGCCTAAATCATCTTCAATAAATTCTTGAACTTCACGGCCACGCTCACCTATCAGACCAATAATAGCAACATCCGATGCAGTGTAACGAGCCAACATTGATAAAAGAACAGATTTTCCAACACCACTACCAGCAAAAATACCCATGCGTTGGCCAATGCAGCAAGTCGTAAAACTATTCATACACCTTACGCCCAAGTCCATTGGCCCACCAACCCGCGCACGCTTATGGGCTCTTGGTGGTTTGTTTCTAAGGGGGATTGAAATATTACCCTTGGGTAAAGGGCCTTTATCATCAATTGGCTCACCCAAACCATTAACCACCCGACCAAGCCAAGCCATATTAGGCAGCACACTAGGCTCAGATGAAAGTAAAACAGCTTTACAGCCCATTCTCACCCCATCAATCTCGCCAAATGGCAAACACAGTGCAACATTATTTTTAAAACCGACCACCTCACAAGTTACAACGTAATCTTCTCTAACAATAATATTTAAATGTGCGCCAACATTCATGGCGTAGAGCGGACCTGAAATCTCGACCAACAACCCTTGTACTGAGACCACACGGCCCCAATATTGTGTTACAGTGATATTTTCCAACTCATTTACCAAAAGACTTATCCAGTAACAATTATAATGGTCTGAACAATTAACCACAAAAAATAATTATTTTATATTCTCAACCATAATTGTTAAAATTTAAGTTTAGGTAAATTTTTGTTAAAAAAAATCCTTAATATTCAGTAACTTTTGCCAAATCATGGTTTACAAAAAGTAAGCAGCTCATTAATATTCTGGTAAAAATAATTAACATAAAGCGAATAAAACTTTACATTGATTAGGATTTGTTAACTAAATGCCTTTAGCTTACTGATTCGTGGACATGTATTTTTTGAACGTGTAGAATCAATTAAACAAAAATCTCGAGGCCAAGAGTGTTGATGGGTAATTATTTGGTAAGCGTCACGCAGAGATTTAGAGGCAAAAGGGGTTACTGATGCGAGTTCTTCTAATTGAAGATGATAGTGCGACAGCACAAAGTATTGAGCTAATGCTCAAATCGGAAGGTTTCAATATTTATGTTACTGACCTAGGTGAAGAAGGTGTCGATCTAGGAAAATTATATGATTATGATATAATTTTGTTGGATCTTAACTTACCAGACATGAGCGGTTATGAAGTGCTAAAAGCCCTTAGACTTGCCAAGGTAGCAACGCCAATTCTTATTCTTTCAGGCCTTGCTGGCATTGAAAATAAAGTGCGTGGCTTAGGCTTTGGTGCAGACGATTATATGACCAAGCCATTCCATAAAGACGAGTTGGTTGCAAGAATTCATGCCATTGTGCGCCGTTCAAAAGGCCATTCACAGTCGATTATAAAAACTGGCGATTTAGCGGTTAATCTTGACAATAAAACAGTTGAAATTGATCAGCAACGCGTTCATTTAACTGGCAAAGAATATCAGATGCTTGAGCTGTTATCGCTACGCAAAGGCACAACTTTAACCAAAGAAATGTTCTTAAACCACCTTTATGGCGGCATGGACGAACCTGAACTAAAAATTATTGACGTATTTATTTGTAAGTTACGTAAAAAACTTTCTGCAGCAACTGGCCACGATTATATCGAAACCGTTTGGGGTCGCGGATATGTATTAAGAGAAATTGACGACGAACTTTCAAATGAAGTACAACTTAGCGAATCTGCCTAATTTCAGTTTTTACTTCTAAAATCACGTATCAAAATAAAAAACCCATCAACTGCAAAGCTGATGGGTTTTTTATCATATAAGAATCTTATCTAAGTTGTATTTTTAGCCAACCAATTTGTAAAGACCACGTGTACCTTTTACGGCTTCAAATTTATCACAAACACCCATAACGGTTTCTGCAGCACCAAGTAATAAGTATGAATCTTTTTCCATTTGTCTCGCAATCTTATTCAAAACTTCTCGCTTGGTCTCTAAATCAAAATATATCAATACATTTCGGCAAAATACAATATCAAATGTCCCAATTGAAGCAAAATTCTCTAATAAGTTGCCTTCTTTATAACGCACCATACTGCGTATATCATTATTAAGAACCCAGTTCTCACCTTGTTGAGTAAAATATTTAAGCAATAACTTAATTGGTAACCCACGCTGCACTTCAAACTGAGTATACTCCCCCGTTGCAGCTTTTTTTAGCACGGTCTTTGAAATATCAGTCCCTAATATTTCAAATTTCCAACCCATATATTTTGCAGCTTCTTCCTTAATCGACATCGCTAAAGAATATGGCTCCTGTCCAGTAGAAGAAGCAGCGCACCAAACACGCAGTCTTTTTCTGGTTCTGCGGGCTTCCAAAAAATACGGCATCATAATATTTTCGAAATGATCAAACGGCGTTTTATCTCTAAAAAACAAAGACTCATTTGTCGTCATTGCATCGGTTACAAATCCCTTAAGCTCTGTAGATGCAGCACCTTTCATACCGACAACCAGTTCAGCAATACTATTCATCCCGTTGGATCTAGCCAATGGCTCAAGCCTACTTTTTAACAAATATTCTTTTTCAGGATTTACGATTAAGCCCGAACTGGTTTTTAAAAAATTTTGTAAATATTGAAAATCATTACTATTAATACTCATAACACTTTGCCTTTTATTAAACTCGATACACGTCGGCCAATATTCTGTAGGGGTAAGATTTCACAGACGAAACCCTCCTGAGCAGCAGAACCTGGCATCCCCCACACGACACTAGATTCTTCATCTTGTACAATTACACTTCCGCCCTGCGAAATAATTTTTTCTGCACCACCAGTGCCGTCATTACCCATTCCCGTTAAAATAACTGACAAAACAGCCTTTTTAAATATTTTTGCAGCGCTCTCAAATAATGGGTCTACAGAAGGTTTACAATAATTGATTTGTGGCCCATCATCCAAATGGATTTTTACCGAAAAACCACTGCCTGATAAGCTCATATGCTTACCTCCAGGCGCAACATAAATTACACCATTGCGAACTTCCTCGCCATGCTCACCTTCTTTACATTCTCGACCTGTAGCTTTTGCAATATGTTGCGCTAAAATTGCTGTAAAGCTTGCAGGCATATGCTGAGTAATTAAAACTGGCAAATGATCAACATCATCATTTATAGCCTTGGTTACTTCTAATAATGCAGGTGGGCCACCAGTTGAGGCACCGATCACAATAATCTTGGGCAATGTTTTGGAAAACCTGTGTAACTGAGCTTCTTCGCCAGGGGCTTTAGTCGCCCTAGAGACTGCACTCGGATTAGATCTTGCTATAGTCTGTTTAGCAGATGTAGCCGCCCGCTCGACCTGAGGTTTACCAGTTGGTTTTGCTTCACCTATTTTAAATGGTTTATTGTCAGAGCTTGACGACTCTTTTAGCGGTTTTTTAAACCCTACAGGGCGCACAACACGTGATTGGGAGGCACTTGAGCCCGAAAAACTAGGCCGCACCGCGCTAGAGGCTGAAAAACCCATTTTAGCAGCAGTTGATGCCTTAAAGTTAACCGCACCAGCTGGCCCCGCCTCTATAGGGTTAACCACGCCACCAAATACTCGGATTTTTTGAATCAATTCAGCTTTAAACTCAGAAGCACCAGTAAGCCCGCCACTACCTTGTGGTTTAGCGACATAATCTACCGCCCCCAAAGCCATTGCGCGCAATGAAATTTCAGCATTACGCGTGGTTAGGGTGGATGATATTATGACCTTAGTAGATGGACAATTTTCAAGCAATAATGGCAGAGCTGTAATACCATCCATTTCTGGCATTTCAATATCCAGAAGAACGACATCAGGGTTATCATTAGCGATATTATTAACAGCGAGCAGTCCATTGCGATGAACAGCAATCACTTCAATATCGTTAACCTCTTCTAGCCATTTGCTAAACATACCACGAACAACCACCGAATCATCGACAATCATTACACGTATTTTCTGAGAAAGGCTTCTGCCTTTCAAGTATTTATCACTCACGCTCATGACGACTCCAAACAAACAAACATAGCGTATATATTTTTAGGATTTTACAACCCAAAGCATTTGCTCAAACACAGCATTTGCTTTTACTAGAACGCTTAAATTCTAGTAATATTCTATAATAGACCAACTTCTTGAAATTTATTTTCCAAAATCTCACGATCAAATGGCTTCATAATATATTCATCAGCGCCCGCCTGAACGGCCTGAGCAATATGTGAAATATCATTTTCAGTTGTGCAAAAGATGACCTTTGGCTTCGCACCATTCTCACTCGAACGCAGCTGTACCAAAAACTCCAAGCCATCCATAACTGGCATATTCCAGTCCAACAAAATAGCCTCTGGCATATCAACTTTACATTGATCCAAAGCTTGTTGTCCGTCACCAGCTTCTAAAATTTCAAACTCTAGCTCTTCAAGCACACGCCTTGCTACTTTGCGGATAACGCTTGAATCGTCCACCACTAAACATTTTTTCATAATTCGCTCCTAAGCGGCTTGTAACTCTATGATGTTCAACACTTTGTTCACATCCAATATAACTAATAGCTCTTTTTCTAAACGATACACACCAGCCGAAACTTGCGCCCATTTTGGATCAAGATTTGTAGGGTTACTTTCAAAGTTATCTTTTTCCAATTTCAAAACTTCGCCCACATCATCGATAATCAACCCGTAAGATTCATCATTATACTCAATCCCTACTGCCATAATTTCATCAGTGTTTTTAGAATCATCCAAACCAAGCCGGCGACGCATATTTATAGCAGTCACAATGCGACCACGTAAATTTAGCACACCTTCAATTTCAGCGGCACTCAAAGGTACAGAAGTAATTTTTTCTGGCATAAATACGTCTTGAACTTCTAAAATTGGTAAACCAAATAGTTGGTTGGCAATCACGAGCGTTATATATTCTTGAGCAATCTCATTTTCACTACTCATGCTGCTTCTCCTTCAGTTTCAAGAGTTTCCTTAAGGGCCGTTACCAAGCCTTCACGGTCAAATTTGGCAACATAATCATAAAAGCCAACTTCCCGCCCACGTTCAATCGCACCGGGCGAAATATGCGATGATAAAGCCACAATAGGAAGGTCTCTTAGATCTTTATCTTTATTCATCGTTTCAGCAAACATAAAGCCATCCATATTTGGCATTTCAATATCACTAACCACAATATCAAACCGACCCGGTTCATCACGAAGGAGTTTAAGAGCCTCAATCGGATCTACCGCAGTTTTAACTTCATATCCAGCGGCAGATAATACAGGCGATAGCATATTCCTAAAGAATGCACTGTCATCAACCAATAATAAGCGTTTTTGCTTGTAGCTTTCGCCTAATTCACGGCGTTCGAACCAATCATCAAATGCTTGTGGAAGATAGTAACCAACATCCATAATTTCTGTTGCTTGACCGCGGATTAATGCACTGCCCAAAATACCTGGTTGGGGCACATTAATTTCAATTTCCAGTTGCGTTTCAATGATATCCAAAATCTCATCAACAACCAAGCCCATGCTGCGATCATCATCAGAAAAAACCAACACTGGCTGACGACCAGACTCGTTCATTTCACGATGACCCTCAACATATAATAGCGGCATCAACTGCCCGCGATATTGCACCAAGTCCCGCCCTGCGGAAGGCTCGATATCTGAAATTTTAATCTCTTCAAGCCTAGTTACTAGTGACAACGGCACTGCTTTAGGCTCATCGCTACCAGCTTTAAACATAAGCAAACTTGTTGTTTTACCTGAACGGTTTCCTTTTTCTTCGTTTGAAACTTCTTCAATTTCAGTCGAGCCCATGTCATTGGAAATTTGGTTTGCCATACCATTGGGGTCAATAATCATGATCACACTACCATCACCCAAAATTGTATTTCCAGAGAACATTTCAATGCTGCGCAATAGGCTGGATTTTGGCTTAACCACAATTTCTTCAGTATCAAAAACTCGGTCAACCACAATACCAAAAGTTTGAGGACCTACTTGAATAACAACAATGAAACCATTTTCTTCAATATCATCTTTCACATCGGACGTTTTTGCTTCAGCCTCATCCTCAGATATCTGAGTTTCATTTCCACCCTCATTTTCGATAGTAATGGGGTTATGTGGCAAGTCTAATATGTCATTCAAACGAACCAATGGAAGTAATTTATTGCGCAACCTTAGCACCCGGCTATTGTTGATCTTTTCAATCCTGTGCTCACTATCACCATGTGCACGAACCAGTTCAACCACGGCCAATTGTGGAATCGCATAACGATGCTCATCAACCCCAACAATTAGGGCAGAAACAATGGCCAAGGTCAACGGAATTTTTATCTTAAACGTAGAACCTTTGCCAGTTACAGAGACCAAATCAACATTGCCGCCAATCACTTCAATATTAGTACGAACCACGTCCATACCAACACCACGACCTGAAACCGATGTCACCACGTCAGCAGTTGAGAAACCCGCGGCAAAAACATGTTTATGAATTTGATTTTCGGTCATTTTAGCCAATTCATCTTCACTGGCTAAGCCATTGGCAATAATCTTCTCACTAATTTTTGCTGTATTTAGCCCTTTACCATCATCTGCAATTTCAATGATAATATGCCCACCTTCGTGATAGGCACTAAGCTTAATTTTACCAACTTCACTTTTGCCTGCTTTAATCCGTTCAGCCGTTGTCTCAAGCCCATGATCAGCCGAGTTACGTACCATATGGGTAAGTGGGTCTTTGATCATTTCTAATACTTGGCGGTCTAGCTCAGTTTCCGCACCAACCATCTCCAAATCAATCTTCTTATCCAAATCATTAGATAAATCACGAATAATTCGCGGCAGTTTCTGCCAAGCATTACCAATTGCTTGCATACGTGTTTTCATAACACCTTCTTGCAATTCAGCTGTAACATTTGATAGGCGTTGTAAGGGTACTTTAAAATCACTATCGTCTTGGCGACGTAAAATTTCTAGCAATTGATTACGTGTAAGCACAAGTTCAGAAACCATAGTCATCAAGGTTTCCAAAGTATCAACATTAACTCGAATAGACTGAGGTTGTAGGGCTTTATCGCGTTTTTGACTACCTTCTTCACCAGCAGCAGCTTTTGGTGCAGCCGCAGGTTTAGCAGCATCAACAGTAGGGGCTGGCGCTGCCTCAGCTTTTGGTGCTTCATCCACTTCATCTGGACCTGGTGCAGATAGAAATGCAGCTTCTAAATCGTCCAAGGTAACCTCACCTGGCTTTAATTCTCGTTCAACAATTTTAATAGCCGCAGTGTCGTCACTAGCATTCTCTGATGGCGCACTGGCTTCTACTTTTGAAGCTCCGCTCGTTGGTACTTGTCCTGCTTCGGCTAATGTTTTACCTTCTGATAAGGTGTGCAATTGTGCAATAACTTGTTCGTCATCACCTTCTGGTTCGACCTCATTCTCTGACAATTCAGCCAAAATATCTTTAATGCAATCTAGTGATATTAGAATTAACGACACACCCTCTGTGGTAACTTCTGCGCCATCTCTATACTTACCCATCAAAGTTTCAGCAGCATGTGCCAATGCTTCAAGTCTAGGCAGCCCCAAAAATCCACAAGTTCCTTTAATGGTATGTACCAAACGGAATATATTCCCCAATATATCCTGATTATTAGGGTCTTTCTCAAATTTGACCAATTCAACATCAACTACGTCAAGACTTTCAACAGTCTCGGTCAAAAATTCACTTAGTAAATCGTCCATAATAAATTCCGTATCTTCATTTACTTAATAATTATTCTTTTAGTTTGCGACGAAAGTGTTAATTTTGAATGTACTTATCTCAAAATGAAACAATTTTGAAATAAATTATAAAAACATTAATAATATCAAATTGTTAATTATAAAATAAATATTTATAATTCATCTAGGAAAGTATAAAAACAAAAAGCCCTTCGTCAAAACTTTAAAATTTCATTCTTATCCTTTAGTCCTTCTACCAATTTATTCTTTTGCCACTGCGCCAATTGTCACTTCTTCGCCATCAATACCCAACATCACATCCATGTCTATTTTTCGTGCAATAATTCCTGCAAAATAAATCTGAACATCACGGGCATCAATATTATCGACAGGAATAGTTGCAGCCAATAACCCGTTAAGATTCTCAGCAACTTTTGCTGCTTTTCCAGTGGCCTTTAGTAAAAACGCAGCATTTTCAACATCATCATCAACCGTAACATCAATATGCCCACCCCGAGGGATTGTTGTTAGCGCAATCAGTACCAAGTTCATCAATAGTTTGACTTTATTTTTACCCATAGTTGCAACTGGCGCTTGCCAACTTATGGTCACTTTTTCTTTCCCGATAAAAGCTTCCGTAACTAGTTTGGCATCCATTAAATCTATATGTGCACCAGCACTGCCAGCAGCGCCAAAAGCCAAACGTGCAAACTGCAACTTTGCTGAGGCTTGAGTTGCAGATTTTTTGATCAAATTCATAGCGAATTCGCGCATCTGCTCATCTTTTTCATCTTCAAGAACCTCAAGGCCATTGGCAATGGCCCCAACAGGGCTAATCACATCATGGCAAACACGGCTACAAAGCAGGGAAGCAAGCTCTAACTCACTTAAATTAGATTGACTCATTCATCACTCCTATAAATTTATTTGTTCATTTAACAGAAGAATGCTTAACAAATACCTATTAAGCCGCTAACAATTTTATTTTTTATAAAAACCATTGATTAATCATTGCTATTATCCTTAACAATTAATAAATTCTACTTTGAACTGCAATTTTTAATGAGGCCAATAATGAATGAAGATTTACAAAATATTGCTCAATTGACCATAAATGCAGGCCGAAAAATAATGCAAATTTATGCGATGGATTTTGAAGTTTATAACAAACAAGATACCAGCCCAGTGACCCAAGCCGATCAGCAAGCAGAGGCCATAATATTAGCTGGCCTGAACCAAACATCACCCAATATTCCAATAATTGCCGAAGAAATTGCTAGCGAAAACAAACTGCCAACCTTGTTAGAAAATGGGAATGGCACATTTTTTATGGTTGACCCACTTGATGGCACCAAAGAGTTCATCAATAAACGTGATGAATTCACGGTCAATATTGCAAAAATTAGTAACCGTCAGGCGATAATGGGTGTCATTTATGTGCCAGCTTTTAAAACGCTTTATATAGGTGATATTAAACAAAAGCTTGCCTTAAAAATCCAACTAAATGATAAAGCTGATTTGCAAAACCCAATTTCAATAATCGATATCAGCCATAAAAAACAAAAAAACCACCCTTTAAAAATATTGGCATCAAGGTCACATATTAATCAACAAACCCAAGCATATATAGAAAATCTGAAGCAAAAGAATAAAGGTGATATAGAAATCGTGAATATTGGCTCTTCTTACAAATTATGCCTTTTGGCCGAAGGTAAGGCAGATATTTACCCTAGATTTGGCCTTACTATGGAATGGGATATCGCTGCAGGCCATGCAATATTAAGCGCAGCAGGTGGCGCAATTTTACAGCCAGATGAGACACCATTTTTATATGGCAAACAGCGCCAAAAGTTTTTAAATGGAAATTTTATTGCTAAGTCAAATTCAGTGGTTTAAAATTAACAACTTCACACTTCACTTTCCTTTTTTCTTAAAATGATCGCCAGCTGCGCCCATACGTGAACTGCTGTCTAAGTGCGGCGGTTCATTTTTTAAATCATTTTCCCGTTTTTCTATTTTGGTAAAAGCATCTTTCTGTTGTTGCTCAAGATCGCGTTTTTTAGCAAAAAATGGTGCCATTTCCGATATGTCATCTGTTTTGATGGTATGAATGATAAAATTTTTGTTAATGTCATAAACACTTAACCTCAACCAATTTTTTCGGGCACTTAAAATATATTTTTGGCGCTTTTCTCGCCATTTATTTCTCGCATCTTTTGAATGAAAAAGATAAAGGCGATTCTCAAACACTTCACCAATCGAAGGATCTGGGCTAACCTTAATATTGGCCGCCATCTTCACCGCGTCAAACCCACCAAATTGTGGTATATAAGTTAAAGGCGAATCTCTAAACGCTGCCAAATTCCCTTCATTTTCAAACCGCCACTCGGCGCCTTTCCAATAATATTCGTAAAATGAACTACCCCTATATCCTTTACCACTTAAAAAGTAAGAAATGGGGTCATATCCACTGATTGCCAACCCGTTTTGACCATCTACCCAAAAAATAGTTTCAACCGAATAGGCCACTGGCATAAATATTAATTGAAAAGCAAGCACAAGCATAGCAGATGCGGATTTAATATATTTTTTGGCAAAATATCGAAATAATAGCAACGCTCTCATATTCATACGCCTTAAATTTGCTCCAATTGATAGGCATACTATTCTAGAATTGTATAATGAATTTCTGGTTAATCTTTACCAATTTTCAATATAGTAATCCTAATATGTTTAATGAATAATGTAATTTCAGCGTTATAAATTAAGGTGATAAAATGCACTCAAAAGCACGATATATTCTAACTAGTAAAATTAAATTTCTGTTATTCATAGCCTTGTTTTTATTAAATATAATTTCAGTTTCTGCCAATGATCACCAGCAGCAACAATTTTCGAATAACAATTCGACACGCATTACTGAGCATAATAAATTTCAGGCTGAAGAAATATTAAAAGCTGGGCATAAATTTTTTGGCAATACCAGTGCGAGCTTAGCTTCTGTTATCGAGAAAATGTTCTCCCAATCGGGCAAACCTAGCGCCTATATTATTGGCGAAGAGGGTTCAGGCTCATTGGTCGTTGGCGCCAGATATGGTGAAGGTTACATATATTTTCGCGATGGTACACGCTATAAAATTTATTGGCAAGGCCCATCAATTGGGTTTGATTTTGGTGCAGACGCATCAAAAACCATGGTGTTGGTTTATGGTGTTAATGACCCAAACCAATTAATCAATCGCTTTCCAGGCATTGATG
>JADGDI010000047.1 GCA_016744975.1 Hyphomicrobiales bacterium | reverse complement strand
GTATAGGGTTACAGTTATATTTATATGCGTATAAATAATGAATTATTAGTAAGAAGATAAGTAAAAGAGTGATTTAGCTTAAATCAAAAGTGTAAATTATGGAAACTTTTTGAAATATATATATATTAATTATCGATGGAAATATCAATGACTGAAGATGCAGCAAAAGAACCGCAAAGTTTTGGCAAGGAAATGTGGGATCTGATCGTCGTGGTTGTTGAAGCCCTCTTAATCGCGGTTGTGATCCGCACTTTTATTTTTGGTCTGGTGGTCATTCCATCTGGATCAATGATCCCAACATTGTATATTGGTGACTATCTTTATGTCACAAAATATGCTTATGGCTATTCAAAACATTCATTTCCATTTTCTAGCGGCCCATTTTCTGGTCGAATATTAGGTGTTGAGCCTAAGTTAGGCGATATTGTTGTGTTTAGAGGTGCAGATCTTAAAACAGATTTCATTAAACGCTTAATTGGTCTGCCTGGCGATAAAGTACAAATGATTAATGGTGTGCTGCATATTAATGGTAAAATGGTCGAGAAAAAGCAAGTTGCAGATCATATAGAAACCAGTCAATATGGCAAACAACATAATGTTCCGCAATTTATTGAAACCCTGCCAAATGGCGTTAGACATAACACTTTAGATGCTGGGTTTTTCCCGACTGCTGATAATACCAACGTGTTTGAAATTCCCAAAGGTCATTATTTTATGGTTGGTGATAATCGTGATAATTCTAATGATAGTCGCTACCAAGAAAGCGTACGCATGGTGCCATTTGAAAATATTATTGGCCGTGCAGATTATCTATTGTTATCGGTTGCCATGCCAGGCTCATTCTTAAAATTTTGGTCTTGGCCTGAATATATGAGGACTGATAGAATGTTTCAGTCACTAAGTAAAGTGGTGGAATAATTATAGAATGGTTGGAATATATTAATGTTAAAATTAGACGACCTAGAAAATAAAATTGATTATGTTTTTAAGTCCAAAGATTTATTGATCCAATCTTTAACGCATACCAGTGTTCAATTTAACAATAAACCAAACAAGCTTAAAGAAAGCTCAAAACATTATGAGCGGTTAGAGTTTTTGGGTGACCGAGTGTTGGGTTTGGTTGTATCTGAATATTTATTTAGTGCTTTTCCCAATGAAGATGAAGGTGATCTAAATTTGAGGTTTGCGCAATTGGTTCGTAAAGAAGCTTGCACTCAAGTGGCGATTGACATTGAGCTAAATGAGCATGTTATTTTAGGCAATAATGAACAAAAGTCAGGCCTTAGTAACAACCCAACTATTTTAGGTGATGTATGCGAAGCATTGATTGCCGCACTGTTTTTAGATGGTGGTATGAATGTTGCCAAATTATTCATCCTCAGACATTGGAAAACCCAAATAAAGTCCAATTTACCCAATAAGCAGGATGCAAAAACGGCATTACAAGAATGGGCACAAAAATTAAAGCTTAGCTTGCCTATCTACTCTGTTATTAAAACTACAGGCCCTGCACATGCGCCTGAATTTACCATAGAAGTTACGATTATTGGTAAGGAAAAAACTATTGCTATTGGCCAGTCAAAGCGAATTGCGGAACAAAAGGCTGCAACAGAGTTTTTGATCAAACAGCAAGTTTGGCCTCGTTAAACTAATTCGGATTATTTATGAAAAATGACATGCCAAATTTTGGTGAACAAAAATGTGGGTTCGTAGCTTTGATTGGTGCCCCAAACGCAGGAAAATCAACCCTTTCCAACCAAATAGCTGGTGGTAAAATTTCCATAGTAACCCATAAAGTGCAAACTACAAGAGCGAGAATAAGGGCAATTGCGATTGCCAATGCCACACAAATTATATTAATTGATACGCCAGGGATATTCAAACCAAAACGCAAACTGGATAAGGCAATGGTTGCTGCTGCATGGGGCGGAGCTGATGATAGCGATATCACACTTGTGCTGATCGACGCTGCAAAAGGCATGAATGATGAAAATAAAAATATTTTAAAGAATCTTGATGTTAGTAATGCAAAAAATATATGGTTGGTGCTCAATAAAATTGACTTGATTAAGAATGAAAAGCTTTTGGCAATAAGCGAAGCGTTTAATGAGTTTTTTCCCTTTGAACATAGCTTTATGATTAGTGCTGATAAAGGTCACGGTGTTAAACAATTGATTGCAACATTAGAAACGGCAATGCCTGAGTCAATTTGGCTTTACCCAGAAGATCAGATGGCAGATATCCCTTCGCGTTTACTTGCTGCTGAAATTACCAGAGAAAAGCTTTTTTTAAAATTGCATGATGAATTGCCTTATTCTCTGACGGTAGAAACAGAGGCTTGGAAGGAACAGAAGGATGGTTCTGTTCGCATTGAACAGGTGATATTCGTTCGGCGAAATTCACAAAAAAAGATCGTTCTTGGAGAGCGCGGTGCAATGATTAAGCTCATAGGCCAGCAATCACGCCTTGAAATTGGCGAAATATTAGGCCAAAAAGTGCATTTATTTTTATTTGTGAAGGTGCGTGATAACTGGATCGATGACCCCGAAAGGTTAAAACAAATGGGTCTTGATATTTAGCGATTGGATGATAAGTTTTCTGACATGTTTATCAATTCTAAGACCAATTTATCTGCCCGCTGTTTAATGGCTGCATCATTTAGATGTAATTCCTCGTCGAATGTTTTAAAATCACCATCAAAACAGCCTAATTGGGTTTGAATCACGTGGCCTGACATAGAGCGAATAATCGTGCGCAAATGCTCGCACGCAGACTGCCCTGCCCTAATGCCACCACCAACATTTGCAAGCGCTATAGGCTTATTACCAAAAGCAGTAGAAGGCAAATGGTCTAAGGCATTTTTAAGAACACCTGATAATGAACCATGATAAAGCGGAGTTGCAATTATTAAACCATTGGCTTGATTGATTTTTTTAACTAGAGTTTGAGTATTCTCTAACTCTTGACTATTCGGAGCATCTGGCACAAATAAAGGTAGAGGAAGCTCTGTAAAGTTCACTATGTCGCATGACTGCCCAGCTTTACTAATTTGCTGGGCAAAATAACGCAGTAATGCACCACTATAAGACATTGTTGAAAGACTGCCGCTAATTAGCAATATATTCATTTCTTAATCCAAATTTTAATGTTTATGGCTATTTATTCTTATATATAGATTATAAAATCATTATATCTATATAATTGATTTCAATTAAAAACGGTAACTAATTAATTCTAATGTATAAAAAAAATTCTATAAAAGCTCTCATATTGCTTGCCTCCTTGGTTTTTGGCTTTTCTGCAAGCGCAGAAATTACTAAGACTGACCTTAAAACCACCAAAATAATATTGAACGAAATTAAACTAGAAAAATTTGGGCATGCTAAATATTTAATTGGTGAGCTTAAAAACTCGGCGGCTAAACAGGTTAGTTTTCACGCTTTATATCGCAGCCGTGGTTATGTTTCACACTATCGAGAAATTGCTGGTTTTATCAATCGATACCCAAATTGGAAAGGGCTTAGCTCTCTTAAGTCTATCATCGAAAAACGAATTTTTCGTGGCCAATATGACGACTTTTTTGCGGCTAAATGGTATAAGACATATCCTGCCAAAACATCAGCTGGCAAATTATATTTAGCCGAGCAGTATTTTCGCAAAGGCAACGCGACTCAAGGTCTGAAGGTACTGAGGTCAGTCTGGCGGGGGTATGTTTTAGACTCCAAAACCGAGGCACTTATTATGTCCAAAATGGGTAAATATTTTGATCGATGGGACCATAAGCTTCGAGCTGATTTTTTAATGAATGCTGGTAGGAGTAGTGCAGCCATCCGCAGCGCTAGCTATGCGGGAGCGGCCTATAAAAACTTGTATTTGGCACGTGCAGCATTAGAGAAAAATAAGAAAAGTGCCATTGGCCTATACAAAAAAGTTGCAAAGTCACTGAAAAAGGACTTTGGCCTTCAATATAGTCTTGTTAAATATTACCGACGCCAACGTGATGGGTTAAGCGCTCTAGAAATCTGGTACAAAACAAAATGTTGTTAAATCACGTTTATATTGGCATGAAAAGTTTTTTGTTATCCATATGTTGTTGGATAACAAGTTTGATAAATCTGTAAAGCTGCGTACTTATAAATTATTAGCTGCTCATCAACAGTCAAACAAATCCACACGCTATGTTGATGCAGAGTTTAAAGCAGGTTGGATTGCTTATACTTATCTAAAC
This sequence comes from Hyphomicrobiales bacterium, assembly GCA_016744975.1. Taxonomy (GTDB): domain Bacteria; phylum Pseudomonadota; class Alphaproteobacteria; order Rhizobiales; family OSC116; genus OCS116. Next base: position 18,126 of record JADGDI010000047.1, on the reverse strand, counting down.
AAACCTGAATTGGCTGCTAAACATTTTTCCAACTCTGCTAAGCGATCCTTCTCAAGGAAACACAAGTCACGCATATATTATTGGCAAGGACAATTGGCTCGAAAAAATGGCAACCATACTTTATATAATAAATATATGCAGAAAGCCGCAAATTTTAAATTCAGCTTTTATGGTCAATTAGCGGGTGAGCGTATTGGACAAAAGCGCATTAATATTCCCAAAGCACCTAGTGAGAATAAACAATATTTAGCACAAATTCATAACAATGTTCATTCTGATTTTATTAAACTTTATAATTACTTAGGACAAAAACACCAACTCAAATACCATTATGCAAAACTGCGAAGGAACATTAAAACATCAGAAAAGATGGTTAGCCTAGTAAAATTTGCTTTATCACAAAATAATATGCACCATGCTATGGATAGTGCGCGCAAAGGTATGATTAAGGGGCTACCATTACAGTCATCTGCTTACCCTAAAATTGGCTTGCCCAACTATAAAGTTTATACAGGGCAAGTTGAAAAGGCGCTCTCCTTTGGCCTCATAAGACAAGAAAGTTTATTTGATCAATATGCAACAAGTAGCTCGGGTGCGCGCGGTTTTATGCAAATAATGCCCAATACGGGTAAATATTTGGCCAAGAAATATAAAGTTGACTATAAATTATCGTGGCTACATTCAAAACCCGAACTCAATTTGGCACTCGGCAACAGCTATATATATGACTTGGTTCAAAATTTTGAAGGCTCAATAGTGATGGCAATTGCTGCATATAATGCTGGGGGGACTTGGGTGAAAAGGTGGAACAAAGCCAATGGCGACCCAAGGGTTGGGCAAGTTCGTTTTGTCAATTGGATAGAAGCAATTCCGAAAGCTGAGACCCGAAATTATGTAAAAAAAGTAACTAAAAATATGCAAGTTTATCGGGTGAGGTTTGGTGGCAGCAACATTACAACTAACTTAATTTCAACATTGATAACTGGTGAAAAATAGCAGGCATATTAACACAATTAAGAGTTTTTAGCAGCAGCCAATATTTTGGCTTTACTAACCCACTCTTCGCGCTGTGGTCTGCCTGACAGTTCTAATTCATTGTCTATTCGCTCAACATCTGCATTTGTCCATGAAGCAATTTGCTCAAAACTGTTAATTCCAATTGAATTTAACTTTTTCTCAAACACTGGACCAATGCCATTTACTTTTTTGATATTATCACCTTTTATAGAAGCCTTTGATTTTTTTGTTTTAGTTTTTACAGTTTTTGATTTTACTTTTTTTGGTGAAGATGTTGCTTTGCCCGACGTTTTAGAACTGATTTTATTGTTACTCTTTATTTCAGGATTAGCATCCGGATCTGTCACGTTATTTGAAGTTGGTTTTGTAACTGCCACATTCTGAACATATGTTTTTTCTGCTGCTTTGACTGTGTTTGAATCGCTAACTTTAGGAGTATTTTTTGACGAGAACTCCTCCATAAAAGGCATACAGTCTATAAATGAACGATCAGGGTTTTTTACTTTTGTAAAAATTGCGTAGATTAACATCACAAAAAAGATAATTATAAACAGGACGAAAAGGAACTTTAAAAAAAACATGGTCTCACTCTTATCTTTTGGATGCGGTTATTTTAAAGGTTAACAGTTTTTAAGCTGCCTGTAAACTTTTTTGAATTGCTCACAATAGGCAAAAAAAAGCACACCATGCGGTGTGCTTAATATGTTCAAATATGGAAAATCAGAAGCTTAAAATGGAATATCGTCATCTAGGTCTGGAGCTGCACCGCCTTGTTGTTGGCTATAGCCACCTTGTTGTGATTGCCCATAGGGATCACTAACTTGCTGTTGGCCGGTATTGTTTGCATAGCCACCAGATTGATTGTCACTACGGCCGCCAAGCATGGTTAAGGAGCAATTAAAACCTTGTAATACAATTTCGGTAGTATATTTATCTTGCCCAGCCTGATCTTGCCATTTGCGCGTTTGTAATTGCCCTTCAATATAGACTGTAGAACCTTTACGTAAATATTGCTCTGCTATCCGGCATAAACCTTCGCTAAAAATAACCACACGATGCCATTCAGTTTTCTCACGTCGTTCGCCTGTGTTTTTATCTTTCCAGCTTTCCGAAGTCGCAAGTCTAAGGTTTGCAATAGGCCTACCATCTTGCGTATGCCTAATCTCAGGATCCGCTCCTAGGTTACCAACCAATATTACTTTATTTACACTACCCGCCATCGAGTTATCCTTAAATTCAATATTTTATGAAATTTGACTTTAAATTCCATTACAAATCATACTTATTTATTTAGGGCATATTGAGCAAAAGCTCAAATAGAAAATTTGCATTCCCACGATTAAACAATATACTAATAATTTCAAAATATTTTCTATTTTACTTGCATGTTCCTAAAATGTTCTTATTGTAGTTTATAGATTCGTTAAATAATGTCAAGTTTTGTAAAGGGTTATAAAAAACTTATGGGTAACAAAAAAGCAATTTCAGAAACTTTGGATATTCGACATTTTATTAGCGTAAAAGGGGCTCGTGAGCATAATTTAAAAAATATTAATATTAATTTACCGCGCGACAAGTTGATTGTATTTACAGGGCTTTCTGGCTCTGGAAAGTCCTCATTGGCATTTGATACCATTTATGCAGAAGGGCAACGGCGCTATGTTGAGAGTCTTTCTGCTTATGCGCGGCAGTTTTTGCAAATGATGCAAAAACCAGATGTTGATCAAATAGATGGGCTTTCTCCAGCTATTTCTATTGAGCAGAAAACAACTAGTAAAAACCCTAGATCTACAGTTGGTACGGTTACTGAAATTTATGATTATATGCGGTTGTTATTTGCACGTATTGGTGTGCCATATTCTCCTACAACTGGACTAGCAATCGCCAGTCAATCTGTTAGTCAAATGGTTGACAAAACACTGCAAATCCCTGACAATACAAAGCTTTTTTTACTAGCGCCGATTGTACGCGGGCGTAAGGGAGAGTTTAAGGACAAATTTGCTGAATTGCAAAAAAAGGGGTTTACACGGCTGAAAGTTGATGGTGTTTTTTATGAAATTGATGAATTACCCGAACTGAATAAAAAGGTTAAACATAATATTGAGGTTGTTGTCGATCGCATTGTAATACGCGACGGTATTGGAACAAGACTTGCCGACAGTTTTGAAACAGCCCTTAGCTTAACTGATGGGCTTGTATCAGTTGAGTATGCGGACATTGATGCAAATGACAAAGAAGCCAAACGCATTGTTTTTTCATCAAAATTTGCTTGCCCAGTATCTGGTTTCACGATCGAAGAAATAGAACCAAGATTATTTTCGTTTAATAATCCATTTGGCGCCTGCCCTTCTTGTGATGGCTTGGGTACGGAACATATTATCGACCCTAAACTGGTTATTCCAGATGATTCTTTATCACTAAGAGATGGTGCGATTGCAGCTTGGGGTAAAACCAAGAGTTTTTATTATGTCCAAACGTTGGAAAATATTGCGCAGCATTATAAGTTTTCAATGGATGTTGCATTTAAAAAATTACCCAAAAAGGCTCAAGACATCTTGCTCTATGGTTCAGGGAATACTGAAATTAATTTTGTGTTCAAAGATGAAGATCGCCATTATGAGAGAAAACAAAAATTTCAAGGTGTTATACCAAACTTGGAACGAAGGTGGCGCGAGACGGAATCCAGCTGGGCAAGAGAAGAAATTGAAAAATACCAAACCCTTAAACCTTGTTTGAAATGTGAAGGTAATCGCTTAAAACCAGAAGCATTAGCCGTTAAAATTGATGAATTGCACATCTCGCAAATCGCTGGCAAATCAATAAAAGACGCTTTTGATTGGTTTAAAGAACTTGAAAACAAGTTGAACTCAACTCAGTTAGAAATTGGCGTTCGGATATTGAAGGAAATTCGTGACCGTTTGAATTTTCTCAACAATGTCGGGCTTGACTATTTATCACTTTCGCGAACATCAGGCACATTATCTGGTGGTGAGGCTCAACGTATTAGGCTTGCTAGCCAAATTGGCTCTGGATTAACAGGGGTTTTATATGTACTTGATGAGCCTTCAATTGGCTTACATCAGCGCGATAATGAACGTTTGTTACAGACTTTAATTCATTTGCGCGACCTCGGCAATACTGTGATTGTTGTTGAACATGATGAAGATGCAATTATGTCTGCCGATCATGTGGTTGATATTGGCCCTGGTGCCGGCATACATGGCGGGGAAATAGTCGCACAAGGCAGTCCTGATGAGATTTTAAAAACAAAAAACAGCTTAACTGCAAAATATTTAACGGGTGAGTTAGTGGTTAGAATGCCAGTTAAGCGGCGCAAAATAGTTAAAAGCAAGCAGATTACTGTCGTTGGCGCTACGGGCAATAACTTGAAAAATGTTACTGCCTCTATCCCACTTAAAAACTTTACCTGTATTACAGGTGTTTCGGGCAGTGGTAAATCTACCTTTTTAATCGAAACATTATACAAGACAGTTTCTAAAACCCTTAACCGTGGCCGTAAAACGACTGCGCCACATAAAGCTATTGAGGGTATTGATCAGCTTGACAAGATTATTGATATCAACCAATCACCAATTGGGCGCACACCGCGTTCAAACCCTGCTACATATACAGGTGCATTTGGACCAATTAGAGATTGGTTTGCAGGCCTACCAGAAGCCAAGGCTCGTGGCTATAAGCCGGGGCGCTTTTCATTTAATGTAAAAGGTGGTCGTTGTGAAAATTGTAAAGGTGATGGTGTTATTAAAATAGAAATGCATTTTTTACCAGATGTATATGTCACATGTGATGTTTGTGAAGGAAAACGCTATAATAGAGAAACCTTGGAGATTTTATTTAAAGGTAATTCCATTGCAGATATTTTAGATATGACGGTAGAAAAAGGAGCAGAATTTTTTAAAGCCGTGCCTACTATTAGAGATAAAATGGTAACGCTTAATCGAGTGGGGCTTGGTTATATTAAGATTGGCCAGCAGGCAACAACCTTGTCTGGAGGCGAAGCACAGCGGGTAAAGTTAGCAAAAGAATTGTCAAAACGTGCAACTGGGCGTACATTATATATTTTGGATGAACCAACGACTGGTTTGCATTTTCATGATATTGCAAAACTGCTAGAAGTGTTGCACGAGTTGGTAGATCAAGGCAACAGCATTGTAGTGATTGAACATAATTTAGAAGTGATAAAGACTGCCGACTGGATTATTGACTTTGGCCCTGAAGGCGGAGATGGAGGCGGAGAAATTGTTGCAACAGGGCGCCCTGAAGATATAGTTAACGTTGAAAAAAGCTATACTGGCAAATATTTGAAGCCATTATTAGAAAAGTAAAAAGTTTTTTAATGTAGCATAACTCATGGTTTGAAGCGCTTATATATTTTGATGAATACCGCTTCCATATGCCGCTTGTAACGCCTAAATCGCTTGGAATCTACAGCAAGGAACACTAGGCCTAATGGTATCATCCAAACGCCTAATATTGGTAGAAATGAAAATACACCACCAATGATTAATAAGATACCTACAAAAACTCGCATTATTCGGGTTTTTGGTATTGGTAATATGTGGTTCTGTTTTTTTCCTAAACTCATTTTGCCTCCTTAACTAATATATAGGTGCATATGACAAAATTTCAATTATATTTTAAAAATTCCATTTTAACGCTATGCGTTTGGCAATTTGCTTTGCATTTACTAGAAGTTGTTTGCTACTAGATAGCTTTATGTTAGAAGCAATGATGTTATCTACTATTGTTGTTATGCTTGGTTGGCTATTTTTTTTTGCAATTAAAAGCCATGCAAGCCCTTGAGTTTGCGCTTTTGGGTTGCTACCATTTAAATAATATATCTGCCCCAATTTAAGTTGTGACTCTAAGTTATTCTTTCTTGCTGCTAGTGTATAATAACGAATTGCGCGTTTTTTTTGAGGTCTTACATGTTTATTATTGAAGTATATTTCACCAAGTAAATAATTTGCTTGTGCATGGCCGACTGATGAAGATGCTATATTTAGAAGTTTTATAACATTGGGTATATTGGGCTGTAACTTGGCTTGTTGGCTACCATTTGTATAAAAGATCGCCAATTCGACCATAGCATCACTGGTTATTTGCAATCTGGTTCTGCTATTGCTGCTTAATTTATATTGGCTTATTACCAACCTCAAATATTTAATTGCTTTGATGTCATCTTTTTGACTAGAGAATTTACCCAAAAATAGTTGAGCAAGTTTCCAATCTGCATAAAAATTCCCTTCTATTGAAGAAAGCTTCCAATGTTTTAAAGCACTTTCATAATCACCACTTTTAGCAGAGTCATTACCCATTAAATAAGCAAAGCTGCCCTTTTCAAAATGCGGACTTAAACGATTTTTATCTGACCTAAGATATGGCTCTGATCGTTTTGATACATTTTTGATTTTAGCGACAGTACCATATCGATTGGTTAGTTCATCTTTGCTAATTGTATTATATTTATCTGCAGCATATGCATTGATCGGTATCATAAAAAGTAAGATACCGATTTTTACAGGCAGAAATATATTTTTAGATATCCGCATAACAGTTTTCTTCGGCGGCACCGCCTGGATGTGTCAACGCACCTTTAGATGCAGAGCCAACCAATTGTTCATACTTGTATAAAGCGCCACTATAATAACCATTTTTACGTGGTTTCCAAGCTGCTTTACGTATCGCCATTTCCTCATCACTAATATCAACATCTAGCGTGCCATTTATGGCATCAATTGTAATGATATCACCATCATTAAGTAAGCCCAGTGGTCCACCTACCGCTGCTTCTGGCCCAATATGACCAATACAAAAACCACGCGTACCTCCAGAAAAGCGCCCATCAGTAATTAGGGCAACATTGTCACCTGCACCTTGGCCATAAAGTGCGGCTGTTGTCGAAAGCATTTCGCGCATGCCAGGGCCACCTTTTGGACCTTCATATCGAATGATAATGACATCGCCATCTTTATAGTCGCGGCGCTCTACAGCTGCAAATGCGTCTTCTTCACAATCAAAACATTTGGCAGGGCCGCTAAATGTTAAATTTTTAAGGCCTGCAACTTTTACAATTGCCCCCTCTGGAGCAAGGTTGCCTTTAAGGCCGACCACACCACCTGTTTCAGTAATTGGGTTAGAAACCGGGTATACAACACGATTATCAGGTGCGGCAACTTCAGCATTTTCAATATTATCGCCTAAAGTTTTACCAGTAACTGTCATGCAGTCACCGTGCAAATAGCCACCTCGTAGAAGCTCTTTTAACAAAACTGGCACTCCACCAGTTTCATATAAATCCTTTGCTACATATTTTCCGCCTGGTTTAAGGTCGGCAATGTAGGGGGTGCTTTTAAAAACTTCAGCCACCCGCATAAGGTCAAATTCAATTCCTGCCTCATGTGCCATTGCAGGTAGATGTAAGCCGCCATTAGTAGAACCGCCAGTAGCAGCGACAATAACGGCCGCATTTTGAAAAGCTTTTTCCGTGCAAATGTCGCGTGGTCTGATATTTTTTTCAATTAAATTCATAACTGCTTTACCGCTCATAACCGCATAGCTATCGCGGCTTTCATATTCTGCGGGTGCCCCTGCTGAATATGGTAGCGCAAGGCCAATTGCTTCTGACACGCAAGCCATTGTATTGGCTGTAAATTGACCGCCACAAGCGCCAGCACCTGGGCAAGCGACCACCTCAAGCTCCATCAGCTCTTTTTCGCTCATATTACCTGCACTATGTTGGCCAACACCTTCAAAAACGTCAACTACCGTTACATCACGGTCTTTATGTCTACCCGGTAAAATTGTACCGCCATACATAAACACACTCGGGATGTTAAGGCGTAACATTGACATCATCATGCCGGGTAGAGATTTATCGCAACCTGCAATACCCACCAAGGCGTCATAAGAATGGCCTCGGATGGTAACCTCTACTGAATCGGCAATGATTTCACGAGAAACCAGTGAGCTTTTCATACCTTGATGGCCCATTGCAATGCCGTCTGTTACCGTAATTGTACAAAACTCACGCGGTGTACCACCTGCGGCTTTAACCCCTTGCTTTACCGCTTGCGCCTGTCGCATTAGCGCAATATTACACGGCGCAGCTTCATTCCAGCACGAGCAAACTCCAATTAATGGTTGATGAATTTCTTCCTCAGTTAAGCCCATTGCATATAAATAGGAACGGTGCGGTGCCCGTTCTGGCCCTTCGGTTACATGGCGTGAGGGTAAGGTGGATTTATCAAATTTTTTATTGCTCATATTCATTCTCAACAAGTGTGATTTTTTATTACTTAATTTAGTTAAAAGCTATCAGATTATTACCAAAATACCAGCTTATTTTGATTGATTCTAAATTATTACAACAATAATGCTAGGCTGATATAAAAATGGGTCAAAACCATGACGGTTTACGGTAAAGTTAGATTTTTTCAAATCTTTCATATGCCGCTTTTAGCTTCTCTCTTAATAATTTTGCATTCTCAAGCCTTGTTTTTTGTTCATCTATTATCTTTTTAGGTGCTTTTGCGACAAAACTCTCATTACTCAATCGTTTTTCTGTACTGAGAATGTCTTTATCGGCCTTTTCGATAGCTTTAGTTAGCCTATCAAGCTCAGCCTGAACGTCAATAACACCTGCTAAAGGTAGGGCTACCAAAACATCATCAACAATAATTTGGATGGCGCCTTCTGGCACCTTCTCGGCCAGCTCTATTTGCTCAAGCCGTGCCATTTTCACCAAAACATTATTGTTTGATTGGATTTTCTGTGCGACCTCATCACTTGCATTTACTATAATTGCAGGAATTTTTGCTCCTGCAGGAATGTTCATTTCAGCACGCACGGATCTTATTTCGCCAATCATCTTTATTAGCCAATTTATCTCGGCCTTGGCTTCATTTACGCCGTTTATTTTCATATCTGACGGCCAAATTGAGACGATTAACATTGATTTACGCTCTAATATCGAGCTATCAAAACGATTCCATAATTCTTCAGTCACAAACGGCATGAATGGGTGCATAATATGCAATAATTGATCTATCACATAAGCCGTAACGGCTTTTATTTCGGCTTTGTCAGTTGCATTCTCGCCAAATAATATTGGTTTTGTAAGTTCTATATACCAATCGCAGAAAACATTCCAAGTGAATTTATAAATTGCGCTAGAGGCTTCATTAAATTTAAACTCTTCAATAGCCAGTTCAACTAATTTTGTGGTTTCTGCCAATTCTGACAATAACCATTTACTTAATTTCAATGTTACTTTTTGAGTATCAAAGCCTTCGATAGGTTGGCATTCGTGCATTTCAGCAAAACGGCAGGCATTCCATAGCTTTGTTACAAAATTTCTATTATTCTCAACCGCTTTATTTGACAAGCGAATGTCGCGCCCCTGCCCTGCCATAGACGACAGTGTGAAGCGTACCGCATCGGCGCCATACTGTTCAATCAAATCCAATGGGTCTATAACATTGCCTTTAGATTTTGACATTTTAGCGCCAAATTCGTCACGTACGAGTGCATGAATATATACCGTGTCAAATGGTTCTTCTTGCATAAAATGTGTGCCCATCATCATCATTCTAGCCACCCAGAAAAAGATGATGTCAAACCCAGTTACCAATACATTTGTTTTATAATATCGTTCAAGCTCGAGTGTTTTCTCTGGCCAGCCCAATGTTGCAAATGGCCATAAAGCAGAGCTAAACCAAGTGTCTAAAACATCGCTATCGCGCTCAAGCGGTTTTTTCACCCCATAATGTGCATCGGCTAAAACTTGTGCTTCTTCGGCATTTTGGGCGACAAATATTTCGCCATCTGGACCATACCAAACAGGAATTTGATGCCCCCACCATAATTGGCGTGAAATACACCAAGGTTCTATATTTTCCATCCAATCAAAATAGGTTTTATCCCAATTTTGAGGGACAAATTTTGTTTTGCCATTTCGAACTGCATCCATCGCTGGAACCGCAAGTTTTTTTGCATCAACATACCATTGATCGCTTAGCCATGGCTCGATTACCACGCCAGAACGGTCGCCATAAGGCACTGTATGTGGGTTGTCATCAATTCTAGCCAATAATCCCAATTCTTCAAATTTTTCAACTACCAATTTACGCGCTTTAAACCGCTCCAATCCGACAAATTCAGCGGGTACATTTTTGTTTAAATGGGCATGTTGATCTAATATATTTATGACTTCTAGGTTGGCACGTTTACCGACCTCGAAATCATTAAAATCATGAGCTGGAGTGATTTTAACCGCACCACTGCCTTGTTCAGGGTCTGCATATTCATCAGCCACTATTGGGATTTCTCGGCCAACCAATGGTAAAATAACGGTTTTACCGACCAAATGTTTATAGCGTTCATCATCAGGATGAACTGCAATGCCTGTATCACCAAACATGGTTTCAGGTCTTGTGGTGGCTACTGTGATAAACTCGCCTTCCATATCCTTGATTGGATAATTGAAGTGCCATAATTTTCCATCTTTTTCGACCTGCTCAACTTCTATGTCTGAAATGGCCGTTAATAATTTTGGATCCCAATTCACTAGACGTTTGGCGCGGTAAATATAGCCTTGCTTGTGAAGCTCCACAAAGGTTTTTAGCACTGCTTCTGTCATGCCCTCATCCATGGTAAAGCGTGACCTTGACCAATCACAACTCGCACCTAAGCGGCGTTGTTGTTGTTGAATAATGCCGCCAGATTCTGCTTTCCATTGCCATATTTTTTCAATGAAATTATCGCGTCCAAGTGCCACACGGCCAGGTTGTTGAGCCTCCATCAATTGTCTTTCAACAACCATTTGGGTTGCTATGCCCGCATGATCCATGCCAGGTTGCCAGAGTGTATCCTTACCACGCATTCGATTATAACGTATCATAATGTCTTGTACGGTATTGTTAAGCGCATGACCCATATGCAAAGAGCCTGTTACATTGGGTGGCGGTAATGCAACACAAAAGCTTTCTGCATTTTTTTTATCTTTATCGGATAAGCCTGCGCCTGCCTTAAACGCGCCTGTTTCTTCCCATTGTTTATAGTGGCGGGCTTCAATACTATCTGGTTGATATGTTTTATCTAACATTGTTATAACCTATTCTTGACTTTAAAAGGCATTTTTAATTTTAAATGACCTCAAAAAAAAAGGTGGCTAATGCCACCTTCGAATTAAATTTAGTGACCGTTACATTTTACCGCCACGTGCGACGCGTTCAATTTCTTCTCTAATAATTTTTTCAACCATGATTGGCAAATTATCATCCAACCAACTCTTTAACATTGGACGCATTAAGCTCATCACCATAGATTCTACGGTTTGCCCTGCACCATTTTGTGCAAGCATTGTGTTTGCTAATAAATTAAAACTGCTATTGACTTGCTCACCTGTTTGATCAGAAATCAAACTTTCACTAATACCAAGTGATGGTGCGACATCCTCAACCGGATCAGACTCTTCTATAGCTTCAGTAAATACTAGATCATCAACATCATCAGGTGACAACAATTCGAAGTCTTGATTAAAGTCAACTTCTCCTTCTTCTTCACTTAGAATTTCGGTAAGTTCGAGTATTTCATCTTCGTCAGAATCAGAATCTGCCTCCATGACCTCATCGAAGGTTTCATCTTCAGAAGTTTCAGCTACGTCATCATCAGATATAATTTTTCGAATGGACGATAAGATTTCTTCCATGGTTGGCTCTTCTTCGCCACCACCACTTATTTCATCATCCATCACTAAATCAGTTTCGCTCATATTGACCTCAAAATATTACGTTACTTATACGATGTAATATTCATTATAGTCTTAACAGATTATCCTTTGATTCATAAGCTTTTTATGAACCAAATAGGCTTGAAATTAATTTTAACACCAGATTTTACAGTTTATTGTTTAATTTCAACGCTATATACAACATATAACTGTTTGAAAAATCCACAGAATCAATTCAATTAAATTATTATGCTATAAAAATTGAAGATAAAATATATTCTATTTTATGGTTTTAATTAATTATAGGCCAAGATTATGTATTGTTAGCTTGCCAATTGATGATAACAGCTGCATTTCTGACAATAAAATGCTTCGCTTATATATAATGGATTGTAATTTTGCTGATAACAAATCTTTTTCGCTATTTAAAACGTCAAAGCTTGTTCTAACGCCTTCATTTTTTTCAGCTTTGATACCGTTTAGAACCGCTTTTGATGCTCTGATCTGAGCATTTTGAGCAGTTAAACTTACTCTTGCAGCTTTTAACGCACTCCAACGGGCTTTAACCCCCGCTACAACTTGCGCTCTAGAAATAGTCAAGTTTAGCCGAGCTTGCGCAAGCTTTATACGTTCTTGCCGGGTTTGAGAATGCTTAATGCCACCATTAAAAATAGGAATTGAAAGCCGCGCGCCTAAGGTTAAATTGCTTTGTGCAGCTTTACCATCGAAGGAGATATTATGAGAAGCGTTACCAAATGCTTGAGCAGAAGGCATAAGGCCCGCATCTGCGATTTGTACTGATTTTTCTGCTACAAGCACTTGCTTTTTAAGTGACTGAATGGCTGGATGGTGGGTTTCAGCATAATTAATTGCAGATTGTAAAGAACGTGGCAATAGGTTTGCTACTTGTTTTGGATGAGCAATATTTTTTGGTTTATGCCCAACCAATTGCTCATATGTCGCGCGAGAAAAGTCCATTTGTGCCTTTGCACCAGCAATTGCTGAGGTGGCTGCCGTTTTACGCGCTTTGGCCAATGCAACATCTGTTGCCGTATTTTCACCAACCTGAAACAAAGCCTCTGTTGATTTTACCTGCTCGCTCAGCACATTGAAGTTTTTCATCTGCACATTTAATGTTGCGCTATCGCGTAACAAATCAACATAGACTGTAAAAATCGATATTAAGAAATTTTGTTCCGCATTCTTGAACATATCATCTTGCAACTGCCTACCAATTTCGGCCTGAGATATGCGGTTTTTTGTAATGCCATTATCCCATAATGTATAACCAGCAGAAAGCGACCCTGTTACTCCCAATTGTTCTGAAGTACTCACTTCGCTAAGTTTTCCCGTGGATGATCTGCGCCCTTTTATGAATGTTCGCCCCCAATTACCTGATGCTGACACCTCACCGTTTAAGGTTGGAAATAACCCAGCTTCTGCCGAAATTATAGACTCATCTGCAAGTTTTAGTTTTTCACGCTCAAGTGCAATCTGCGGGCTGTTATTATAAGCAAATAACATGGCTTGTTTTAGGGTTTCAGCCTGAACGATTGATGATGAAACTAGAATAGAAGCCATGCCCATTCCTGTTAGAAAACATAGGCCTTTAGAACCAAAAACTCTTACAGACATTCAAATACCCTTTACTAAAAACCACATCCAACATTGTTATATCGTTTCGATATATATAGACCATGTGCTACCCAATTGTCCATTTATATAAGCATCATTTTTTTATTTTAAAGCCCAAAACTAAAAATAGTTAACAAAACCCTACCTAGCAGCCTGTTAACTATATTGTATAGAATCAGTTAGGTGGATATTTGAAAAACTTACAACATGAATTCAGTAATTTTATCAAAATCTGATAATCTAATTGAGCAAGCATCAAACAACATACGTTTACCAATATTACCATTTGTTTTATGATAAAGAAAGGCATGGCCAAGGTGGGCATTAATTGACGAGCTGTCAGCCGCTTCAACTGCTATTAAACGACCATTTTCGGCCAATTGATCAAATAACATTTGTGGAATTTGTTCAACCAAACCATTTAGAATAATAACATCGTAAGGTGCTTCTTTTTTATAACCGTCGTTAAGGGCATCATGGACTATAACTGCATTGTTAATGCCGTAGGTTTCCAAATTCTCAGAAGCCAATTGCGCAACATTCTTATCAGCCTCAACACCAACAACCATATTGGCAAGCTTCGCTATAATTGCGGTTGAATACCCACTTGCACAAGCCACATCTAATACAATGTCATTGGGTTCGATATTCGCTGCTTGAATTAGTTTTGCTTGAATCATCGGCTCTAGTAAAAATCGTTTTATACCAGTTTCTGTCTTTACATTTAATGTTAGATCACGGTCAATATATGCGTTTGCTTTTTGATTGTCTGGTACAAAATCTTCGCGTTTTAAAGTGCTAAATGCTTCCAACAATTCAGCAGAAGTAATGGCATTGGGCAATAATTGCGAGTTAACCATGTTTTTACGTAAAGTTTCAAAGTTAATCATTTGTCCACCTCTTGCCAATTGTTGGTTTTATTTATGACATATAATTATTTTGCTCGCTAGTTTATAATGCGCATAAATCTGGACTATCAACACAAAGCTAAAATATGTAGCCAAACTAATCTTGGTTTAGTTATATATTATTTTTAAGTTGACGAAGAACAAATCGAGAACTATAAATGGTTATCATGCCTTCTTATGAAACACAAAAATTTATTGATGCTTTGACCATCGACCCCAATAAGCCGTTGATTATCTCCGATGCTGATGAGGTTATATTTGAATTATTTGGTCATTTATTTAAATATTTTGATGAATATGGGTTTGATTTTAGAGGGGAGTCTCTGGTTGGTTTTGAAATTATGAACCATTTATATTGCCATAAATCGGGCGAGACTATTAAAATTGATCTATTTCATAAAATTATGGCTGATTTTTTTGAGCATCATGGTGCTACAGTACCATTTGTTGAAAATGCTTATAAAAATTTAACTTATCTATCAAGTTACTGCCAAATCATCATTCTTACCAATGCGCCACATAGTTACCGCGATGATCGTATTGAAATTTATAATCGCCAAGGTATTAATTTTCCGATTATTACCAATATCGGTAACAAATATGCAGCAGTAAAAAAGTTGACTGAGCATCATGTTGCACCAGTTTTTTTTATTGATGATTCTCCAGAGCACCATCTGGCGATATTAGAGAATTTAGATGATGTTAATTGCATTCATTTTATTGGTGATAAAGAATATGCAAAACTGGTTGCCAATGTTGAAAATGCGGATTTTATATCTACCTGCTGGCACGAGGTTCGGCATTATATTGATAGAAAATTGGCCTCTTTTTAGGACTGAGTAATGCTTGATGCTGACACTATGTTTAAATTGCATTCAAATTTTTGATGGCGGATTGCAATTGACGATATGTCCGAATTGCCGCAGCCGATCATTAAAGCATCATGCCGAATTTGATAGCTTGAATATTATCCACATGGATTGCGATAGCTTTTATGCTTCCGTCGAAAAACGTGATGCTCCTGAATTACAAAACAAACCAGTTATTATTGGCGGCGACAGCAATCGCTCTGTTGTATCAACGGCCTGTTACATTGCCCGCACTTATGGCGTGAAATCTGCTATGCCGATGTTTAAAGCAAAAAAGCTATGCCCTCATGCGGTTATACTACGCGGTAATATGAAAAAATATAGTCAGGTCAGCAAGCAAATTGTTAAAAAAATGAATGATTTAACACCGATGGTCGAGCAAATTTCAGTCGATGAAGCATTCCTTGATCTTTCGGGTACTTATAAATTGCACAAACAATTACCTTGCCAGCTAGTGGCTGATTTGGCAAAGAAAATTGAAACTGAAATTGGAATCACCATTTCAATTGGTTTGAGTTACAATAAATTTTTGGCCAAAGTTGCCTCTGATTTAGAGAAACCAAAAGGGTTTTCTATTCTTGGGAAACAAAATATCAAACAAGTATTAGCGCCTTTTCCTGTCACCAAAATTTGGGGTGTTGGCAAAGTTTTTGCCAAAAAGCTACATAATGATGGCATTGAAACATTTGCCGATTTGCAAAAGATAGATGAACAAGAATTGCTTAAAGTTTATGGCAAAATGGGCAGTCGGTTAAAATATTTTGCTGTTGGAGAAGACCGAAGAGAAGTTAAGGCGGCGGCTCGAAAAACTGGTCGTAAATCCATTGGCCGAGAAACTACATTTTTTGATGATATTTATGACCATGATATATTAAAGCAAAAAATGTGGGATATTTGTGAGCAAGTTCATCAAGATGCTAAACGATTACAAAAATCTGGCTTTACGGTTACTCTAAAACTAAAAACAAATGACTTTCAGACGCTTACCCGCAGCCTTACCTTACATTCTTCAACACTTTCTGCTAATATTATGTATGATATTGCCTGTCAACATTTGGATAAAATGAATAAAAACCTAAGCTATAGGTTGATTGGCATTAGCCTATCAAACCTTGCTCATGCAGAAAATGCCGACCCATTTGATTTTTTAGAACCAAAAAGAATTAAAAATCAAAAAGTTGAAAATGCTATGGATGAGATTCGTGATCGATTTGGCAGCTCTTCAGTTTTTAAAGGGCGTTCTGCAAAGAGTAATAAGAAATCTTCAAAAGATGATTCTGCAAAATATCGCAAGCCAATTGAATAACTTGGCCTTTCATTAAAAAGGCCACCCAAATGGATGGCCTTTTAGTTTTATGCATATATAGACTTATTTGTAGCCCTTGAGCGTATCCACAAGTTCTGGAATGAATAGTGAGATTTGGGGGACGAATGTAATAAGCATCAAGAAGCCCAACATTAGGATGAGCCATGGTGCGGCGGATCTAATAACCCACCCCATTGACTCTCCAGTTATTCCTGCCGTCACAAACAAGTTGAGACCTACAGGCGGTGTAATCATACCAATTTCCATATTCACCACCATAATGATACCAAGATGAATGGGGTCAATACCCAGTTCCATAGCAATTGGAAATAAAATTGGCGCCATGATTAGAATAATCGCTGATGGCTCCATGAAGTTACCTGCAATAAGCAATACCGCGTTCACAATCAGTAAAAACCCCCAAGCAGGAAGCCCCATTTGCCCAATAGCATCGGCAATAAAGTGAGGTATACGCTCAACCGTTAACACATGCGCGAACAACATGGCATTGCCAATGATGAACAACAGCATAATGCTTACTTTAGCAGCATCTAGCACAACCTTTTGAACTTCCTTATCATGGAACGATTTTACTAATACAACAAATAGGTCTTTAATCCCTCGAGCTGCGGACGCACCAATTCTCTCGCCTTCATTTTGCCACTTAATGTTTTTAAGAGGGCCAATATCACGGTAAAAATAAACTGCGATAATAAATGCGTAAACAGCAGAAATTGATGCTGCTTCTGTTGGGCTAGCAATGCCGCCATAAATTATATACAGCACAAAGAAGATCATAAACAAACCACCAATTGCGCCAACAAATGTCGTAGAGATTTCTCTTAACCCTGCGAATTTTTCGGCTGGGAATTTTTTAATTCGCGCAATGATGTATATTGTAATCATCAGAATTAGACCCATTGCAATGCCTGGTATTAAACCAGCCATAAACATGCGTGCTGCCGACACTTCAGTTGCGGCCGCATAAATCAACATTACGATAGATGGCGGAATAAGAATACCCAATGTACCTGCTGTGCTAATAACCCCAGCAGCAAACTCTTTTGGATAGCCTGACTTTACCATACCAACAATTACGATGGATCCAATTGCAGCAACTGTCGCTGGCGAGGACCCTGAAACAGCGGCAAATAACATACAAGCCATAACAGAAGCCATAGCTAATCCACCACGAATGTGCCCAATACATGCAACTGCAAAATTAATCATCCGACTGGCAACACCGCCATTGGATAAGAATGCAGAAGATAGAATGAAAAACGGAATGGCTAACAAGGTGTAATGCTCTGTCAAAGTGCCAACCAATTTAAGCGAAATTGGTGCAAGTTTTCGGCCTGTTGTTTCTATGAAAAATGGAACCGATTCATAACTAATTTCTGGTGCGAAAACGATAATTGTAATGATCGAAGATAAGCCAAGTGAAATTGCAATTGGCATCCCTGAGAACATTAACAAAAATAAGAGTAAAAATAATACTAATGATACCCACATTTATTTATTCTCCTTCAGGTCTGAATAAGCTTTATTGGCAATTTCTTGAGCATCTAATGCTTCTTCGGCTTCATCTGTTACAACATCGTGATTTCCAGGCACTGGATAAAATGGAGCATTTAGAAG
>JADGDI010000046.1 GCA_016744975.1 Hyphomicrobiales bacterium | reverse complement strand
TCTAAAAGCCGAAAGGCTAATCCCCAAGGTTGCTAGCAAACCTTTGCCCGCAACCGCAAAAATCGTTAAAATTACCGTTCCAATAAATACAGAGCGAAACGCAATTTTAGCTTTTACTGCTTTGCTCTCCCCTTCGGTTAAGGTCATAAAGAATGGCACAATACCAATTGGGTCAATCACCACAAAAAATATCGCAAAGGTAGGCAATATAATTGCACTTAATTCTATCCAATTTAAATCCATCTTTTTATCCTGCTTATAGGTCTTTATTTTAAATTCAGTTTTTCAGTAATAAGACCAAATGTCAAAATATAAAAAACAAAAAAAAACAAAAAAAAAGATGGCTATAAACCATCTTTTTAATCTAATAAATCAAACCAGAATCTTAAAGCTCTTCGTTAGCTTTCAAAATTTGGCGACCACGATATTGGCCAGATTTTAAATCGATATGATGCGGACGGCGCAATTCGCCACTGTCTTTATCTTCAATATAAGTAGGGTTTTTAAGCGCATCGTGTGAACGGCGCATACCACGCCTAGAGCGGGTAATTTTCGACTTAGGTACAGCCATTTTAAGAACTCCATAATTATATTTATGAGCCGCAATCATACACGAAACATAAATATTGTTCAAATCAGAACAAAAGTTTTACAATTGCCAACAAAAAGCGCGTCTGCCAATAGCCAACCGCATCCTTAGACAATTACATCAAGAATTGCGCCTGTTATAGCCAACTCTTTTACAAAAATCTACAGCTTTTTTTATATTTCAATAATTTTCTGCCTATAAACTATATTGCACCTTATATATTTTTCTGCAATAACAAACAAAACATTAATGCGACGGATTAATTATGCCTGCAATTACACTAACATCCAATGACTTTAACCAACAGTTAATTCAAAGCCAAACCATTATTGAACAACGAATGGCAGAAATATTAAGCGGCCAAATACAGCATAACCAGCTAGAGGATGCGTTGCGTTATGGCGCGTTAGCAGGCGGAAAACGCTTAAGGCCATTTCTAATGTTTGCTTCAGCTCAACTGTTCAATCAAGACATCAGCAATGTGCTAGAAACCGCTGCGGCACTAGAGTTTATCCATTGCTCTTCACTGATTCATGACGACCTACCCGCAATGGATGACGACGATTTAAGGCGCGGCCAACCAACCTGTCATATACAATTTGATGAAGCAACAGCCATCTTAGTTGGTGATGCATTTCTGTCACTGGCATTTGAAGTCATGAGCCAAGATACTAGCCTAACGGTTGAAAAACGTCTAAAGTTAATTCATCAGCTCACCGTCGCTTCTGGCCGTTATGGTATGATTGGCGGTCAAATGGATGATATTGAAGGCGAGAAAAAAAGCCTAAACCTTGAGCAGATTATTTTATTGCAACAGAAAAAAACTGGGGCACTATTTGAATATGCCTGCGAAGCTGGTGCAATCATTGGCAATGCAGGGGCAAATCAACAACAAGCATTAAAACAATATGCCAAACATTTTGGCTTAGCATTTCAAATTACCGACGATATTCTAGACGTAACAGGCAGTGAAGCTGAAGTTGGCAAACGCCTGAATAAAGATCAAGAAGCGGGTAAAGAAACATTTATTTCACTAATGGGCCTAGAAGAAGCCAAAATCTATGCTCAAAAAACCATCAACCAAGCCAAACAAGCACTAGAAATATTTGGCGATCGCGCAAATATTCTATGCGATTTAATCGACATGCTCAACAACCGTAAAAGCTAATTTCCATAATATATGAATTTATAATTTCACATATCTGGTGGCAATATAATTCTCTACAATGTCTTGAAATTCAGTAATCATACCGTCCAAATTCTCACCGCGCAAAGTCATGGCTTTTTCACCATCAATAAACACTGGTGCAGCAGGGTTTTCACCTGTACCAGGCAAGCTAATGCCGATATTGGCATTTTTGCTCTCCCCAGGGCCATTTACAATGCAGCCCATTACCGCAACGGTTAAATCTTCAAAACCGCTATATTCCTCTTTCCAGCGTGGCAAATTATCACGAATATAACCCTGAATATCCTCCGCAAGAGACTGAAATGTGGTGCTAGTGGTGCGGCCACACCCTGGGCATGCAACCACCATCGGCATGAAAGAACGCAACCCCATCGACTGCAATATTTCTTGCGCCACAACCACTTCTTCGGTGCGCGGTGCATTTGGCGCAGGGGTAATCGATACCCTAATCGTATCGCCAATGCCTTGCTGCATCAATATGGACAATGCCGCGGTAGAACAAACAATGCCCTTGCTGCCCATTCCCGCTTCAGTTAAGCCCAAATGCAATGCATAGTCAGAGCGCTGTGCCAGCATTTCATAAACGGCAACCATTTCCTGAACCACACTTACCTTGCCCGAAACAATTATTTTATCGGCAGATAAACCAATTTCCTCAGCACGTTTGGCGCTAGCCAGCGCGCTTTGCACCATCGCCTCACGGGCAATTTCATAATTTGGAACAGGCTTTTCAGAGGCATTATTCTCGCCCATTAACTTGGTCAATAAATCTTGATCAAGCGAGCCCATATTCACCCCAATGCGTACGGGTTTGTTGTTTTTAATCGCAGTTTCAATCATCAAACCAAATTGGGTATCACGCTTATTTTTAAACCCAACATTGCCAGGGTTGATACGGTATTTAGCCAAAGCTTCAGCGCAAGCTGGGTAATCATGTAATAATTTATGTCCAATATAATGAAAATCACCAATCAATGGCACATCATATCCAGCCTCATCCAGTTTTTCACGAATATAAGGCACAGCGGCAGCAGCCTCGTTACGGTCAACCGTAATGCGCACCAATTCAGAGCCAGCCCGCGCCAGTTCAATCACTTGTTTCACGGTGCCGTCAATGTCTGCAGTGTCAGTGTTGGTCATTGATTGCACAACCACAGGCGCACCACCACCAATGAGTATATTACCAACTTTAACCTGTATGCTATGTTTGCGCTGTTGCATATTTTCGCCTGTTTTGGAATAGATTTAAGCTATATATAGTGCGACCAAAATTATCCATCAACTAAATTCACAATCTTTATCTAAAAAACTGCGACAAATGGTACCATTGGCCATAAAATACTTTTTTTAAACACAATTTCATCCTAATTTGCCTATAGTTTTAATATAGCAACCTTAAGGCAAAATTATGAAAAAATTATTCCTTCTCGCCACACTATTCTTTATGGCAGTATTTAGCACGGCACAAGCTGCCGATACCCAAGACGTAAAAGTCACAGATGCTTGGATGCGTGTTTCCCCCAACAAAGTCGCTGGTGCGTTTTTTGAAATTAAAAATACTGGCGATAAACCCCTTAAATTGGTTGCAGCCACAACCCAAGGCGCCCAAAAAACCGAGCTTCACAACCATCTATTAATTGATGGTGTTATGAAAATGCGTAAAATAGACTTTGTTGAACTACCTGCAAATTCAAATGTGAGCTTTAACACCCACGGCTATCATTTAATGATGTTTAAATTGGATCAACAAGTCATTAAAATTGATAATATGATCAAAGTTGAACTAACATTTGATGACGGCAGCACCAAAAGCGCAAGCTTTATGGTTAAGCCATTTGGCAAGGGTGGCAAAAAAATGGATCACTCCAAAATGAAAAAGAAAAAATAACCTGTCATTTTTTAACAATGCCATTAAGCCGCTTGTCTCAAGCGGCTTTTTGTTTATGCTGCATCTAACCCCTTAAGAGTTAGAGATTATGCTCAATAAAATAAAAAACAAACTATCAAAATTAAACACCCTACCATTGTTTATAGTGGCAATGATCACATTAATTGTCACCCAAATAGCCCCCTTTAAATCTCATGAAATCAACAGCTTCATGCTCCGCGCAGCTTATTGGGGCAGTATAATTTGTGTGAGCTGGGGGGCGTTACTCCTTATCGATTACCCATTAAAAAAGCTAATGCCATATTCTTATCTTTGGGTCGGTATGCTCTCCACTTTTCTAATGGCCATCCCATTAACCGCCTATATTATTTTTCTAAATGTAATCATATCTGATTTTAGCATTGAGCCCTCGAGAATTGTATATTTCTGGGCAAACATAGTCATCACCAGTCAAATCATTTTTATCTTCATTTATTTTATCATTTATTATATTCAAAAAGCTGACACTAAAACCCAACAACCCAATGCCAATCTGCCGCATTTTTTAAAAAACATTCAAGGTGATCTGCTTTATATTAAATCCGAAGATCATTATCTACGCATTGTTACCAGCACCCAAAGAAAACTGATTCTCTATAAATTATCCGATGCCATCAAACAGTTAGAGGCATCAAAAATCGAAGGCGCACCCATTCACCGCTCATACTGGGTCGTAAAATCTGCGGTTAAATCACATATAAAAGATGGCCGTAAAAACCTATTAAAATTAAGCAATCAAGACCAATTACCCATTACTGCCACCCATCTAAAAACCATAAAACAAGCAGGCTATATCTAATGTGTTTAACAACTCAACGCAAAATGCCAATTTTATATACAAAACGTTTTAAGCTTGTCCCTTGGCAGTTTGGTGACAATCAAACCAAACATCTTGTAGAAATGATGCAAGATGACAAGGTCATGCAATATATTACAGGTAAAGCCCAAACTGATCAGGAAGTTCAAGAGAGCTTGACTAAGTTAGACAGTAAAAACAACATTAATGGCCTAGGCTATTGGATGATATATGAAGGGGAAACCTGCATCGGCCTAGTGGTTTTAAAAGCCGTTCCAACAGTACCCAATTATGATTATCAAGAAACAGGCTATTGGGTAAAGCCTGCCCATTGGGGTAAAGCTGTTGCATCAGAAGCCGCCAAACGGATGATAAAATATGGCTTTGAAGTCTTAAATCTACCCTATATTGTAGCAGTGGTTGATGCCAAAAATATTGGCTCAATTAAATCACTAAATAAAGCTGGGTTAACCCATCAAGGTAAGATCAATGCTTATGATGAAGAGTTGCTGTTTTATAAAGTTTTAAACCCCGAAAATCAAGCCAAACCAGAGCTAAAAACAGAGCGCTTCACCCTCATCCCATGGCAGAATCTATTAAACCAACAATCCGAATTACAAGAAATGATGCAAGACCCAAGGGTCATGAAATATATAGGCAACGGTCAAGCAAAAACCAATGCTGAAATGGCCGAGACCAAAATCCGTTGGGCAGAGAACATCGCCCAAGACCTTAAGAGCCCATTGGGCAATTGGCTTATTTATCAAGATGATGCCTGCGTTGGAATGGCAATGTTAAAACCCCTACCCAACGAGCAAGACCAAAATTATATCGAGGTCGGCTATTGGCTAAAACCCAAACATTGGGGCAAAAAAATCGCTGGCGAAGTCGCCACGCATTTGGTTGAATATGCTTTTAATAAGTTAAATTTAAAACAAGTCGTTGCCGTCACCCACAAAGACAACATCGCTTCACAAAAGTCCTTAAAAAAAGCTGGCCTAACCCGCCAAGCCAACATCATAGCCTATAATCAAAGTCTACCATTTTTTAAAGTCATCAACCCAAATCTCAATGCCTAAACCCATCGGCACAGCTGCCTTAAGCATAACCACGGTCAAGCAAACAAACATTTTTAAAACCGCCATCACGCAATATCATAGCAGCTTCTCTAGCACGCATGCCACGCAAACAATAAAGCACATATGTATGGCTCTTATCAAACTCTTGCATAACTTCCACGGTAAGTTTAAGTTTAGACAAAGGCACATTGACGGCATCTTTATAACAACCCGAGGTAAACTCAGCAACTTCTCGAACATCAAGCAATATTGTACCGTTTAATTCATTTAGAGATCTAATTTCAATTGACATTTTGAATTCCTTATATTAGTTAGCGCTAATATATAGACTATATCGGTCATTAATCAACAGAATAATGATGATTTTTTTATTCCCCCTACAACAATCTTAAAAGTAAAATCTACATGGTAACTTCATTCACTCCTTATGCTGCTCTTAGCGGCGGTGTCCTAATCGGCCTTTCAGCCATATTATTAATGTGGTCACTCGGCCGCATCATGGGCGCAACTGGCATTTTAGAAGGCTTCATTTTCCCCAAAAATCTGGATAATTGGAGCTGGCGAGCAGCAACTTTATTAGGCATGGCCTTAGCACCGCTCATCATCTATCAAGTTTCAGGCAATTTCCCATCCATTCAAATCCCAATTTCGACCGGCATGTTGGTTATTGGCGCGTTCATTGTTGGCGTCGGCGTAACGCTTGGTAGCGGTTGCACATCAGGTCACGGCGTTTGCGGCATGGCACGCTTTTCACCGCGCTCTATTGCAGCCACTGTCACCTTTATGGCCACGACAGCCATAACCATTTATATCATTCGTCATGTGTTAGGAGCATAACATGAAAATCTTATTCGGCCTTATTAGCGGCATCATTTTTGGCCTCGGCATCTCTATTTCAGGCATGATGAACCCTGCCAAAATATTCAACTTTTTTGATTTTTTCGGCACATGGGATCCAAGCCTCGCATTGGTAATGGCAGCAGCCTTATCTGTCACAGCAATTGGCTACCGCTTTATATTAAAGCAAAAACTTCCAAAATTTGAAGCAAAATTTTTCCTACCTGAGAAAAAACACCTTGATGCAAAACTTCTAATCGGGTCAGGCATTTTTGGCATTGGTTGGGGCATATCAGGTTTCTGCCCAGGTGGCGTGTTACCTGCTATATTCATAGGTCATCTAGATGTATACATATTTATAGCATCCCTAGTGGCAGGTATTTTATCAACAAAATTGTTAACAAAAATGCTCAAATATCAGGTTGCAATATCTCAAAATTAATCCAAATTAACGTTCTAATTCAATAATTTATAATATTGGGTGGGTATTTGCATTGATATAAATCAATTTTATACCCATCTAATACAACCATAAGTATAGGATGGTTACACTTTATTCACCATTTCATGAGATTTAGTAAGAATACATTATTCAATTTTATAACTTACTATGGAAATAACAAAATGTTCACCAGCGTTAAATCAAAATTATTTGGCCTTTTAGCATTATTCAGCGTGGTATTTTTCACCTCCCTCGGCTACAGCTTTTATAATGAGCTAAATGTTCGTATGGACTTTAATAAAAAAGCATTAGTACCAATTGTTGAGCAATCCATATCCGTTATCAAGGCCAATTATGATGACTTTAAATCAGGCAAACTCCCCGAAGCAAAAGCAAGAGCCAACGCCTTAAAAATCATTAGTCAACAACGTTATGGTAAAAGCGGCTATCTTTGGATAAATGATTCAAACAATATTATGCTGATGCATGCCGTTAAGCCAGCCCTAAATGGCAAAGACCTTTCCAATTTAGAAGACCCCAATGGCGTATTCATCTTCCGTGAATTCACTGCCGTAACACAAGGAACAGGCAGCGGCTTTGTACCCTATCAATGGTCAAAACCTGGCTCAGAAGACCCAGTCGATAAAATATCATACATTCAAATTTTCAAACCCTGGGATATGGTTGTAGGCACAGGCGTCTATACCGATGAAGTGGTATCACAATTTTTAGCCGACTTACAAATATCCCTTATTTTATCTATAATTATATTCCTAATCGTTATAGCAATCGCATTTAACATCATCAAAAACATCGCCTCCCCATTGGTCACGCTAACCGATGCCATGAACAAGCTCGCCGTTGGCAATACCGATTTAGGTAAGCTAGATACAAATCGCCGCGACGAATTTGGCCAAATGGCCAGTGCAATCGAAGGCTTTAGAGAATCTGCCATCGAACAAGTATCCCTAGAAACCCAAAAAAGCGAAACATCTGAAAAATCAGCCAACCGACAAAAATATATAGATCAACTTATTGAAGAGTTTAGAGCGGGTATTTCTCAAGGCTTAGAAAATGTCACCTCAAATAGTACTGACATGCAATCAACGGCAAATTCATTATCTGATATTTCTGACCAATCTTCATCTCAAGCAGACAATGCCACACTTTCGGCAGAAAGCGCATCAAATAATGTCGCAACAGTAGCCGTTGCTGCTGAAGAACTGTCATCGTCAATCGGCGAAATTTCTCGCCAAGTAGAGCAAACCAACTCAATTATTCAAAAAGCCTCCGAAACAACCAAAACAACCAATCAACAAGTCTTAAGCCTTGCTGAAAAAAGCCAACGCATTGGCGATGTGGTTAAGCTCATTCAAGACATTGCCGAGCAGACCAATCTGTTAGCGCTAAACGCAACCATTGAAGCTGCCCGAGCTGGTGAAATGGGTAAAGGTTTTGCTGTTGTTGCTTCAGAGGTAAAATCATTGGCAAGTCAAACCGCCAAAGCAACCGAAGAGATTTCAACTCAAATATCAGACATTCAATCATCCACCAATGACGCTGTATCTGGCATTAGTGAGATCAGCAATATCATGGCAGATGTTGATAATTACACCAATGAAATTGCATCATCGGTTAATGAACAAAATAGCGCAACTTTAGAGATAAGCGAAAATGTTGGTAAAGCCTCACAAGGCACCCAAGAAATGGCAAAAAGCATTGAAAACATTACCAACTCAATTTCCAAAACCAACATATCTGCCAACCAAGTCGCATCTGCTTCAAGTAGCATGAGCAACCAAGTTGATGCACTCAAGACCTCAGTTGATAGCTTTTTATCAAAAGTTTCAGCGGCATAAGCTAAATATTTAGAAACAATACATAGAAAAACAGTTGTAATTTTAAGAATTACAACTGTTTTCTAATTTTTATTGGGGAAAAAATTTTCAAAACATATTCCAAAAAAAATCAGTTTTGAAAATATATGCCCTAGCGTAAACTACTTATTTATATTACTGTTTTTAATATCATTGCAGCCGTCACTTTTTTCTAACTGAACCCCACATTATCTAGCCTCTATTGGGTTATCTAGATGTTTCACATTTATGATCTTTCCACTAAAATGCCCTTCAGATACAAAAATTTCAAAACACATCATTGCGCCATTATTCATTAAACCCAAATATCGGAAGTAAACTTTAATATAGTTTGCTCATAAAGATTCATCAATCATTTACCATTTCATGTGACTTCTAACAGCACTGAACAACACAATAATGATGGATGACTTAATATGTTTAACAGCGTAAAAAATAAATTATACGGTCTTGTGGCCTTGTTTTGCACGGTATTCTTTGCCTCAATGGGCTATAGTTTTTACAATGAGTTAAACGTCCGCATGGAGTTCAACAAAAGGTCGTTAATCCCAGTTGTTGAGCAAACAATTTCAATAATTGAAGCAAATTATAGAGACTTTAAATCCGGCAATGCATCAGAAGCCGATGCAAAAGCCAATGCATTAAAAATAATCGGCCAGCAACGATATGCAAAATCAGGTTATTTTTGGGTGCAAAACTCACAAAACATCATTCAAATGCACCCAATCAAGCCCGAACTTAATGGCAAAGATTTAACAAGTTTTGAGAAAAACGGCCAATTTATTTTCCAAGAATTTTCTGCTGCAGTTCAAGAAACTGGCAAAGGTTTTGTAAACTATACATGGGAAAAACCAGGTACAGATGAGCCGAGCAACAAAATTTCATTCATTCAACAATTCAAACCGTGGGATCTAATTGTAGGCACAGGCGTATATACATCCGATGTTACCGCAAAATTTTGGCAAGATATTCAGTTTTCACTTATTCTCTCAATTGGTATTTTCCTTGCCGTCGTAGCACTGGCCTTCAACATTAGCCGAAACATCGCAATACCCCTTAAAAAATTAACCCAATCCATGAACAAGCTTGCCGTTGGCGATACAGAGTTGGGCGAATTACAAGTTGACCGCAAAGATGAATTTGGCCAAATGGCAAGAGCCGTCGAGGGTTTTAAAGAATCCGCTATTGAGCAAGCATCACTTGAAGTTCAAAAAAACGAGTCTTCTGAAAAAACTGTAAAACGACAAGAATATATCGACCAATTGATCAAATCTTTCAGAACCAACATTGCCGAAAGCCTAGAGAATGTCACCAGCAACACCACTGACATGCAATCCACCGCAAGTTCTTTAACGGATATTTCAGAACAATCTTCAAGCCAAGCAAACATCGCAACCCATGCGGCGGACGAAGCCTCAAGCAATGTTTCAACCGTCGCAACGGCCGCAGAAGAACTCTCATCATCAATCAGCGAAATTTCCCGTCAGGTAGAGCAAACCAATACAATAGTTAGAAAAGCATCAGAAACCACAAAAGTTACAAATCAGCAAGTCTTAAGCCTTGCAGAAAAAAGCATCCGCATTGGCGATGTGGTTAAGCTCATTCAAGACATTGCCGAGCAAACCAACTTGCTTGCACTAAATGCAACCATTGAAGCAGCCCGAGCTGGTGAAATGGGCAAAGGCTTCGCGGTTGTCGCATCTGAGGTTAAGTCATTGGCCAATCAAACCGCCAAAGCAACTGAAGAAATTTCAGCACAAATATCAGACATTCAATTCTCTACCAATGAAGCCGTGTCAGGCATCAATGAAATCAGCGAGATTATGGCCGAAGTGGACAATTACACCACTGAAATTAAATCTTCTGTTGGTGAGCAAAATAGTGCAACATTAGAAATTAGCGAGAATGTTAGCAAAGCCTCATATGGCACGCAAGAAATGGCAAAAAGCATTGAAAACATTAATAGTTCAATTTCTAACACCAATATATCAGCCAACCAAGTTGCATCGGCATCAACCAGTATGAGCAATCAAGTTAATGCACTTAAAACATCGGTAGATGCATTTTTATCAAAGGTTTCAGCAGCATAAAACCCATTCAAAATTTCAAAAAAAGGCAGAGTTTATCTCTGCTTTTTTTATGCCTTAAACTCAATCTCTTGAAATTCAGCCGAAAACACCTATATAAAGCTTAAGCAACATAAAAGGATTTACAACATGAGTAATTATGAATTTTCAGGCGCAGGTTGGGTAAAAAGCGGCATCGGCATGGGCACAGCCCTCGCAATGGTAATATCATGGAGCACAAATAGCTCAATTCTATGGGCAATCATTCATGGGTTATTCGGCTGGTTATATGTGGCTTATTACGCTTTATTCGTCAGTTAAAGCAGCATTCTATTAGCTAAAACCCATTCAAAGCGCCTGCCCACATGCATAGCCAGATGCCCAAGCCCATTGGAAGTTATAACCACCCAAAAAGCCAGTTACATCCAATAGCTCGCCAATAACATATAAACCTTCAGTCTTGGTTGACTCAAACGTTTGCGATGAAATTTCGCGGGTATTCACCCCACCTAAAGTCACCTCGGCGGTGCGGTTGCCTTCGCTGCCATTGGGCAATACATGCCACGCATTGACCATATCCGCCACAATACGCAGCTTTTTATCGCTCATTGAGCCCATTTGCCCGTCAACATTGGTCTCTTCAGTAATATAAACCGCAAGCTTTTTAGCAAAATACTTACTCAACAAATTATGCAGCAACTGCTTGGGGTTATTGGCTTTAGCTTCCAATAAAATTTCAAACATATCCGTGTCAGGCAGCATGTTAATGACAATTTGTTTACCTTCCCGCCAAAAAGATGAAATTTGCAAAATCACTGGCCCACTTAAGCCACGATGGGTGAATAACAATGCCTCACGAAAAGTCTGCTTAATTTTTTTATCCGCAACTTTAACCTCAACAGGGTCAATCGATATACCCGCCAAAACTGCAATATAATCTTTCATTTCATCACTAAAAGTCAATGGCACAAGCGCAGGGCGCGTATCAATAATCGAATGTCCAAACTCTTTGGCAATAATGTAACCAATTGAAGTAGCACCCATTTTAGGAATAGAAGGCCCACCGGTCGCCAATACTAATTTATCACCAGTATACACCTCATCTGCAGTTTTTACATTAAAGACACCCTCAAGCTTTTCAATTTTTTTAACTTCAATTTCTTTAACAATTTCAACCCCATTTTGCGCACATTGGTCAAGTAATAAGTCAATGATTTGCATCGCACTTTCATCACAAAATAACTGCCCCAAAGTCTTTTCGTGATGTGCAATTTCATACATATCCACCAATTTAATAAAATCTTGCGGCGTATAGCGTTTTAATGCCGAAATACAAAAATTCTTATTTTGTGAAATAAATTTATTTTTATCAGTATTCACATTGGTAAAATTACACCGCCCCCCGCCTGAAATGCGTATTTTCTGCGCGGCATGTCGGTTACGCTCAACTACCAAAACTTTACGACCGCGCTTGCCCGCTTCAATCGCACACATTAAACCAGCAGCACCCGCGCCAATAATCACAACATCATAATGGGACATAATATTTCTTTCGATAATCCATTACGTCGTGCTACCATAAAACCAAGCAAATCACATTAAAATAATGAGCAGAAATGACAACCACCCCAATTCTTTATAGTTTTAGACGCTGCCCATATGCAATGCGTGCCCGCATCGGTTTGGTAGAGGCAGGCATAAAAGTCGAGTTGCGCGAGATTATCCTGCGCGACAAACCCGCCCATATGCTAGAAATATCCCCCAAAGCAACCGTGCCTGTTTTATTATTGCCAGAGGGTAAAGTGATTGATGAAAGCCTAGACATCATGCTTTGGGCGCTCCTGCAAAATGACCCAAACAATTTACTAAAGCCCGATGATAGCATCATGCAAAGGCTGATCAATCAAACCAATAACAATCGCGAAAGTCATTTCAAATCCCACTTAGACCGCTATAAATATTCAAGCCGCTATGATGATGATCAATCTCAAGCAGTGGGTTTAGAAGCGCGCGATCAAGCGCTAATTTACATCCAAAAGCTCAACGTCTTACTCAGCGACTCAAAATTTCTACTCGGTAACACACCATGCGTGGCAGATTACGCCATCGCCCCATTCATTCGCCAATATGCCAATACAAACCGCGACTGGTGGGATCAACTACCCTACCCAAACATCAAAAACTGGCTAACAAACTTCATAGAATCAAAACTTTTTCAAACCACCTTCACTAAATTCCCGACTTGGCAAACATCAGATGAGCCAACATATTTCCCCTAAGTCACATTGATATTTGAATATTTTCACTCCCAACTCCTATTAAGTCCATAAAAACCGTTTATATATTTAGCTCTTCACTTGACTCAAACCAACTAAAGCGTATATTGCAGCAATTCAAAAGGCACAATTGTGTCTGTCTACTTATTGTGGGTTATGTTAAAATAGCGGTTAGCCGAGTTTTAATGTTACAGATCCCCCCCAATAATAGAGTGAAGTTTTAAAATCTTTACCGCTTGCGGTAAACCAAACAAAAAGAGATCGAGCAATATGTTTGCAGTAATTCGCACAGGCGGAAAACAATATAAAGTCGCTAAAGACGACATTTTAAAAGTTGAAAAACTTGAAGCAGAAGCTGGCGACATCGTCACCATTGATGATGTGCTAATGCTAGGCGGCGACAAAACCGAAGTTGGTACACCAACGGTTGATGGCGCAGCAGTAGCGTTTGAAGTTTTAGAACAAAAACGTGATAAAAAAATTATCGTTTTCAAAAAGAAACGTCGTCAAAACTACCGTCGTAAAGCTGGCCATCGTCAACATAAAACTGTGTTGCGTGTTTTAGACATTCTTACAGGTGGCGCTAAAGCCCCTAAGTCTGCTCCTAAAAAAGCTGCTGCTCCAAAAGCTGCTAAAACAAAAACATCAGATGCTGTTGATCCAAAAACATTGGGCCTAACAGTAGAGTTAATGGCAGCGCCAAATGGCAAAAAAGATAATTTGACCAAACTATCAGCAATTGGTAAAGTTGGTGAGAAAAAGCTAAATGATATTGGTATTTTCCATTATTCACAAATGGCTCAAATCACCAAAGAAGATGCTGTTAAATTGGACGAAGCATATACATTCAAAGGTGATCTACCTGTAGATGTATGGGCAGATGAAATTAAAGAATTAACTAAATAAGACGGTTATAAGGAGAATATACAATGGCACATAAAAAAGCTGGCGGTTCATCCCGTAACGGTCGCGACTCAGCAGGTCGTCGTCTTGGTGTTAAAAAATATGGTGGGGAAACTGTAATCCCTGGCAACATTATCATTCGTCAGCGTGGCACTAAGTGGCACCCTGGTACAAATGTAGGCATTGGTAAAGATCACACGATTTTTGCAGTTACCGAAGGCAATGTTCACTTCACCAAAGGTCGCAATAAGCGCACCTATGTGAATGTAATGCCACTGGCACAAGCAGCCGAGTAACGACGAGATATGAATTTCACTTTCGTCGGAAAATTATAACCCGACGGAGTGAAGCTCCAAATTTTAAAAGCGGGTTGTAATTTTATAACCCGCTTTTTTTGACTCTTTTTGAATCATAAAAAGCAGAATTAAAACTAAGCTTTAAATAAGCAAATAAAAAGAGTCTGGAGAATAAAATGAATAGAATATTATCCGGCACAATATTGCCAGAAACCCTAGAGACCGAACGGTTGCATCTACGCCCGCTAGCAGCAGATGATGCGTCAAGAATTGTCATGCTAGCCAATAACCCAAATATTGCCTATCTATTAGGTTCAATGCCCCATCCCTACACCAAAAACCATGCCAAAGCATTCCTAAATCGCTGCGAAACCACCGAGATGCATGTATTTGGCATCTGCCTTAAGTCCGATAAAAACCGCCTTATCGGTACAGTAGGCGTCGGCCCGCGCTGGTCGCCAGAGGAACCTGAAATAGGCTTTTGGCTTGGCGAAGAATATTGGGAAAATCAATATACAGCCGAAGCAGTCCAAGCCATATTAACTTACGCCTTTGAATTTTTAAACTATGAGAAAATCTACTGCTCATGCAGAATAGAAAATGACAAACCGCGCAATGTCATCAGCCGCTGTGGTTTGGTATATCTAGGCCGTACCGAACGGCATTTTAATGACCCAGATAAAACCCACGCATTGGATAAGTATTTTCTAACCCGTCAAATGTGGCAAGAAAAAAACAACCAATCGAACCCCATAAAGGCCGCACAATAATGCAGCAACTCGCAAAATTAGACCTAAAACAAAACATTCTCCAGACTGTCACCACCTCACTAGTCTGCGTCACGTCACCGTGCCGCCGAATTTTGAGCAGCTTAATGTCTATTTTTGCGAACACCTATTTCACCAAATCTAACACCCCATAGCCGATAAATCTATCGGCACCGCCCGATAGAGAAAATACAATTCCCCACCTCTCTTTCGGGTAAAATTAGAACCAAAAGAGAGAGAAAATGTTACAAACAGACCGCCTATTTTTAAAATTACCCGCCTTAAGCGACGCGCCAATAATGGCAGAATATCTCAACCGCGCCGATACTGCATTGATGATGCTAACTGTACCATTGCCTTATACGCTTAAAGATGCTCAACATTTTATTGCAAAAATCCACGATTCCACCACACCAAACCCACATTATTTCAATATATATGGCCAACATGATGCTACACTAATGGGCGCGATAGGCATTAACGAGCGCACCAACCGCAATGATAACGGCCAAACTGAATATGAGTTAGGCTATTGGTTAGGCCACCCACATTGGGGCAACTCCTATATTGTAGAAGCGGCAATTGTTGTAATCGATAATTTTTTCAAAAAAAACCCCAATGCAAACATCTATGTATCTCACGCCATAAAAAACACCCAATCAAAACGGGTAATCGAAAAACTTGGCTTCACTTATATCTATGATTATGAAATCTACGTTTCAATGCGTGACGAACATATGAAGTCAAAACGCTACAAATTATCAAAGTCAGAATGGCTAAATTTATAAGAAAAGTTAAAAATAAAGGTGACGCGATTCTTTTGAATCTTTTGCGTCACCCTCTCCCTCTTAAACTCGTAATGGCATTTAATCAGAACTTTATCGATCCTGCAATCTTTATTACTGGATAAATGGTAAAACTCTCTACAGCCGCCCTTGCACTGTTGATTAAAACCCTCTCCACTCCAATTGGAATGGTCAAATTATCACTTATATTAGCGGGTGCGTCGTTGATTTGAGTCAATTTTGTATTCAATTTAGGCACCCCTTGGCTAAGCACACCAAACTCAATAGAAACCTCCGCAATACCAAGCATAGCAAGCTTAAAACCACCCCCTACATAAGGTGCAATTGGCGAAAATGTCACCTCAGACTGGCTCTTTACCGTCATGTTATAGCTTTGCCCGTCAAGCTTGATCGCATGGTCACTTTGACTGTCAAGTTTAACTTTATTCATATTGTAAAAAACACCACTGGTTGCGTATAAGCCACTACCAAATGGCGTCACATCCCACTGTATCCCCATCGAAAACAGATCAAGTGCTGCATCAAAGTCACTATTCATCACTTTAGTTTTATAGTCCAATTGCCCACCTTGCACCGAGGCACGAACACTAAATGTTTCAAGCAAATCCGCACTATATTCGACTCCAATTCCCAACGTACTTGCGGTCACACTCACCTTGCTGCCTAAAATTTCAGCATTTACAGTTGTCATCGGCAAGGCAAGCGCAATCGCAAATCCACCAAATATTAATGGCTTTAATACACTCATTTGTCCATCCAATCCCAAATAGCGATCTAAATCTAAAGTAAACTATAAACAAATTCATAAAACTTTAGTAGAAATGAGCCAATTTAAGCTTATCAATTGGTTAATGGATGGTGCAAAACAGCATAATTCAAAGCAAAATTAACCATAGTAAAGTCTAATCTATGCTATTAAAATTAGTTTTAGTTGGTAAAAGCGTCATTTTAATAGACATTTATCGCCAGATAAGGCAATACAAGAAGCTGAACTTTAAGGCTAAAATATTATGAAATTTCTAGATGAAGCCCATATTTATGTAAAATCAGGCTCAGGTGGTGCTGGCTGCGTATCATTCCGCCGCGAGAAATATCTAGAATTCGGCGGGCCCGATGGCGGTGATGGCGGCCGTGGTGGTCATGTGCTTGTCAAATGCGTCGATGGCCTAAATACCCTAATTGATTACCGCTTCCAACAGCATTTCAAAGCCAAAACTGGTGTGCATGGCATGGGGCGTGATATGAATGGCGGCAAAGGCGATGACGCGGTGCTAAAAGTCCCCGTCGGCACCCAGATATTTGACAAAGATAACGAAACCTTACTCATCGATATGACCGAGGTTGGCCAAGAACATATTTTACTGCAAGGCGGCAATGGCGGCTTTGGCAATGCCTATTTTAAAAGCTCAACCAACCAGTCCCCACGCCGTGCCAACCCAGGCATAGCGGGCGAGGAAATGTGGATCAACCTTAAGCTTAAACTCATTGCCGATGCAGGTTTGCTGGGCTTTCCCAATGCAGGAAAATCAACTTTTTTGGCCGCAACCAGTGCCGCCAAGCCTAAAATTGCTGACTATCCCTTCACCACATTGCATCCAAATCTTGGGGTCATAAACCAAGATAATAAAGAATTTGTAATGGCCGATATCCCGGGCATAATCGAAGGCGCACATGAAGGCACTGGTTTAGGGCACCGCTTTCTAGGCCATGTCGAACGCTGCTCAGTATTACTCCATTTACTGGATGGTACAGACGAAAAATTTGTTGAGAATTACCTAATATTACGCGATGAACTAAGCAAATATGCCGAGGACTTAGCCAAAAAACCAGAAATTTTGGTAATCAATAAAATTGATGCACTTAGCGATGATGAAATCGCCGAAAAGACCGCTGCTTTAGCCAAAGTCACCGACCAAAAAATCTTCACCATGTCAGCTGTTGCAGGCATTAATGTACCAACTATCTTACGCGAGCTGCTCAAAATCATTGCCGCAGACCGACCGGAAAACATCGTCAATGTCATCAAAGATGATATACCAAAACCATCCGACAAACCCTGGTCTCCTCTATAAAAAATGTCTCCTCTATAAAAAATGGCTCCTCTATAAAAACGTCTCCTCTATAAGAAACATGGCCGCAAAAAGATGAAAATATTATGCAATTGCCAAATCATCAAATTCTGGAAAACGCTAACAAAATAGTTATAAAAATCGGTTCATCATTATTAATTGATGCCCAAAATAGCGCTCTAAAACAAGCATGGCTCAACGCCTTAAGTCAAGATGTCAATAGCTTGATATCTCAAGGCAAACAAGTCATCATTGTCTCCTCTGGCGCCATTGGCCTTGGCCGCATTCAAGCAGGTTTCCCAAGCGGAAAGTTAAAGTTAGAGCAAAGCCAAGCTTCCGCTGCCATTGGCCAAATCGCCCTTGCACGTGCTTATGAGAATGCGTTTAAATCCCATAATATCCAAGTCGCACAAATATTATTATCGCTTGAGGATAGCGAAAATCGCAAGCGCTATATCAATGCCACAAATACCATCAACACCCTAACAAGCTTAGGCTTTGTACCAGTGATTAACGAAAATGACACCATCGCCACCAGCGAAATTCGGTTTGGCGATAACGACCGCCTAGCAGCCCGTGTCGCCTCCATGATCAATGCCGATCTACTGCTTTTATTATCAGATATTGACGGTCTTTATAGCGAGAATCCTCAAAAATCTGGCAGTGCAAAGCATATCCCGCTCATAAAAACCATCACCAAACAAATCATTCAAGCAGCAGGCTCAAGTGGCTCAGATTACGGCACAGGCGGCATGATTACAAAAATCATGGCGGCACAAATCGCCACTGAGTCTGGTTGCTCAATGATCATTGCAGATGGCCGCGAAAACAACCCAGTTAAAGCCATTTTAAACGGCAAACAATATAGTTTGTTCTCGGCTCAAAAATCAGGCAATCCCGCCCGTAAAAAATGGCTAAATGCCACATTAGAGCCAAAAGGCAGCCTGTATATAGATCAAGGCGCACAAAATGCTTTAACCCACGGCAAAAGCCTGCTTTCTGCGGGCGTAACCAAGGTCGAGGGCAAGTTTGATAATGGCGATACATTGGCAATTAAAAGTGCCAACGGCCAGATCATCGCCCACGGCCTAACCAATTATGACAGTAAAGATGCTGGTTTAATCATTGGCAAAAAAAGTCAAGATATTGCAGATATTCTGGGCTATGCTGGCCGTGCCAACATCATCCATCGTAATAATTTGGTACATGTCCAAACCACAGAGGAAGCATAATGTCACTAGAACAGGAAATGCAACGGATTGGAAAAAATGCAAAATCAGCCTCGGCTGCTTTATCAATCGCTAGCACAGAGTCAAAAAGTCAAGCACTCTACGCCTCAGCAGCAGCCATTCGCAATCATATTAATAGCATTTTAAATGCCAATGCAATCGACGTGAAAAATGCCAAAGACAACAATATTTCAGTAGCATTTATCGACCGCTTAATGCTCGATGAGCAACGCATAGAAGCCATTGCCAAATCACTAGAATTGGTCGCTAAATTAGAGGATCCGGTTGGCAGCATTTTAGCACAATGGACGCCAGAGCAAAATGGCTTAAACATCAAACGCAAACGCGTCCCACTTGGGGTAATCGGTGTTATTTACGAAAGCCGCCCCAACGTCACGGCCGATGCAGGCGCATTATGCTTAAAAGCTGGCAATGCAACCATATTGCGCGGCGGCAGCGATAGCATCCACTCTTCAGGCGCAATATTAGCTGCCATGCATATCGGCCTTGAAGCCGCCAACTTACCCAAACATGCCATACAAATGGTCACAACGACCGACCGCGCAGCCGTTGGCCACATGTTAAGCGGTCTTAATGGCAATATTGATGTTATCGTTCCGCGAGGTGGCAAAAGTCTTGTTGCTCGCGTGCAACAAGAAGCCAGAGTGCCCGTATTCTCTCACCTAGAAGGCATTTGCCACATTTATATCGACGATAGCGCAAACCTAGATATGGCAATCGACATCGTTTTAAACGCTAAAATGCGCCGAACAGGCATTTGCGGCGCAGCAGAAACCCTACTGGTTAGCGATGCGGTTAAAGCCACGCATTTATTGCCAGTCATTCAAAAACTACAAGCCGCTGGTTGTGAAATTCGTGGCGATGATTATGTACAAAAATTCGGCAAAAACATCCTAGCAGCAACTGAGGCAGATTGGACAACTGAATATTTAGACAGCATCATTTCAGTTAAAATCATTGCTGGTCATCAAGCCGCAATAGAACATATCAACCATTTTGGCTCCCATCATACCGATGCAATCATTTCTGAAAGCTCCGCCAATATTGCCGATTTTTTCAATCAGGTCGATAGCGCCATTGTCATCCATAATGCCTCAACCCAATATGCCGATGGCGGTGAATTTGGCATGGGCGCTGAAATTGGCATCGCCACAGGCAAAATGCACGCCCGCGGCCCCGTCGGCGTCGAACAACTCACCAGTTTTAAATATATCGTCACAGGAAATGGTCAAACAAGACCATCATAATTGCTGATTTAGAGAGACCAATTTGTGATCAACCTGCCTTCAAATCCCAATGGCCGTAAAATCGGTGTTTTTGGCGGCTCGTTCAACCCTGCCCATCAAGGCCATATCCAACTAACATTGCACGCACTAAAAGCATTAGATTTGGACGAGGTTTGGTGGCTAATTTCACCGCAAAACCCACTAAAATCCAGTTCTAAAACTCAAAAGTTAAGCCAAAGGCTTGCCCAAGCCAAACAACAGCTTAACCATCCAAAAGTAAAATTTTCAATTTTAGAGAGTAAACTAGCCAACAACCAAACCAGCAAAACAGTCAATTTTTTGCGCAAACGCGCGCCCAATGCTCATTTCGTCTGGTTAATGGGGGCAGATAATTTAAACAATATTTCCAAGTGGCATAATTGGCATCATATTTTCCAATCCATGCCAGTCGCCATATTTGACAGAAATCAAAATAGTATGGCAACATTAAACGCCCAAGCTGCCATTTATTACAAATCATCGCGTATACCTGCCAACCAATCACAATTATTGCCACAATTACAAAGCCCTGCATGGTGCTACATTCATATGAAATCCGTCAACATTTCATCAACACAGATCCGAAGAACCCAACTAACTTAACCCTATTCAACTGAAACAGTGGTCAAATTTAAGCATCTCCTTTTCATGATTGCCATCCACATTCTAATTGTATATGCTACGCGCATAAAACTAGGCCAAAAGCCAAACAGATTAGGATATAAAACACAGTGGCAAACCCGTCATTAAAAATCGATGAAAATTCATCACATGCTCTAAACCAACTCATTGTTGATGTGTTAGACCAAAATAAAGCCGAAGATATTGTCTCCATCAATCTAATTGGCAAAACTTCATTAGCAGATTATATGATTATTGCATCTGGTGGCAGTGCCCGCCATGTATCTGCGTTAGCGGATTATCTGACCAAAGCCATACGCGAAGATGGCAATCATGAAATTTCAATCGAGGGTCTTTCGCATAGCGATTGGGTATTGATTGATTGCGGTGATATTATCGTGCATATTTTCCGTCCAGAGGTGAGAGAATTTTACGCATTAGAAAAAATGTGGACAGCCGAAATTTAAAATATTCAGGCAATTAAATGCAAATTTTCATTGGCGCCAT
Source organism: Hyphomicrobiales bacterium (assembly GCA_016744975.1). GTDB lineage: Bacteria > Pseudomonadota > Alphaproteobacteria > Rhizobiales > OSC116 > OCS116. The sequence goes on along the minus strand of JADGDI010000046.1, from coordinate 993 downwards.
TGGTCGTTTAAAAAAAAGTGACGAACTTAATCTTTGCAATAAGTTCGAAACCCGTATTAAACGAGCTGGCGCCAATTTAGGTTTCACACAATTTACCCATTTAGATTTTGATGAAGATAAAAGCACTCAAACCCTAAAGCGGAAATCCAACGAAGCTGAAAAATTATTAAATGCCATTCCCAAAAGCGCAATCATCATTGCACTGGACGAGCATGGCAAACAATTTTCAAGCGCCGATTTTTCTAAAAAAATTGCAAATTTTCGTGATGATGGTCATCATGCCATTGTGTTTTTGTTGGGTGGGCCAGATGGTCATGGTCAAGCAGTTTTAGAACGTGCTGATTTGAAGTTAAGCTTAAGCAAAATGACTTGGCCACACCAAATCGCGCGGGCATTACTTTTTGAACAAATATACCGTGCCATTACGATTATGAACAATCACCCGTATCATCGAGAATGAATAAAATCACCTGTTCAAAACAACTTTATATTGCCATATTGATTTTTTATTATGCTATTTTTAACTCAAATTGGCTAACTTTAGCTCAATTTACCAAAAAAACTGCAATTTTGCGATGAAAAACATGAAATTTAGTACCCATTTTTCCCAAAAATCGCTGCTTTTCGTCAAAATATCACTATTTTTGGCCCTTTTTTTAGCGCCATTTAGCGCTTTTTCAGCACAAAATGACCAAAAAACCAACCTAAAAAACCTCGAAAATGCTATCCAATCGGGTAAAGAAAAACAACAAAAGCTTCAAAAAACCGCCACTCAAATTCAAGCAGAACGCAACTCACTCAACCAACAAATTAAAGTTGCTGCCAAACAAATTCAGACCAGCGAAGCCCATCTATCATCAGGCGAGAAAAAACTCTCTGAACTAGAAAAAGATGAAAGCCTCTTGCGTTTTCAATATGATAAGAGGAAAGCAAGTTTAGCAACTTTGCTTTCTGCATTGCTAAAACTCGAAAAAAATCCCCCCCCTGCCTTAC
>JADGDI010000045.1 GCA_016744975.1 Hyphomicrobiales bacterium | reverse complement strand
CTGTATCTTTAAATAGAAGGCGAGCTTTGCTTCGAGAATCTGGCGAGATGCAAGCCAATGAAGTGTGATCGCCATCTCGGACATCTTCTTCTAATCCGTTTTTAATAAAATCTTTTAGCAATGTTAGGCCAAATAGCATGTACCAAGTTGCAAAAGCGTAGGACACGGTTATTACCACAAGGAAATATGCATCTAAATGAACGCCGTGTTGTTTTTCTAAGAAATGGCCAAATCTAAACAATGAAATCGCATATAGAGTAATATTGGGGATTACGATTAAAAACGCTGGCATAAACTGTTTTTCAGGTAAATTATCGGCTGCCATGTGACTTTGGAAAATGGTTACTATTTTAACAAAGAACAAGAAAATACCCATTGTACCGGTTACCAATGCTACAAATGCCGCAATGTTTGCGATACCTGAATCTTTAGCCAATGCCGCGATGCCAGAACCCGTAACGGTATACATGCTTAGTGCGAACGAATGTAGCATCCAACCAAAGTTTATTTTGCTGACATCAAACCCTTTTTTAAACGCAGTTGCCAACAGTGAGAATTCGGTATGTAGCAATAGTGCTCCAATAAATAACCATGTTATTAATGCGGGCATCATTAACGCTTGAAAATTATCAGACAACATTGGCACGAAAAAACGAATTGGCCCAATGAATGCATTCATACTCATGATAATTGCAATAAATGGTGCTAAAATAGCTGTATGAGTAAGTGGGTTATCCATTAAATCAGAATAAGCTTTTGTTTTGCGAAACTTGAATAATTGCGGCAAAAGCTTGAATAGCAGAATAAAATGAATGGTTGTGAAAATGATCATTATTGCACTAAAGGCAACATAAACCCACATTGGCCAATGGTCGGAGCTAAAAATTTCAGCAGCGGTTACAAGACCTTTACTATGTGGATGTACATATTGTAAAAATGAGAAGGGGAAAACGGAGATACCGCCTGCACCTAACGCCGCTAAAAATATGAGCGGATTAAATTGTTTATTCATGAAACTTACCTCGATGTTAGATTTTTAATGATTAGGTCAAGAGTTTTTTTATCTTTGTTCAAAAGGCAAGTTTCAAGGTTGGTCTTAAGAAATTCAGCATATGCACGGTCAAGCGCGGTTTTAGCAGCCTGGAATTGTATGGCAATTTCATTACATGATCGATCGTCATCAATCATTTTTGAAATAGCTTTTACTTGTCCAGAAACTCTATTGGTTCTGCTAATAATTTGTTTTTTGTGTTTATCATTTTCCATACAAACTACATATACCCCCTATAGGTATATTGCAAGAATGAAGTAAATATTTTTTTCAACAGCTCTGTTTTTGATTTGGATCAACTTTAGCGAACTGACTTCACCAGAGCGCTAATTGAAATGTAAAAGTGACCCATTTAGATGGGGCGGGTGTCGAAGTAGATCCATGTAGGTGTGTGGTGCTAAGCCTATAATGCTTTGCATAAAGACGTAAATACTACAGCAAATTGAATTGCTGAGAAAACACAAATAGTCTGCTCTTAAATGAAATGGGTTCGACGCGATTTTTGAATTATCAACATTATTTAGTAGCATTTGATACCATTTATTTAATGAATGAGTTCTGTGGAACTGCTCACAAATACCATTTGTCTGTGGTGATTTCACCTTTGTTTTGGTGTGATCAATCTGGTTGATAGTCAGATATAATTGATAATCATGACCTTCAGCTTTGCCACAATATTCTGTCCCCCTATCTGTCAAAATACGTAAAACAGGTAAATCTTGTTCTTCCATAAATGGTAATAATAAATTTCTGATCAAAATATAATATGATGGTCGCAAATTGGTAGTTAGAGACAATTTAAAAAATCTGCTAAGTTATTGAAAAAAGTGGTGCCCGAACCTGGATTTGAACCAGGGACACACGGATTTTCAATCCGTTGCTCTACCAACTGAGCTATTCGGGCATCGACGCTATGCGTGATAGGGCGGTTTATAGGCAATTAGCAATGGCTTGTCTAGCAAACATTTACAAAAACCCACATATTTTTTAACATATTTACTCAGATTTAATTTAATCAAATTTATTCTTAATATCAGCATAATCGCTTGAGAAATCATTATCATCTGGCGCACTCACATCACTAATGATATAACTGGCATTTAACCATTTGCCTAGATCTAAATCGGCACATCGTTTTGAACAAAAAGGCCGATATTTTACAATGGCAACTTGTTTGCACATGACGCATTTGCGTTTTGTTTCTAACATACTGTTATTACTGCTTTGCTGATTGGTCATATATATCCTGAACTTTTTCTGCTAAGTTTTTAGATTTACGGCTGATTTTAAACTCTGCTAGGCCGTAATTGCTTAAACCGCCAAACATAAACCCATATTGTTTGGCAAGGTTGTGCAGAAATCTTGCAAACTTTTGCTTGTCGCTTTTACGCTTATATTTCAAAAAATCTACCACAACCAAACCACCGATTTGTCGTAATTTCAACTGATCCATAAGGGTGTTAGCAGCTGCAATATTAATTTCATTAATCATTTTAGTGTAATTATCTCCAATGAAATTGGCGCTATTCACATCTACTGCAGTCAGGGCATCGGTTGTCTCGATGATGATGTTTGAGCCACCTTTAAGTGGTATTAATTTTTCGGTCAATTGCGCAACTTGGTCTGCATATCCAACTTGTTCGAGCAAACTGAGGCCGTTTTTTTTGGTTATTTGGACTGGCATAATGATTGATTTGCTATTTATTTTTAGTGCAGTATTTTTGAGTGCTGCATGAAAGCCAAAATCATCACATATTACTTCATCGCATTCAGATTCTAGAAGTTTTAAACAATATTGCATTAAATTATTGGCATTTCTAAATAATTTGGGTCTTTGCTTTTGGGTGGTTTTCTTTACATCACCCACATAATTTACCAGTGGTTTTTTATCGCCATAAGCTTCGCAGGTAATTTCGACCAATAAATATTGACCCTCAAGAAATTGAAACTTTGGCTTAACTTTCATAACGGCATCAACCGTGCCTAGGCTTAAAAATATGAGCCTAGTTTTAGGGTCAATCTTAGTGATTCTTGCTTGATAAACATTACCTATGGAAAGGTCATTGGCTAAAAAGCCGGTATCTTCAATGTTTGAGTTAATTGGCCAAATGTCATAAAAAACCAGTTTATCTTGGCTAACCTTGGCGATTTCTGCAAATAGGCCACGTTGGCCGACCTTGCTCATTGAAACATATATTTGAGTTTTCTTTTCTAAAGCCACAATAAATTCATATATTTGCAATTAAAACTATTTTTATTAGACATTCATAACATGGTTTGGCCAGTTTATACATGGGTCAATGCCGACACTGCGCAACAATGAGCTGGTTTCATAAAGTGGCAACCCTACAACATTGCTATACTGACCTATTAGATTAACAATGAATGCACCTGCAAGCCCTTGTATGGCATAAGAGCCAGCTTTACCACGCCATTCACCGCTTGAAAGATAGTTATCAATTTCAGCGTTTGAAAGACGTTTAAACCTTACGCGGGTTTCGACTGTTTTCTGACGATGTTTTTGAGTGACACCATCTATCATCGAGACAGATGTATAGACACGATGTGCACGGCCTGAAAGCATAATTAAATGCTCTTTTGCTTGGTCAATATCGCCGGCCTTACCCAATATTCGCCGCCCAACTCCCACCACTGTATCACTGGCTAAAATATTAAATATATGCTGGTTATCACTTTGCAAAATGGCTGGGTCTGCTGCCAGCAACTTCATGCATTTTTCGGCTTTTTGACGTGCAAGGCGTTGCGACAGTTTTTTTGGAATCTCATTTTTATTAGGAGTTTCGTCTAGGTCGACAGGTTTGATGAGTTCGGGGCGCACACCAATTTGGTCGAGCAATTGAACCCGCCTTGGCGAGCCGCTTGCAAGTATTAATTTGCTAGTAATTTTGGCCTGTATTGCCATTTTTACTACCCTTTAAACTAACCTACGATGGAAACCAACCTAACGATGGCGGTAAGTAATGCGACCCTTGGTTAGGTCATAAGGTGTCATTTCGACAGTCACGCGATCACCTGCTAAAACACGAATGCGATTTTTGCGCAACTTACCAGCTGTGTGGCCAATGATTTCATGCCCGTTTTCTAGCTCAACACGAAATGTTGCATTGGGTAGCAATTCAATAATTGTGCCATCAAATTCTAAAAGTTCTTCTTTTGCCATAAGGTCCTCATACAATATTTATACTTGCTTTCAAGTCTAAATAACGTCAATTTTGTTTCTAATAATAAAATATTAAAAATTTAGCTTGCATTCATCTATCTTGAAATGCTGCAAATGTATAGTCAAAAACGCAATTTATTCAAGATACGGTACTTTTAATGTCGAAATTGGTGTTCAATAACTCATCCAATTGCATGCGTAATTTTCGGTAATGTTCTAGCTGATTGCTACGACCCTCGGCTTGATTGACAGGGTCATAAACTGGCCAATATTCAAACTCGGTAGCGACAGTTTTACAGATATCTTCAGCATATTGTTTGGCTTCATTTGAGAAACATATAACCAGGTCAAATGCAGGCAATGACAAAGCCTCAATGGACAATGAAACATGATTTGAAATATCAATGCCAATTTCACGCATCACCGCAACTGCATATCCGTCAACATCTTTAGTGGCAACCCCTGCGCTATCAATAAATACTTTATTGCCACATAACTTTTGCATAATACTGGCCGCCATCGGAGACCTAACGGCATTTTGGGTGCATAAAAACAAAATCGAAGATGGCAATTTACGTTTATTTTCTTTTGCAGCCTCGCTACTGCCATGCTGCTTTGGAATGTCGGTTTTTGGCATATTTATCCCTTCCAATGCAATGCACAAATTAAAGTATATAGTCTTCTAGCAGTTTCAAAATCAACCTGAATCTTGCCTTTTAACCGTTCGCTAAGCAATGTGCTGCCTTCATTATGCAAACCTCGCCGCCCCATGTCTATTGCTTCAATCTGTTGTGGGTTGGCGCTTTTCATGGCTTCGTGATGGCGCTCGCAAATTAAAAAATAGTCTTTCATTATCAAACGGAATGGTGAAAGTGAAAGGATGTGCAACATAATGGGCTGATCTGTTTGTGAGCGAATATCAAAAACTAATTTACCGCGATTAATGTCTAACAACAGTTTAAAAGGCCCGATTGCCTCAATATCATCAATGGTGCGCAGTGGAATAAAGCTGTTCTCCGCCAATAAGTCAGTGATTGCCACTTTACGCTCATAAGTAGATTCAGCAGAATTTTGCGCTAAATTTTCTTCGTTTAATATGATTTCGCAAATGGCATGTTTGCTAATTTCTGTTTGTGCAGTTTCAGTCATATCTGTATTTTCAACTTAATTATTGTTTTTATTGGCGTCAAGACGCAGCTCAATTGATCTGGCATGCCCATATAACCCTTCGGCATGACCTAAGATAGCACCAGCAGGGCCAATCTTGTCAAGCCCTTCTGCACTACATTTTAATATTGAACTACGTTTCATGAAGTCTAGAATGTTTAGTCCTGAGCTAAATTGAGCACTTTTTGCGGTCGGTAGCACATGATTTGGCCCGCCAACATAATCCCCAACTGCCTCTGGGGTATAACGGCCTAAAAACACTGCGCCGCAATGGTCTATCAGCTCAAAGATGGCTTCTGGTTCTTCAAGCGCTAATTCTAAATGCTCTGGTGCTATTAAATTGGCTAAGTTAGCGGCATGTTGCCAGTCTTTTGCAATAATGATTGCACCATTATCTTGCCAGCTTTGTTGGGCAATCTCGATGCGTGGGTTTTGTAGTAGTTCTTCATCGATGGCTTTTGCAACTTGCTGGCCAAATGCTTCATGGGTTACAATTAAAATAGACTGTGCTGATATGTCATGTTCGGCTTGTGCAAGTAAGTCTGCAGCAATCCAATTGGGGTGATTTTGATCGTCGGCCAATACTAATATTTCGGACGGTCCTGCAATCATATCAATGCCAACAATACCAAATACTTGACGTTTAGCGGCTGCAACATATGCATTGCCAGGGCCTACAATTTTTGCGACCGGTCTGATCCTGCTGGTGCCATATGCAAAGGCTGCCACCGCTTGTGCGCCGCCAAGCCCATAAACTTCATCAACGCCTGCTATTTTTGCTGCGGCTAAAACCAGTGGGTTTAAAACCCCATTTGGCATTGGAACGGTCATCACAATGCGTTTAACACCAGCAACTTTTGCTGGTGCTGCGTTCATCAATACGCTACTGGGGTAGCTTGCTAAACCACCAGGTACGTATAAGCAAACGCTATCGACCGCATTCCATCTATGGCCTAATATAATGCCTGCATCATCTTCATATAAATCGTCTTTTGGATGTTGACGGGCATGGTAATCACAAATGCGTTGATGCGCAAATTCAAGCGCTTCAATTAATTTTGGGTCACATTGGTCAATGGCTTGGTCAATGCGTTCTTGAGGGATTAAAAAACCTTCTGGCTTAATTTCCAAATGATCAAATTTTGCGCAATAGTCAACCAATGCAGCATCCCCGCGGGTTTTGACATTATGCAATATTTCAGCAACCACTTGATTAACGTCTTGGCTGTTTTCTTTTTTTTCTACTATTAAATTTTGAAACTTTTGTTCAAAATCAGCGTCATTCCAGTTTAAAAATAAGGGCATGATGGTTTCCGATAAGCAAGGCAAAATATAATTGCCACTTTTTAAACCGCATGGGCGAAAAAATAAAGCCTTCTTTATCGGTGGTGGGTTTATTTTTGATATAGCTTATAATGAATGATTAGGTTTTACATCACTCACCCAAGTTTCGCCAAGGTCGGCCATATGCAGCTCTAAGCAAGAAACCTCTAGTTTAATCGAGGCGTTATTGGCAAATTTAAGTTCAATAATACCGCTTGGCAGCTCAGTTTCTTTAAAGCTAACATCCAATAGGCTTAAAACTTTTTTTGGGTTATCACGGTCTATATTTTGCACCTGCATTTTTTCTACATGTGAGAATACAAGACCCGCATGGGAGCGCTTTGAGCGGTTTTTACCAACATCCGTTTCATTATGGCAACGGTTAATCGCCAAATTTAATTGTTTTTGTTGTGCCAAATAATCAATATCTTTTACAAAAATAATTGCGTCTTGAACATAAGATGCAACCACTTCAAGGTCTTCTGCGTCCATTGCGGCTATTTTTACATTGCTCATTTTATTCTCCGAAGATTCAAATTTTACGAGACTTTAATCTCTACCTTATTCAGATAAGCGCTCAATGTCCGCACCACAACCCCTAAACTTATTTTCCAAATGTTCAAACCCGCGGTCTAAGTGATAAACCCGGTTGATAATTGTATCACCCTCAGCCACCAAACCCGCAATAATCAACGAAGCCGAAGCGCGCAAGTCTGTTGCCATAACGGGCGCTCCTTTTAAACTTTTAACACCAGAAATTTTTGCTGTATCACCATTTAAGGTAATGTTTGTGCCCATGCGCGCCAATTCCTGCACATGCATGAAGCGGTTTTCAAAAATAGTTTCGCGCACAAAACAGCTGCCGTCGGCCATAGTCATTAAAGCCATAAATTGCGCCTGTAAGTCAGTGGGGAACCCAGGGTAAACCTGTGTTATAATATCAACAGGCTTAATCGGCATTGAGGCATCTCGTTGCACTCGAATGCCATCTTCAACTTCTGAAATAACCGCGCCTGTTTCTTTTAGTTTATCCCAAAATACGGGTAATAAATTCATATCTGTGTTGGTTAAAACAATGTCACCACCAGTCATTGTAACGGCAATTGCATAAGTGCCCGTTTCAATGCGATCTGGCAATACGCTATGGGTAGTGCCATGTAGTTTTTTAACACCTTGGATGGTCAAGGTGGATGAGCCAATGCCGGTGATTTTTGCCCCCATTTTATTAAGGCAATTCGCCAAGTCGCCAATTTCAGGCTCTCTTGCTGCATTTTCAATTATGGTCTCACCTTCCGCTAAAACCGCAGCCATCAACACATTATGAGTAGCGCCCACCGAAGCAAAGCTAAAGGTTACTTTACCACCTTTCAAGCGGCCATTTGGCGCCTTAGCAATGACATAACCTTCTTCTAACTTTATTTCTGCACCAAGCGCTTTAAAGCCTTCTAAATGCAAATCAACTGGCCTAGTACCAATTGCGCAACCGCCAGGTAGAGACACTTTTGCATAGCCACAACGCCCTAAAATTGGCCCTAAAACCCAAAAACTTGCTCTCATTTTTGAAACCAGTTCATAGGGTGCTGTGGTATCCACAATTTCGCGGGCTGTGATGTGTACGGTTTGCCCACCAATGTCTGAATTGCCGGCACGTTTGCCGTCGAAGCTCTGATCAACGCCATGATTGGCAATGATCCTAAACAACATGTTGACATCTGCAAGACGTGGTACATTGCGTAAGGTGAGTGTTTCATCGGTTAATAGGCTGGCTATTATCAGCGGTAAAGCGGCATTTTTTGCGCCACTAATTGGAATCTCGCCATGCAATTGCTTGCCACCAGTAATTTTAATACGATCCATTATTATTCCTAAATATTAACCATCTACCTATTTGTAGCCTGAACAAAATGATAAAGCGTTAATAAGGTGACAGAAATATGCTGAAAATTTGTTTTTTCAGTGATACTTGTAATTACATTTTCGAAACACCGATTTTACCATCTCGTGGTAGCGGGGCATTTGCTTCGTCTATGCCATCGCGCTGTTTCACTTGCACTTTGCGGCGGCGTAAATTATCACGTAAAGCCTGTTGCAAACGTGCTTCACGGGCTTGTGACTTGGTCAACTTACTATTTTCTTTTTCATCAGCCATTTATAATCCTATTGCTGATAGCGTATTTAAAATATTTTACTAGCGATTGCAAGTGTGCAGCCAATTAGCCTGTCTTTTTTAGCAATAAAAGGTAATTAACAGCAATAAAAACCTCAGTAATAACAGCAAGGAATATCCCTGGCCCTGCAAAGCCGCGAATGAATTCAAATATCCCCAAAGTCGCTAAGCCAATCATAGCCAAAAAAATACAAATTATAATTGGCCGTTGTAATTCTGATACCACAATATCTTTGCTAAAAAATAGCAATGCGGCAAATCCTAAAAATAGAAAGCCAGCCCTGCGTGACATAAAATTTGCCGTCTCATTACCGTCTATCTGAAATAGAAAATAAATAAATTCAGGGAAAGCCAGTAATATCAAACATAAAGTAAAAGACACGAATAATGTAAATAAATTGATTTGTTTAAAGCTCAGCATATATGATCTTTCTTTAATAAATTTATTTATATGTTGCCAACTTGTGCAAGTAAATCAAGATAAAAGAGCCAATATGTTATAAGTTAAGCTTTAAAGCGACACGCAAATACGTAAATTGTGTAGACAATGCAAAAACCGCTTGCGCTTTAATTATTGCTGTGGCAAATATCGGCAAGCGATTTTGCCAATTTTTATAAAACTTCATTGGCAACCAATTGCCGCAGTGGCTCAGTGGTAGAGCGCACCCTTGGTAAGGGTGAGGTCGAGAGTTCGATTCTCTCCTGCGGCACCATCTCTTTTTCACCACCCGAAATACTAGCTAACACCTTGAATGGTAAGGACAAATGTGGAGTTCTATGCCCCATTTCGCGGTGGTAAGGCATATGACCCGTAAAAGCCAATCTAAGCACCATTTTTTGCAAATGAATATTGCCTGTTTCCCATATTTTATAAGGGTTTGAAAGGAATTTCAGAGAGAGTTCTATTATTTGATCGTAACTCGCTCTTAATTTGCCTTTATTTTGCAAATTTTCGACCTTAAGCAGTTTTTGATTCTCAAGTTGATTGATCTTTTTCTCGTATGCGGAGATGGTCATTTGATTGTTAGAATCAACAATCCTATCTAAAAGTCCATCAATTTTTTTATCAATCTCAAAGACTTCTTTTTGCATTAATTTCTTCATGCCTTCTGTTTGTGAAAGCCTTTGTTGCCAAGCATTTTCAATCATTACTGTAACCATTTGAAACAGGCTTTCAGATGGGGACAAGCGCTTTAATATATCCTCAAATGCACCTTCGACTTTGGCACGCCCAATAGATTTGCCGTAGCTTTCACATTTCGTATTGTGGCACAAATAGTATGGATATTTCTTATATTTACCCTTAGACCAACAAGACCGAAGAGTTCTATGACAGTCTCCGCAGGTGACAAATCCTCGCAATGGGAAGTCCATATTTATATCTTTTCGGGCGGGAGCGAGTGCATTTGCATTCAAACGATTTTGAATTTTCTCAAATGTTTTGTAGCTGATTAACCCTTCATGCTGGCCTTTGCGTCGTGATATTTTCCATTTAGGTGCTTCTACATATCCTGCGTAGATCGGCTTTTGAAGCATCAGAAAAATGCGTTGCTGGCGCACTTCACCATTGGGTAAATCTTTTGGATACGCAGGCTGGCTTTCTAAATAACGTTTAACTTCTACTTGGGTTTGATAGCGACCACAGGCATAGCCTTCAAGCGCTTCTTTCACGATTGATGCAAGTGGTTCACGTGGCACAAATTCTTTACCGCCTCTTGGCGATTTTTTAAATTCATAACCAACGGGGGCTTTAAAAACATGAAAACCCTGTTCCACGCGCGCTTTCATTTTTTGAACAGTTTGACGACCGTTTTGTTCACGCTCTAATTCACCATGGGCTGCAAACACGGTCTCGATGAATTTACCTTCGGGTGTATCATCAAATCTAAAGTTTAGGCATTCGATTGTTGCACGGCGCATTTTAAATTCGCGCCGAAGCTTTATATGAAATTCAGTATCACGGGCAAAGCGCTTTAGGTCATCAAAGATTACAATATAATTTTTATCATGTTGGGTATCCAAATAAGCCAGTAAAGCGACCATGCCAGCACGTTTAATAAAATCACCGCCGCCAGTCACATCATCAGGAAATACCGCATCAATTTGATAGCCTAGATTTTCAGCATATTCACGGCATCTATGCTCTTGGCTTTTTAAGCCACTACCTTCTTCTCTTTGTTTTTTGCTAGAAACTCGACAATAAATAACAGCGTGTCTAACTTCGATTGATTTTTTAAGTGTATTGGTCATTTATGAGTCCTTTCTACCAAACAGTGAGGTTTCAGCACTGCTTTAAATTATTTTTGTATTTATTGATTTTTAAAGTCTAACACATCATTTAGTTGATTATTCAACAAATCCTGAATTGGTGAATTTTCTTCACAAGCTTGCTGTAAAGGGTGTACACCAATTCCAAGATCAACAAAATTTACAATGATCGACCATAAGGTTTCGATAAATTCTTGTTTTTGTTCTTCTGTAAGATCGGAATTATCCAAATATCCTTGATATAATTCGCAATCCAATGTGAGTGACATTGGCTTTTTGAGATTTTCAGCAATCCCGTTAAAGGTGTTTTTATTATTATTTTGGGTCATAATTATCTCCTTAACTATTTTTTGTTTCCTTTTTAAATGAACGTAAGCAGAACATACTAGGTATATATTCCTAGATATCAAGTAAAAATATTGTAATATTGTTGCGTATTTATTACGGAAAATACCTTGTCTTTTTGTTTTCCTGTAAGGCGGAGAGCCTTAATCAATACTATGTAAAATCTTTGGATTGGTTTTCAAACTGCGTATCCATCCAAGATATTTCAGCTAAGGCTGATATTAATAAATGCCAACGGTGGCACTGCCTAAAAGTAACGCGCATATTTTTGGGCTTAACATTTGATGCCATGCACTCAACTCGTTCTAAATCAGTGTAAATATTACCGCTATTTTGCTCAATTTGCCGTGCTTTGCTATATGCCCGAATTAAATCGGGGGCGAGATGTTCATCAATATCAAATGCAATTGCATGGATTGAGGTAATGATAAGAGGTTTTATCGAACCGTCTTGATGGTGAATTTTGGTTTCAAATATCATAGTCATGATATCTCCTATCTTGAGCGTTGAGGTGCGTGAGACTGGCTGCGAGTTGTTTGGCGTTGTTGCTTTTCAGCTTCAATCTGAGGGGTGTAAAATTGCTTTTCTTGTGCCTTGCCCCAATCATATAATTCTGTGTCTTCAGAAGCCTTAAAAGTCTGTTGCATTATGGTTTTTGCATGTGCGTCAGTAATATGATGCTTATCAGCCAAATTTTGGGCTTGATGGGCGTAGGCACGATTGAAGGATATTTTATTACCCTGTTCAATCATCTTGCCGATTTCTTTGGCGTGAGGTAGCGCATCATCTATTTGATCGTTGGTGAGATTGTTGGCTCTATCTCTAAAACCCTCGCGCATTTTATTCATGCTTTGACCACAACGTTCTTTGAATAGATCACGAATGATGGTCTCTGATTTCATGGGATCAAACTTTTCTGAGCGAGAGAAGGCATAAGCATAATCCCCTAGTTTTTCTTTGAACATGCCTGTTTTTTTGATTTCTCGTTCGATGATATTGGTGATGGACATGGCTTCATCAAATTGTGCATCAGTAAGCAAGCGACCATTAAAACTTTCACGCGCTTGCATGACTTTTTCCTGTTCTTTGGGTTCATAAATATTGTTCATTTTTTTATTCCTTCGTCGTTGAGTAGGGTTTGGGTTATGTTGGTTTTAAATTTAGATTTTTCAGCGGCTTCTTTTATGAATTTGTGACAGTCTGCGTTCTGGCTTTTGCCGTCTGTCAGCAGCACGATTAAATTCTCGTTTTGGTTTTTCTTTCAACCTGATACGTTTTTCACAACCTTTCAGCAGGTGTTGAACTTCATTGGCCTCTTGACGGTCAATAACGCCCATAAGTTGTCTGTGTTTGGACTGGACATTTCGATGTGCCTGACGGTTATTTGCAGCTTTATCAAAAAGATCATTTTGCGCCCATGGCGGTTTGAACTTTTTCACCTTTGAACCCGCTTTGTTAATCAAACGTTTTTTAGCAACCTCAACTTGTGTCTTATATTCCATCTCATATAATCTGCCTTCGGAGCGCCGAATGCCATTATATTTGTTAGTAATTTGTCGATATTTTTTCCATTCTTTTTGATTAAGGTCTTTGGTTGCTTGTTGTTTTAAGCTTGCTAAATTAAAGGTAGATTTAAGTTGTTGTGAGATGCTATAGGCCATACTCAGCCTCGCTTTTCGTGTTAGATTTGTATTAATGCAAGTGAATTTGTTATTCTTTTGCCATGAAAAAATTCAGATATATCGAAGACATTCAAGATTGGCTTGAACCGCTTAATTACCAAGGCTTTTGGCATGTCATTGAACCGTATAATCTGGTGCTTCAAGATAGAGATCATTGTGATGACCAAATCGCAGGTAAGCACGCCGATGAAGACGATGTGCTTTATGTATTGAAACACATGGCGCAAACTGAATTGGCACAAAGAAATGGCCTTACAAGACGCCCGATAACGCCTTGGCTTAAACTGGTTGATTGACAGCATGAGAGGATGCAACATTATTTGCCCTCCTGTTTATAAAAGATAATCCAATTACAAGTGGCATTACTGGCAGGAATAGTTCGTCCTCCATAGAACCCAACATAAGAACAACGAATATAATGGCGGTATGCAAACGGGTTTAATCCTTGGCCTTGATCTATCCAAGTGCGCGACCAAATCATGTGCGGTAAGCCATAAACTGAATAAATTCCGTAAAAGATAACAGGTACAATCAACCAAATAAAAAAACTGAGTTTTAGAAAATGTACTTTCATGATTTACCGCCAGTCTTAGCGCCAGTTTTTAGCGTGACTTTTGGATTTGGCTCTAATCTGCCACCTTCAAGCGGATTATCCGCAAGGTCGTAGCAATAAGGTGCGATTTCATTCTGGAATAATTTTTTGCAATGAATGAAACCAACGCTTTTGATGAAGATAATTTGCTCATCGGGGTTCAGATTCATTAACTGGTCGGGCGTAAATATACGCTCTTTTCCCGTGTTGAAATTATTGCTAAAATCTAACTTATCCGAATTAAAACCAACAGATTGAGATACATTTTGTTTTTCTCCCATGGCTTTTGAAATACGTTCTGCCTCAGTAAAACTGGTAAAACTAAGCCACTGAATGACAGGACAATTTTCTTCGAGAATGATGGTTTCTTTCACGCCATATTTGCGTTCAATATCAGCGCGCGATTGCGCGATATAAAGACTGCGACCGCCATAGGAACGTTGGATGGTGACCCTCTCTACAGCAGGTTTTAAGGGGGCATTGCACAGCTCATCTAATATATAAAGAGCATCACCACATTCACCTGATAATTGCGCGTCCATGAAGCTATTAAAATGCAAAGCATAGTGCGAACCGAGACGTGCTGTATGGCGTTGTGGTTGCACCAAACAAAACACATAATTATCTTTGAGAATTTGCTCATGGGTAATGTCCGCATCAAATCCTGCATCATGAAGCGTGGAATTAGGTTCATACATACGCAAAGATGTCAGTGCCGCCCGAATATGCTGAAAATAGTGTTCTGGATCATTCTCCCGCATATCAATAGATTGCCTAGCCCGTGCCATTAAAGCAGGATCGCCTTCTTCTGCTGCAATATTCACCGCACTTGTCCAAACTTCGGGATCACCCATGAGGGCATTTAGTCCCCCAGGGGTTACCATGTCGGGGCGATGATCCAACAATATTCGAATGGCTAAATCCATTTCCTCACGGGGTACATCCCGAAAATATTGATTTTTGGAATCACCACCACTTGGTTCAGGAATAAGCGCATGGACAGCAGTCTCAATGGCGTAAAGCACATCGGATGGATTTTTTCTGTGAGTTGTAAGAATTGATCCAAATGGATTTAAAGAAAGCCGATGT
Organism: Hyphomicrobiales bacterium; assembly: GCA_016744975.1. Lineage (GTDB taxonomy): Bacteria > Pseudomonadota > Alphaproteobacteria > Rhizobiales > OSC116 > OCS116. The sequence continues at coordinate 8,290 of JADGDI010000045.1, read as the reverse complement.
GGATAGTCTTCACCCAGCACCATAAAATCATCAAGCACCCCAAAACGCCGATTATATTTGCGGCACATATCTGCAATTTGTGCAGCGATTTCGCCGTCTTTCACATCATTAATAATCATAGCAAGGCTACAACTTGATAAAAGTGATTCAATGGCAGGCACAACGATCGCTGTGGTTTTTGCGGCACCAGTTGCGCCATAAATAATTGAGGAGGTATTGGGATAAGGATCAAACAAAACGTTGCCATCAAATGTTATTCCTAATGTGCGTTTATCATTGGTCATCGAACATTCCTGACTTTCTTAAAGCTTCTTCCGAAGCCATTTTTGAGGATTTTGGTTTTTCGCCTTGCGCCATGTATGTCGCCATAATTTTATTGCGATGATAAAGTTTTGCCATCATGCGAAGGGCGTCAAAGAATATGCCGATCGAGGCGAGGCCTAAGCAAATGGTGATAAAACCATAGCCCCAATATTTGGCTTCTGTAGGCCATGCCCAATAAGCAATGAATGCACAGCCACAGGCGGTTAATAATTTAACGTTGATTTGGGCAATGGTGGCGTAAGACTGGTCGGAGTTTTTCATTTAGAAACCTCCTGATCTAAGTCATTAATCTGTTGAATGATTTTTGAACGAATATGGTTCAATTCAGAATATGAACCAAATATTGCACCTGATATTTCTGAACCTCTTAAATCACGAGATAGCAATTTAAGCTGTCCAATATTCAAACCTGCAATAATCGCAACAGATGACGCAATTAAAATTGCGGCGATCTCATTCATGTAAAGCAGATCAGAAAATGCTAAACCAAAGGCGATAAATGCCCCGCCCAACATAAATGCTGACCCTAAAAACGGGCGTCTTGTACTAATCACGGAAAGGTTGGAAATTAGATAAGAATCTCGATGGGTAATAATCGCTTTTTGGGTAATATTTATTGATCCAATGAGCATGGCCTATCCTCCATTTGATGCGCATAATGGTGAGCGCAAGGCGGTAATTAATTCAGAATTAAAGTTTTTGACTTTATGCGGTGTTACCAGCCGAGCCGAGCCAGCGTACAAAGACCACGCGCTACGATTTGACTCCAAACTCAATGAGACTGCGCAATCACATCTTAAACCAACCTTTGAAGCGGCTGATTGCAGGCGCTTTTGTTGATATTCTTGTGCACGGCGTTTTTGCACGTTCAGTTGATCCATAAACGGCAAATTAAAACTTGGATTGCCATGCTTTGTGCAAACCGCTTTTCCTTGTTCGCCAAACATGCCCATTAATGAATTGCAATCTAGCTTTGGTGTAAAAATAGGTTCAGGTTGCACATCAAGAATTTGCGATCTTAAATGGCTGGTACATTGCTTGCCCCAATTGGATTTGGCAATGGTGCGTGTGCCAATAACATCGGCGGTAATAAAATATGTAACCGCGATATAGGCCAAACCAGCGACGATTAAACCGCCGCTGATTGGTAGGTTGCTTGTATCTTGAAACATCATTTGCCCCCACGTGTATTTGTAGTTTTACGGGTAGCTGCGTTACGAAGCTCAGTGACATTATTTTGGCGAAGCTGTTCTTTTCTGTAGATTTCCCAAAGGAGAGAAATCCACGTATATATCCAAATTGAAATAGGCATAATTATTTCAATAACGGCTGTGAGTGCGCTTAATGGCGCAAAAAACAATAAATAAGCAAATGTATCACTGACCCCAGTTCGTGTTGGAAATTCAGGGCGTTTTAGATCGCTTTTCTCAATGCTATCTAAAACAGCATTAAGGCTACGTCCGTTTTTATTCAATAATGAATTTAAACGTTTGGTGGTAATCGGACGGTTGCTAATCACAATGCCATCTTCCAACTCATTGGCATAAGAGCGTAAGAAAACGATAGGAATAGACTCATCAAGCGTACTAATTTCTTGATTTATCTTGGCGTCTATTTTTTGTAAATGGGCACGTTTTTTCCAAATGTTAATTTCAGAATTTGCTAATATGTCTTGATATTGTGCAATTAATTTATTGAGCGATTTTAACGAAACTTGACGCGCAATCTCACCAGCCTCTAATTGGACGGAAACACTATTCGCACGACCCGCCATCACTTCTAATATTTTGGAAATTGTACCTCGTCCTCCATTACCTCGGCCTGACACGCATGAATGACGAATTTCACATCTAGCCTTATCAGATAGCTCACGATTTATTGAGCGAACAACGGGTAATGTCCGCGCTGCTTGCGCAGCTTTTGAATTTCTAACGCCAATATATTGGCTGTATGCAATACCATGTTTTTGCAAACGTAACTGTTCGGTATCTGTTAATGTTAGGCCAGCATAAGTGCTGGTAAATAAGCCAATACCAACGGCAAGAATAGAAATAATGCTGACAACACCAGCAATAATAAAGCCCTTGGAAAACAATTCTGCGCCCTTGGTAATTGCAATTTTATTGACGCTATATGAGATGATGGATGCGCCAAGTGCTAATAACCCGACTTTAAAAATGCCACTAAACTGCGATGTATCAATGAGGTTTGGCAGAGCAATCGCCAGCATTAGCCCCGTTAAAACGGCAAAGAATATCAGTAATGCATTTTCCCAATTCACTTTTTCTCGTGGTGGTAAAACGTCTGGTTCCATATTTTTATGATTTTGTTTCATGATCGTTCCCTCATATTAAATTGACAAAATAGGAGCCACATACTTAACTAAATTATGGAAATTTAAATAAATTTGCAGCTACTACTATGTGAAACAATTTGGCAAAAATGGCTGTAACAGCGGTGTAACAAAATGATGGATGAGGTTAAAAAACGTTTTGGAACTTATGAGCGCCAAAGATTGTTTCGCATTTTGCTGGATTTAAAAGCCAGTAATCAAAACACCAATTGGTCTTCTATGGCCGCAGAAATTTCGGAATATCGTAAAGTTGAGTTTCAGAGGATAAATTTCTATCGTTTAAAAAATGACGAATTGGGTGATGCTAATATCGAAATAATTGTTTCGTGGCTTACGGCAAAGCATGAACCCAACATTCGAGACAAATTAAAACCACAGGCTATTTTTGATGAAATTGGTGTCACATCAAGGGATTATTATTTTCACATTCCCGCAGCAAATTATGTTGAGGAGTGGGACGCAGAAATATTAGAATATTATTCGGGCGTTTATATGTGCGCGCCAGCCTATGATAGAAACACTTTTATACCATTGCCAATTTTAAAACGTTGGTTTGAAGATAATTCACTTTACCCGTATATGGAGCCAAAAGGCCGTTCGCGAGATATGTTGCAATATATTTCTGAAAGATCAATTTTAATATTACAACGTTCATCAAAGAGTTTTTTTAACGCAGCAGAATTTCCTCTGTCATTATTATTCCCCAATTCATTTGTAACACTTGATCCACGTATGGTTTATGAGGGCATCGGTATTGTCTCTTCAAATAGCATTCATGTACAATTGCGCGAGTGTTTAAGCCGTGTCCCAAAAACCCATTCAATTTTAATTAGTGAAAAAGCTGCACCTCAAAACAACAATCCGTTTGGTATGAGAATACAGTTACCACCAACAACAGAAAAAGTAAGGCAAGAATGGGCAGGTTTTACCGATGGTGCAATGGCACATTTGAGAAACCAATATGCCCATTCAATTGAATCTGATTATTATTTGGAAGGTCCTGCGCAGATTTCTGTTTCGCCTTTGCCCAACTTAAACAATAAGGTGAGGATGATGTTTGCTAATCAGCTTGTATATCATAAAAAGCCAGCAGGGTTTTTGCGCGATAGCAAAGCTCATTTTATCAGGCCTGACCTTGAAAATATCGCTGAAATTGAGAAAATCCTTGCAAATCCACTTTCAATGGGGGAAATATTATGACCTTAGCCCCGAAGAGGAAAATGAAAAGGAAATTAAGCTATTTTGAGGATAGTGGATCGAAGCTTAAAAAATACCCGTTAATTCGTGCCGTTTATGATGACAGCACTGAAAAAGCGTTAAAGATTATTAAAATCGATCCCGATCAAATAAACCTAACAGACCCATTTGCGGGTCTCACAGCACTTCATGTAGCCATTTTCAGGCAAAATGAAACACTTGTCACTTCATTAGCAAAGCATCCTATATCTGATTTAAGTATTAAAGATAATTTTAATCGTCGTTCCGTAGATATGTTGGATTATACAACCAATCAGATTATTTTTGAGGCGGTTATTGATGCCACCTACCCAGAAGACATGTTAGAATTAGAAAATTTGGCTTATGAGCAAGGTAAAGCCGAAAACGTGATAACGCCATTTAAGCCAAAAGACCCATAATATAATTAATGAAAACCATTTGGAAAAGGCTTAAGCGTTCTAATTGTTCGGCCTCTTTGTAGGTGATTAATTCCGTGCCTTGCCTCAATTACTAAAATATAGTAATATGAAGAAAGAATAAAAGGAAAATGACATGAGCAATACAACCAGCATAAATTTAGGCGATCATTTTACAAAATTTTTAGGACAGCTTACTCAAACTGGCCGTTATGGTTCTGCAAGTGAAGCCGTTCGGTCTGCTTTAAGGCTTTTGGAATTAGAAGAAGCCAAGATGACTTTCTTGCATGACGCATTGGAAGATGGTGAAAATAGCGGCGAAAGCACACGTTCATTTAGCGATATTGTAAATAAAGCTAAGATAGAGTTTGATGCCAAATAGTTATATAATATCAAAATTAGCGGATATAGATATTTCGCAGATCACCAAATGGAGTCTGCAAGATTTTGGCGAGAAGCAAACCGTTAAATATATGAATGGTTTAGAAGAAATATTAAATATGCTTGCCGATACACCTAAGCGCGGTCGTCCTTTCATAAATAACAACAATAAAAAAACTACCTTTACTATAAATATATTAGCCATGTTGTTTATTATCGACAAAGAAAGAATGATATTTTTGTTACCCGCATACTTCACACAAAAATGCTTCCTGAAAAACATCTTTAAGCCCAAGAGACGCATAAATCATTAATACGCGCATCCGCGCTAGAACCCGAATTTTAGCTTATATCAGAACCACTGACGCTCTGCTGTGGTTCAATTATTTTTACCCGTAAGCCATTCTCGCCAAACAAAATGATGTTTGGGAACGTCTAAACAGTCCCCCACAAAAACAATTGAGCCATCATTGGTTATGACCTCTCGTCCAAACATGGCACGTAAACTTCACCACGTTCATTTGAAGGACGCTCGCCGCTAGCAAGGGTTCATGCGCAGTTTGAGAATAGAAAAAAGACAGGCTTCGCAGTTAAACCAAAACCCAAGCGAGGAAAACATGAACAATTACGACGCAACTAAAATACTTGGAATATCAGGCGAAATAAACCCAACAATAATAAAAAAAGCATATAGAATCGCTAGCTTCAAATATCATCCTGACCGCAATCCAGCGGGTGAAGAAATGATGAAAGCAGTTAATGAAGCCTTTGAGACACTAGAAAACTTTGAGGGCAATCTTGAGCATGAACAAGCTGAATATGGCGAAGATTTAAACAATGCACTTTTTGCTATTTGGGGAATAAGTGGCATAAATCTTGAATTGTGCGGGGCTTGGTTGTGGGTAGACGGTGAAACGAAAGAACACAAAACTACACTAAAAGAAACTGGCTTTAAATGGGCATCTAAAAAGAAAAAATGGTTTTTTCGTCCCGGGGGTTTTAAGAGCCGCAGCCGTGGCAACCCTTCAATGGAGGAAATTCGCACCAAGTATGGAACACAAAAACCCAAACGCGAGTATCAAAATAAAATATCAGCTCTTTAAGTTTGGATAATTACAAAAAAAACAGAAACTCCCTAGGCCAAAACTCTATACTGAAAGAAATTAAATTGAAATATCTGGCAATTCAACTACAACAAAGTTAACCATTCACAATTATTTGCGGAAACGTCACGTGTAGAATACAACTTCCATACGTGAAAGAAGCAAGCTATCGAAACCAGCGGTCATGCGTAGCTTGTCTACACTTGAATAATTAGGCGTAGTAAGAGAAATAACAGGCAAAGCACGAAAAAAATATTCGTCTATAATGAATATCTAGATATTCTAAATAAAGGTACAGAACCTCTTCAATATTGGATAAAACATAATAAATTTAACGAGTATATTGAATTAAAACAACTATTAGACGAATCGTCAGGATAGTATACTGTGTTGGATAAAATGATAAGTAGGATAGTAGTTTGTAGGGGGATAACAAATCATGGTTAAAAAGACCGCTAAAAGAGTAATTCTAATAGACGATCCATCCAGTGAAGATTTGTTTCACGGGAAAGGCCACGAGAAAACAGCAAATGCATTATCCAATACAATTCTTGAATTTGCCGATGTAGACCGTGCAATCGGAATTGATGGTCCTTGGGGCAGTGGTAAATCCAGTATTGTCGAAATAGCAGATAAAATATTACAAAGTAGCAAAAACAAATCCAATCAAAAATTCCATTTTTTTACATTTGATATTTGGAAATCACAAGGATCTGCTTTTAGACGTTCATTCTTAGAGCATTTTTTGTTTTGGTCAAAAAATAATTTCTCTTCAAAAAAAGCAACCCTCAACAAAATTGAGAACAAAGTAAAATCTAAAACCAAGGTCATTGATACAAATAATCAAGTTATGCTGGATTGGTATGGAATTTTCGTTCTTTTATGCTTGCCATTTCTCCCTATTTATTATTTTTGGGTAAAAAAATATTTTGAAAAGGACGCAACAGAGGATTTTTTAAATTCGCCTTCATTCTGGGTTTTATCCATTTTTTTGCTCATAACAATTATTAGAATTTTTATATATAGAATTAAGGATGATCGAACATTTCGAGATTCTTTATCTAGAACTCTATTGATAAGCTCCAAACAATACGAAGATCAAAAAGTTACTCAGCATATACGTGAAACTGATCCAAATGATTTTGAATTCCAAGCTACATTATTAAAAATATTAGAAACCATTCAAGATAAAAATAACAAAATTGTAATTGTTCTAGACAACATTGATCGTCTTCCTGCGGATCAAATCAATGAATATTGGGCTCTTGTTCGATCAATATTTTCAAGAAATTCAATTTCAAAGCAAAAATCCAGTAATGCTATTACTGCCATTGTTCCGTATTCCCGCTTACATATTCAAGAAGACTTTAAAAATACAAACACGGATGATGACGAAGAAAAATTTTCAAAACTATCGAGCAGAGAACTATTTTCAAAAACTTTTGATGAAATATTAGTCGTAGCCCCACCAGTGATGTCCAATGCAAAGGATTTTTTTGAAGTGAAACTAATTCAGGCTCTACCTGATTTTGAAGATAAAGATGAATTCTTTCGTATTTACTTAATTTTTAATTCCATTTTACGTTCAGACAACGGACATACAACTCCCCGTCAAATAATATCTTTTATTAACGATTTGACCAGACTTTATACTATGCATAAAGAGCAATTCAAGCTCACTGTTATAGCCGCCTACATGGCCTATAGGGATGAAATAGAAAGCGACCCTTCCGTGTTAACTGATCCCGATTTTTTGAGTTCACGTCTAAAAAGTTTAACAAAAGAACCTGATGTTGAGATGAAACTAGCAGCACTTGTTTACAATGTAGAAGAAGATTTAGCATTCCAGCTCTTATTGGATAATAAAATAAGTGATGCTACAACTAATGAAGAACCCTCTGAATTGTTAAAACTATCAAAATCCCCAGGATTTGATATTCGAGTAAATGAAGTTATTTTAGATAATGCAACACAATGGATAAAAGCCGAAGAATATGGACAAGTTATTGAAAATTTTTCTCAAATTTATCAAGAATATTCTGGTGATGCAAAAGAACAATTTTCAACAACATTAATTTCAAAATTTTCTGAAATTCGCCAAATTTCTTTAACAAAGAATGATTACAGTCCATTTTTCAAGTTATTTCAATTTAGTGGCAACTCCAATACAAACGCTTTGGCATATAAAATTGCTTCCAAAGTGATGAAAGCGCTAAAAGAAAAGAAAAATTTCAGCTTTGATAGTGGTACAAATTGGAATGAATTTATAAATACCCTACAAAATCAAGTAAACAAAGATAACAAAAAAGTAGATATAAACTATGTATTATCTCGTTTAATTTTACCAACTACAGCTAACTTCATGTTCGGTATCGGCAGTTCATCTAATAAGAGTAACATTAAATTAAAATCATATAGTGAATAGCCCCTGATTTTGTAGACACATCAGGTCTTCCATAATTGTTGTTGTTCAAAATCTATTGGCGACAACATGC
>JADGDI010000044.1:19278-23202 GCA_016744975.1 Hyphomicrobiales bacterium | reverse complement strand
CGTTGCTATCATCATATAACACGTCGATATTTGCATTTTGCAAGCGACCATATATGTCTTGGCAAGCAGCATCTGTTGCTTCATTGCCTGATTTTAAATTGATCAGGCCGACATTAAACGGGGCGACTTCTTCTGGCCAAATGATGCCGTCATCATCATGACAAGCTTCAATGATGGCGCCAAGTAAGCGTGAGACGCCAATGCCATAAGAGCCTGATTGCAAATATACTTTCTCGCCATCTTTGCCTTGAACATAGGCATCCAACTGTTTGGAATATTTGGTACCAAAGAAGAAAACTTGCCCGACTTCGATGCCACGCGCAGTGATTTTTTTATCATCTGGTACTTTGTCAAAATCCTCTGGCACATGCACATCTTCAGTTGCGGCATATTTGCTTGTCCATTGCTCAACAATTGGGGTTAAATCGGCCTTAAAGTCAACATTCTCATCGGGTGTTGCCATGGTTAAATAATCACTATGGCAGAAAACTTCGCTTTCGCCCGTTTTGGCTAAAACGATGAATTCATAACTGGCGTCACCACCAATTGGCCCTGTTTCAGCGCGCATTGGAATGGCAGTTAAGCCCATGCGCTTAAAAGTCCGTAGATATGATACAAACATGCGCTGGAAGGCTTTCATGCCATCTTCTTCTGTTAAATCAAAACTATAGGCGTCTTTCATTAGAAATTCACGGCCACGCATCACGCCAAAACGTGGGCGGATTTCGTCACGAAATTTCCATTGAATATGGTATAGATTAAACGGTAAATCTTTATATGACTTAATGCCAGCAGCGGCAATTTCGGTGATCATTTCTTCATTGGTTGGTCCGTATAACATTTCGCGGCCATGACGATCGGTTAGGCGTAACATTTCTTTGCCATAGGCATCATAACGGCCGGTTTGCTTCCACGGCTCGGCGCTTTGCAAGGTTGGCATAAGCAGCTCTACTGCGCCTGTTCTATTTTGCTCTTCACGGACGATATTGGCGATTTTATCCAGCACACGAAGGCCAAGTGGCAGCCATGCAAAAATGCCCGATGACATTTGACGTATCATACCCGCACGCAACATTAAGCGATGGGAAATGATTTCAGCTTCACGTGGATTTTCTTTTAAAGTTGGCAGAAAATATTCTGATATACGCATGGTTAACTCACTCGATAATATTAATTTACCCATGTTTAGCTTCTATACTGCGATTTGTGAAGGAAGTTTTTTGAAAAGCCACTTAGATTGGGTTAAAGGCTTATTTAAACACATATTATGGCTTTAATATGGGCATATTTGGGTGTTTGGCTTTAATATGGGCTATTCATTTTGCCTTAAAAGTAATGACGATTCGCATATTTAGAGCAAATATTCGGCGGGTTTAAGAAATGTTACCATCGACATAATACCATTGGTTGTTTTGTTTGGTGAAATTACTATTTTCACGAAAGGTTTGCAATTGACCATTTGACAAAAAAGTGACTTGGAACTCAACTTGCCCGCTGTGGTTTTTACGCGTACCAGATTTTTTACTGATAATTTTAAGTTTTTGATATTGTGTGGTTTTTAAACTTTCAACCAGTTCTGTTTGGTTTATATCTTGGCGTTTTTCTGGTGCCCAGCTTGCTAAAATATAATCTGCATTGCCTAATTTATAGGCGGTAAATCGGCTGCGCATCAAACCTTCGGCAGTGGGTGGGTTTTTTGCACCTGTAATATAGCGATCACAACATGCAGCAAATTGGCGATTTGAGCCGCAAGGACACGAAAGCAGAGTTGCCATATTTACCTACTATTTTTTATTAAAACTATAATCTGGCATGAAGGGGTAGTCATCTAAAGTTAAGCCGCTATGTGCGATTACCCAATATATGAACCCGGTAACGATGGCAGCGACGATTGTTACCCAAAATACTTTGCGTTTTAAGTTGAAACTATGGGGTGCACCTGCTGGTGTTCCGCGTTGAATGTCATTTAGATCTGCTTGAGATTTTTCACCCATATTTGCCATAGCGACAAAAGTAACCCACCAGACCACAAAATAGACTGCAAAAACTGTAATGCTTGCCATTGGTATTTCCTACTTATATTTGCTCAAGTTCAATTAATGTGCCGTTCAAATCCTTTGGATGCATGAATATTACGGGCTTACCATGGGCGCCAATTTTTGGTTTTCCATCGCCTAGAATGCGCACGCCTTCGCTTTGTAGTTTAGTGATTGCGACTTCAATATCCTCAACCTCATAGCAAATATGATGCATGCCACCTGCTGGGTTTTTTGTTATAAATGCGGTGATTGGTGAATTTTCGCCAAGTGGTTCAAGCAGTTCTATTTTTGTATTGGGCAGAATGATAAAAACCACCGTCACGCCGTGCTCTGGGAGTTGCTCAGGGGGCATAACCTTTGCCCCTAAAATTTGCTCATAGGTTTTAACCGCATCGGTTAAATTTGGAACTGCGATGGCGATGTGATTAAGGCGACCAATCATATTTTAAACCCTTTTGATTATGCTTAACCTTTGCTATTATACATTGATTAACAACTATTGAGTAGGTTTCTTTTAACCAATTTTGACCAAGAGAGATATTAAAAAATGGTTTTTTTTGATAAGTTTAAATTTGTCACGCCGCAAATTATTAATCAATTGTGGCAAAGTGATTATATTAATAGTGATGCACGCAATGCCGCATATAAGATTATTGCGCCGCCCCTTAATATAAAGATTTGGGTTGAGCGGCTTTTAATGGTTTTTGGAATGCTGTTTTTGCTTGCTAGCATATTGTTGTTTTTTGCATATAATTGGGCACATATACCACCAATGATAAAACTTGGTGCAATATTGACATTTATCGCTATTTTGGCCTGTTTAAACTTTTATTTAATGCAGCGTGGTAAAGTTTTCTATGCCAACCTTGTTTTAATCAGTGAGGCATTTTTGGTTGGTATATTTATGGCAGTTTACGGCCAGATTTACCAGACTGGGGCTGATTCATATACGTTATTTATAACTTGGGCGATTATGATTTTACCTTGGGTGGTCATGTCTAGATTTACGCCTTTGTGGGTATTGTGGATTATTGTCGTGATGACTGCGCTGGTAACTTGGTGGGATTTGAGAATTTACCCCAGGTCATTAGAAAATGATGACTTGGTCATTGCCTTTGTATTATTTTATTTATGCCTTTATATTGGCGCTGAAATCGCAATTAAATTGAAGCAAAAGTGGCTCGATAAAAAATGGGTTAAAATTTTTTTAGCAGTTGGAATATTTGCACCAATTACATATTATTTACTAGACTTAATCACTGATGCCAAACCAGATAGGGTCGACCTTAGAGTGATGGGGATGTTGGTTGTTTTTAGTGCTGTTTATATTTATGTAAAATGGATTAAACGCAGCCTTGCTGAATATAGTGTCGCATTTTTTAGTGCAGTTATCATTTTGGGATATTTAGTTGTAAAAGCTATTTTTGACATTACTGAATCCATAGATGATGCTTATATTTTGACCTTTTTAATTGAGGCAGGTTTTATTGTTCTTCTGCTTAAATATGCCTATCAGTATTTTAAATTTGCCACTCAAAATTTTGAGGAGAATTATTCATGAAATTGAATGACATTATATCATTTTTAAATCATAAAAACTTAATTGATGAGCAGCAAGCTAAGAATATAGAATTGATTGATGATGACATTATTGGCACCAGTTTGTTCATTAATATATTGCTTTCTGTTGGTGCATTAATAACGTGCATATTTGCTGCTGGTCTAATCATCTCCATTTTTGCAACTGTATTCACCAGTGGATTTGGTGACATTTGGATATATTTGATTATAATTGCTGCTTGTATGTTATTCATTGGCTACCTTTGCAAATCCGATGTCAGTTTATTTAAAATGCGGATGTCCAATTTTTTCAACGTCTTTGGAA
>JADGDI010000044.1:0-19268 GCA_016744975.1 Hyphomicrobiales bacterium | reverse complement strand
TTTGGTTTAATTGGTGAGCGATTTATTGCTTTAAACGGTGATGACGTGCCTATGTTTTTGCCACTGACTTTTTTAGCTCTTGCGATTTTAAACAGTTACTTTAGTAAACAAAAATTGGAAATATTTATTATTTTAGCAGGCAGCGTTATCTTTTTGCATTCAAATGGATTACATTTATGGCGCGGAGTTGGTCCTAATGTTTATTTGGCAAGTATTATTGGGTTTTGGTGTTACGCCATCTATATGTTGTTTAAACCTAATAATGACTATAAAAGCAGATTGCCAATATATACAATATTGCTTGCCAAGATAATTTTGGCGCGTTTATATTATCTTGAGTTTAGCCAACAGGAATTCTTTGGTCGTGATTTTTATACCCTAAATAATTTGATTTATAATATGTTTTTATTGGCGCCGATTATTTACCTAATCATCACACAATTGAACCAAAAGATATCGCAATTAAGCTGGCAATATTATTTACTTTTTGCGATATTATTAGCTGGGTTGGGTTTGCCGATTAGTGGCTTATATATTATTTTATTCAGCCTTATTTATGGCTATTTATACCATGATAAATTTATTTTATTCGCGGGATATATTTTAATACCAACATTTATAATTGGCCTTTATTATGACATATTTATGAGCTTAGCGACAGCATCGTTACTTGCGTTATTCATTGCCATTGGCTTTTTGACAGCTTATGTAATTGTGCGATTTAGTAAATTCAAACAAGTGGAGGCTTGAATGAAGGCATTTATCAATTTAGGTTTGACGTCCATTATTATTGCTGCTTTTATATTCTCAATATTTGAAAAAGAACAAGTTATATCAGATGGTGACACCTTATACCTTGCGCTTGCACCACTTGACCCTCGGTCTATCATGCAAGGTGACTTTATGCGTTTACGGTATGAAGTAGAGCAGGTAAAAATTGAAAAAAGTAATGAAAAAACTGGTTATGTTATTTTGCAGCTTGATGAACGTAATGTCGGGACATTTGCGCATATTGCCGATAATGCAGCCTTAAAAAATAATGAAGTAAAGTTTAAAATAACGCGCAATTCTACAAGGGTTAAAATACTGCCAAACAGTTTTTTATTTCAACAAGGTTTGCGCGATTTATACCAGCCAGCCAAATATGGTATTTTTAAAGTTAAGGGTGGCGAGCATCTGCTCGTGGGGCTAGCTGATGGCGATCTAAATGAAATTAAACCGCCAGAAACTAAAACAAAATAGCCAACAGCAATTAGTCGATATAAGACAGCATGATTTTGACGATGGTTTTCTTGCCCCATGCTCGCTCGACTTGCCTTCTTACACCAATGCGGAAGGCCTCATTGGCGGCATTCTGTTTTTTGCGAGTATTTTTGGGCATAGCATCGATGATCTCATCCACCTTATCGACAATCAAATCAAATATGCTTTGGCCGTCATCATCAAACTCTGGCAGCCCCATTGAAAAAACTTCTGGCTCGGCACGTAATTTGCCTTTTTGATCAAACACCACAGAGACTGTTACAACACCAACAAAAGACAGCTTTCGGCGCTCTTTTACTGGGCCACCCCAAGCTGGGGTTAGTAAATTGCCATCTTCATAAATTCGGCCATGCTCAACCTCGCCTTGCGTTTTGACTTTTGGCGCCAGTTGCACAATGGTGCCATTTAAAGCCTTAATGACATTTTTTACGCCCAGTGATTTTGCCAAATTCATATGTTCGCGCACATGAATGGCCTCCCCATGTACAGGAATGGCAATTTGCGGTTTTAGCCAGCCATACATTTGGATCATCTCCTCACGGAGTGGATGGCCTGTGACGTGGATGGTCTGCTGATCGGAAGTGATTACATTTATATCGGCATTGGCCAGTTCATTGAGTATAAATGATACTGACTTTTCATTACCTGGAATGGTTTTTGATGAAAATATAACCGTGTCATTGGATTTTAGTTTAATTGCTGGATGCTCACCCTTGGCAATTCTCGCTAGAGCAGCGCGCGACTCGCCCTGTGTACCTGTGACTAGAACCACGAGATTATCATGGCTTAAATTCTTAAAGTCATTTTGATCATATAGGGTTGGTAGGTCTTTAAAATAGCCTTCTTCTCGTGCTATATCAATGATACGCCATAATGAACGCCCTGCAATTACTACCTGTTTGTCAGCGCGTTCTGCCGCCATAATGACCGAGTAAACACGTGCCGCATTGGATGCAAAGCTGGTTATTGCGATACAGCCTGAAGCGCCTTTTATGGCTTCTTCTAGGCCTTGCCCTACTTCTACTTCTGTTGGAGATTGACCTGATCTAAATACATTTGTACTATCGCCAACCAGCGCAAGTACGCCTTGATCGCCCAATTGTTTAAGCCGCGTAATGTCGGTTTTTTTACCGATTACTGGGGCATTGTCTAATTTCCAGTCACCAGTATGGACGACCGTGCCTAAAGGCGTGGTAATTGCCAGTGCATTGGCTTCTGGTATTGAATGGGTTACTGGAACAAACTCAACGTTAAACGGTCCAATATCAACGCTTTCGCCTTGATTGACGTTGATAAACTCAACCTCGTCGGCAAAGTCGGTCTCGGCGAATTTTCGATTGATTAGATTGGCACTGAATGGGGTTGCATAAATTGGCACGTCTAGTAATGGCCATAACTTATTCAGCCCGCCTTGATGATCCTCATGGGCATGAGTGATTACAATGCCAAGTAAGTTATCAATCTCATTCTCAATAAATGCCGTGTCAGCCATGATTGATTCAATACCTGGTTGGCTATCATCTGGAAAAGCGATGCCGCAATCTACCATAATCCACTTACGATCATGCTTATCGCCAAAGCCGTATAGATACATATTCATGCCGATCTCGCCGACACCGCCTAAAGGTATATAAAGGAATTCTTGTTGGTTTTTTAAACCCATTTTAAATATGCTTTCTTATATTTATATATGGCCGATAAAAACATCGCCCGCAGTTATTTGATGAATGATATTGCGTTCATCTCGCAAAATTAATATTCCTGTTTCATCTAGCCGTTCAAATATGCCGTGAATCGTTTGATTAGGAAGCTTTGCGGTTATTTTACCACCAAGACCCAAGGCATGGTCAAGCCAGATTTTTCTAATCATTGCAAAATTGGTGCTTTCTGCCCAAATATCAAAAAAGTTAACAAAATTTGCCACTAAAGATGTAAGCACCAGTTCTATATCCACATCAACACCCAGTTGACTGAGTGATATTGCTGTAAAATCTTCATCCGTGGGTGCTGATTTTACATTCATGCCAATGCCAACCGCTAAAACACTCTGATGATGATTCTTAACTGGACATGTCTCAATTAGAATTCCTGCGAGTTTGCGGCCTTGTACTAGCAGATCATTTGGCCATTTAAGACCAACTGTTTTAACCTTGCTGGGCTCTATTAAATCACAAACTGTTTTATGTGCTGCAATCGCCATGACAAAGGCCAATTGCGCAATATTGGATTTTGGTGCAGCGCTACTCAGTAAAATGGTTGCTGTTAGGGTGTCTTTTGAGGATAGCCAAGTGCGGCCATTTCGCCCTCGCCCGCCTGTTTGATCTTTAGTATAAATCACCATTGGGCCATATTCACCCATTGCGGCCAATTTTTTTGCTTGTAAATTGGTCGATTCTAGGCTCTCAAACTCTGCAAATGCGTAGCCATCAGGCATATTTAGTCGCGGTTTATCAGTCATACATCCGCCTCAAGGCGGATGAAATACCCGCATTACATACAGTATAAATTATATTGGCAGCAAACTTTCTAGTTTAAAGATTGTGCTGCATGTTGAGCCAATTCCCGTAAGCTACTAGGGAAAATAGTAAAAATAATAGTGAATAATGTTGCAAAACCCAGTACTAATTTAAGCTCTATAGACATTGGGTCGAACTTTTCTTTACTCTCATCAAAATAAATAACTTTTACAATGCGTAGATAATAATAAGCACTAACCACTGAAGCTAACACGCCAACAACGACCATAACCCACAAGCCTTCATTCACTGCCACTGAAAACACCTCCCATTTAGCGAGGAAACCTGCTAGAGGAGGCATACCTGTTAATGAAAACATAAAGATGGTTAGCGAGACTGCAATAACTGGATGATTACGCCACATGCCTGCAAGGTCACTGATCTTCTCAAAGCTATCGCCGCTACGTTTCATGCCTAGAATACAAGCAAACACACCTAATGTGGTAATTAAATAGATGCTCATATAAAGAATGACCGATTGTATGCTGCCACCAACATTTGAAATTGCAGATAGGCCAACCAACGCATAGCCCATATGGGCAATTGAAGAATAGGCCATTAGACGTTTTAGATTGCGCTGAGCTATGCCGGCAAAACCGCCAAGCACCATAGAGGCGATAGCAACGAATACCACGATCTGTTGCCAATCCTTAGCAATGTCGATAAACGGGCTGTATAATATACGAACCAGCATGGCCATTGCGGCAATTTTGGGCGCGGTTGCAAAAAATGCAGTTACAGGTGTTGGTGCGCCTTCGTAAACGTCTGGCGTCCACATATGGAAAGGCACAGCTGAAATTTTAAACATTAGGCCTGCTGACATTAAGGTAATACCAAAGATGACGCCCATTGAGCTGCTTCCGTCAGGATTACCAAGATGTTCGGCTATCAAATCATAAGAAGCTGAACCTGTAAAGCCGTAGATGAATGACATGCCGTATAGCAATAAGCCTGACGATAAAGCACCTAGGATGAAATATTTAAGTCCTGACTCGGTGGCTTTAGTGGATGAGCGATTGAATGCTGCCAAAATGTAAAGTGATAGGCTTTGCATTTCTATACCTAAATATAGGGTTAGTAAATTATTGGCTGAAATCATAAACATCATACCAGCGACGGCGAACATCACTAGAACTATAAATTCTGGTTGGTCTAATTTACGCGATTCTAGGAAATTTTTAATCATCAGCAATGTTGCTGCAGCGCCAAATAATGTCAGTATTTTCATATAGATGCTGTAGCTATCATTAATCACTAGACCATTAAACACCCGCATAACGTCTTGCGGTAGGAAAAACAGAATAATGGCGGCTATGGTCATTAAAGCAATGGCGAAATTTGCCACCATAGCGACTGATTTTTTACCTTTAAAGCCTGCAATAAGCAGCGTAATAAGACCACCAACAATTAATGTTAATTCTGGTAATATATAGAGAAAATCGCTTTGTGAAACCATTTCAGATGGCATAATTATTTTCCTTAATATCTTAATTCTTAGTGTTTGGCCGCAGTTACAGACGCTGTGGCTTTTACTCTAATATCATCTGGCAATTTACCAGCTTTGTCTAAATCTTGGCGGTGATTCTCAATGAGGTTATCGACCGAAACGCTTGTGATGTCGAAAATTGGTTTTGGGTAAAAGCCAAAGAAAATTGTTAGTGCTATCATCGGCACTAAGATATATTTCTCACGCTTGTCCATATCCAAAATATCGCGAAGGCTTTCTTTTGATAAGTCACCAAATATTACCCGACGGTACAGCCATAATGCATAACCGGCTGATAAAATTACGCCACTGGTTGCAAGCATAGCAATGGTTGTATTGACTTGGAAAATACCTGCTAATGTCAGCACTTCGCCAACAAAACCAGATGTGCCAGGCAAGCCAACATTGGCCATGGTGAAGATCATAAAGATAACTGCATAAAATGGCATGCGATGTACTAGCCCGCCATATGCTGCAATCTCACGGGTGTGCATGCGGTCATAAATAACACCAACGCAAAGGAAAAGCGCCGATGACACAATGCCATGAGAGAGCATTTGGAATATTGCGCCTTGGACACCCATTGCATTTGCTGCAAAAATACCCGCCGTTACATAAGCCATATGTGCGACCGAAGAATAAGCGATTAGCTTTTTCATGTCTTTTTGCATCATCGCCACTAAAGATGTATAAATGATGGCAATGGCACTTAGCACGAATACAAACATTTGCATGTCTGAACTGGCCTCAGGGAACATAGCAAAACTAAATCTTATAAATCCGTAACCACCCATTTTTAGCGATAGGCCTGCAAGAATAACCGAGCCTGCAGTAGGTGCTTGTACATGGGCATCAGGCAACCAAGTATGGAAAGGCCACATTGGCATTTTAACCGCAAAGCTTGCGAAAAATGCCAGCCATAGCCAAGTTTGCATTTCTGCTGGGAAGTCATGCTTTAGTAATTCTACAATGTCGGTTGTGCCTGCATCCCAATAGATTGCCATAATTGCCAATAGCATTAACACTGAACCAGCTAACGTGAATAAGAAGAATTTAAAGCTTGCATAAACTCGATTTTTGCCACCCCAAATACCAATGATTAGATATAGAGGAATTAGACCGCCTTCAAAGAATATATAGAAAATTACCAGATCGAGTGAACTAAACACACCGATTAGAAAGGTTTCTAGCAACAAAAATGCAATCATAAATTCTTTGACATTATTTTTTACGGTTTTCCAACTTGCAAGCAGGCAGAAAGGCAATAAAAATGTGGTTAGAATGACAAATAACATGCTGATGCCATCCACACCCATTTTGTAATTAATGTTACCACCAAGCCATTGCGCATTTTCGACAAATTGCATTTCAGCGGTAGTTGTATCGAATGAAACCCACAGAATTAGTGACACTAAAAAGGTCACGCCAGTGGTTAAAAAGGCAATGTTGCGGATGTTGTTTTTTGACTGTTCGTTATCTTCTTTTATCAGCAATAAAATAAATATTGCGCCGATGGTTGGAAGAAAAGTGACAATCGAAAGTATTGGCCAGTCTGACATTTAAGCAGCCCCCCCAGAAAGTACGAAATAGGTTAGCAAGAAGGCAAGGCCTAAAAACATGACAAATGCATAGTGATATAACAATCCAGTTTGGAATTTGCTCACTCGACTGGTGATCCATACCGTTAGTGATGCCAAGCCATCTGGTCCAAAACGATCAATGATGCTTTTATCAACTTTATTGGATAAGAAAGTGCCTAATTTTTGCGCGCCCCTTACAAAGAGGAAGTCATACATCTCATCAAAATACCATTTGTTAAGCAAGAATTTATACAAGCCGTCCATAGATTTTGCCAAACTTACTGGGATTTTTGGATGTTTGATATAAAAATACCAAGACAAAGCAAAACCCAGAAGCATCATTACAAATGGTGAATATTTAACCCAAGCAGGTACGCCATGCAGGTCATGCAAAATATGATTACTTTCTGACGTGAAGATGGAATTTGCCCAGAATGTAGATTGATTATCACCAATGAAATAACCAACAAATACAATACCTGCAAATAACGCACCTATTGATAATATATAAAGCGGCGCCATCATAACCAATGGGCTTTCATGCACATGTGACTGCACGTCTTTTGACGCGCGGCTTTTGCCGTGGAAAGTCATGAATATCAAACGCCAAGAATAGAAACTGGTCATCAATGCAGCAATAACCACTGCACCAAAGGCATAAACAGAGAAATAATTATGGCTAACAAAAGCAGCTTCAATGATGGCATCTTTTGAGAAATAGCCTGCAGTTAATGGGAAGCCTGTTAGGGCGATTGTGCCAATTAACATCATGGCATAAGTACGCGGAATTTTATTCCAAATGCCGCCCATTTTACGCATGTCCTGCTCGTCACTTTGTGCATGAATAACGCTACCTGCACCTAAAAATAACAGTGCTTTAAAGAAGGCATGGGTGAACAAATGGAAGATAGCAACTTGATAAGCACCAACGCCTAATGCCACAAACATATAGCCCAATTGTGAAGCGGTAGAATAGGCGATAACCCGTTTGATGTCATTTTGCACAAGGCCTACTGAGGCCGCAAAGAATGCTGTTGTTGCGCCAATGAAAGTTACAAATGCCAAAGCATTGGGCGCAAGTTCAAATAATGGTGACGTGCGCGCTACCAAGAATACACCTGCCGTAACCATGGTTGCTGCATGAATAAGCGCCGACACTGGGGTTGGGCCTTCCATCGCATCTGGTAGCCAAGTATGTAGTAGAAATTGTGCAGATTTACCCATTGCGCCGATGAATAGTAAAATGCATAAAGTTGTTAATACATCAAGCTCATAGCCTAAAAAGCTAAAGCTATGATTCACCATGTTTGGGGCTGCTGCAAACACGGTATCAAAATCAAGGGAACCAAACACATATAGGATGCCGAAAATGCCGAGTGCAAAACCAAAATCACCCACACGGTTGACGATGAAAGCCTTCATAGCGGCAGCACCAGCAGATTGCTTTTTATACCAAAAACCAATTAATAAATAAGAGGCGACACCAACCCCCTCCCAACCGAAGAACATTTGCAAAAAGTTATCGGCAGTGATTAATGTCAGCATGGCGAAGGTGAAAAATGAAAGATATGAGAAGAACCGCTGACGGTGCGGGTCATTATGCATATAGCCGATTGAATAGACATGTACCAAGGATGAAACTGTGTTTACCACAACAAACATGACGGCAGTTAGCGTATCAACACGGATGATCCAATTGGCTTTAAAGCCTGTAACATCGATCCAAGTTAGGATGTTAACTTTAACGTTGAGCGCCTCGCCATCAAAGCCAGAACCTAAAAGGACAACCCAGCTTAGGATGGCGATGAAAATTAATGTGCCTGTGGTTACATATTCTGAAACTTTAGGTGCGAAAAAGCCGCCAAATAACCCAGCAAATGCCGAAGCAATGATTGGGAGAAAGACGATTGCGGAATATATCATGCTAAATCTAGCCTTTCATTTGATTGATGTCTTCGACATTGATGCTGCCTTTTGAGCGGAAGAAAACCACTAAGATAGCCAAGCCGATTGCAGCTTCTGCTGCTGCAACAGTTAAAATAAATAGGGTGAATATTTGGCCAAACATGTCATTCATGTAGGCTGAGAATGCTACAAAATTAATGTTTACTGCCAGCAACATAAGCTCCACCGACATAAGAATAATGATAACATTTTTACGGTTTAAGAAAATACCGAAAATCCCGATGGTGAATAAGACGCCAGCCAAAACTAGATAATGTCCCAATGCGATATGCATATGCTTAACCCTTCTTATTCATTTTAATGGTATCATTTTTTGAAAATGCTTGACCAGATTTAACGCTTACCATCTCGATTGCCGTTTCTGTATTACGTGCGACTTGGACCGAAATATCTTGGCGATGGGCTTTATTGGTGGTTTTTAGCGTCAGTATAATGGCGCCGATTAGTGCCACTAGTAAAATAATACCAGCAAGTTCGATGAAGAATACATATTCACCATAAAGCAACAAGCCAAATGCCTCTAGATTGCTGATTTCGGCCACATCAGGAATGGGTACTGCTGTGGTTGTGATTAGACTTGCATCGTAGGTAAAGCCACCAACCACCATAATAATCTCGGCTAAAATAATGATGCCGACCAAACTGCCAATGGGCGCATATTGCAAAAAGCCCCTTGACATTTCTTTAAGGTCGATATCGATCATCATCACCACGAATAAAAACAGCACCATGACCGCCCCGACATAAACCATTAGCAGTAACATTGCTAAGAACTCAGCACCGAGTAAAATGAACAAGCCCGTTGCATTGAAAAAGGCAAGAATTAGGAAAAACACCGCATAAACGGGGTTTCTAGCAGATATTACCATAACAGCCGAAATGACTAGGAATATTGCGAAAATGTAAAAAAATACTACGGCAACCATATTTGCCTCTTTCCTTCTTTTTGCCCTTTTGATGAGCGCTATTTAATTGAGCTTATCGCTCTAATTCAAACTAACGAATTGACACTACCTATATGGCTGATCTAATTCTATATTCTTTGCCAATTGTTGCTCCCACTTATCGCCATTATTGAGCAATTTATCTTTGTCATAAAATAGCTCCTCACGGGTTTCGGTGGCATATTCAAAATTTGGCCCTTCAACAATTGCTTCAACGGGGCATGCCTCTTGGCAAAAACCGCAATAGATGCATTTTGTCATATCAATGTCATAGCGTGTGGTGCGCCTTGTGCCGTCATTACGGCGAGGCCCTGCTTCAATGGTGATTGCTTGCGCGGGGCAAATAGCCTCGCATAACTTGCATGCTATGCAGCGTTCTTGACCGTTTGGATAGCGTCTTAATGCGTGTTCACCACGAAAACGTGGGCTTAATGGGCCTTTTTCAAACGGGTAATTAATGGTTGGCTTCGGGGTGAAAAAATACCGCATCGCAAGAAAAAATGCGCTGACAAATTCCAATAAAAATAAGGAAAATACAGTTTGTTTCATTTTTGCCATCATAATTTAATTCTTTCTTTTTATTTGTTATGACCAATGCTTATGCAGCATTTGGGTACAGATCAAATATAAAAATTACAGTCGCGACGATAAACACCATGCCCAAAGAAATTGGTAGCAAGACCTTCCAACCAAGGCGCATTAGCTGATCATAGCGATAACGCGGCACAATGGTTTTGACCATGCCAAACATGAAAAATACAAATACAGTTTTTAAAATAAACCATATAAAGCCAGGAACCCAAGTGAACGGTACCACATCAAATGGTGGTAACCAGCCGCCTAAGAATAAAATTGTGGTCAAAGCACACATGAAGGTGATCGACACATATTCGCCAAGCATATAAAGCAAATAAGGGGTGGATGAATATTCGATCATAAAGCCAGCCACAAGTTCTGATTCTGCCTCGGGTAGATCAAACGGTGGGCGATTGGTTTCAGCCAATGCGGAAATAAAAAACACCACAAACATTGGAAACAACATCAGCCAATACCAGCCAAACATACCGAAACTAGTTTTTTGAGCGTTGACGATTTCAGTTAGATTTAATGTGCCAGTGCAAAGTAATACAGTGATTAATACAAAACCGATGGATACTTCGTAAGATACCATTTGCGCGGTTGAGCGCATGGCACCAAGAAAGGCATATTTACTATTTGATGCCCAACCGCCCATGATGATGCCGTAAACACCAAGAGAGGAAATGGCAAAAACATATAAGATACCGAGGTTTAGGTTAGCAACTTCCCAGCCTTCATCAATCGGGACAATCGCCCAAACTGCCAAGGCCAAAGTACAGGTCACAAATGGTGCAATGATAAATATGAATTTATTAGCGCCAGAAGGGATAATCACTTCTTTAAATACAAATTTAAGCAGATCGGCAAATGACTGAAGCAAGCCAAATAAGCCAACCACATTTGGCCCGCGGCGCAACTGCACGGCTGCCCATATTTTGCGATCTAGCAATAAAAGGAATGCGATGACAACCAGCAAGACCACTAAAATGGCCAAAGAATGGACAAAGATGCTTAACACTGGCCAAATGTGGGTTAGGAAATACTCAACCATTGGTTCCTGTTGCCTCCGAAATTGCTGCTAATTTTGCGGCTTTACAATCGTCCATTATTTTGGATGCTCGGGCGATTGGATTGGTATGATAATAATCAGCAATTGTGCTGTTTAACGGTGTTGATGAAATATCACCACTTATTTTTTGACTTTGAAGTTGGCTCATATCACCAGCTGATTGGCTGCCTATGTGGGCGAAATGCGGTGCTATATCGAACATTTTACTGCGTAACGCTTCTAAACTATCAAATGGTAATTTATGGCCTAAATGATCTGACAAAGCGCGTATTATCGCCCAATCATCCTTTGCGTTACCTGGTGCAAAAGTGGCCTTATGGCCAAGTTGTGCGCGGCCTTCCAGATTAATATAAGTTGCAAATTTTTCGGTATATGCAGCGGAGGGTAGTATTATATCGGCACTATTTGCACCGACATCACCATGGCTGCCCATATAAACCACAAAACTATTGTCTAGATCACATAATTTCATTTCATCTGCACTAAGTAAAAATAACAAATCCAGATCGCCAGCTTTTGAAGCGTTTAAGATGCTGTTATAATTTACTGATTCATTTTTTGGCACGCAGCCAAGGTCTAATGCAGCAACGCGACTAGCGGCGCTTTGTAAAAAGTTTAGGCCTGTCCAATCGTCATTAATTGCGCCGATGTTTGTGGCCAGATTTGCAATGGTTTCAAAAATTGCTTTTGCGTCATCACCAATGAAAGTGCCTTGCCCAACAATGATCATTGGACGCTTTGCAGCTTTAAGTGTTTTAGCAAAGCTGTGTTTACCTTTTAACAATTCATTTAAACTCTCTGCACCATTGCCAATATGAGTATATTCATAAGCAAGGTCAGCTGCCTCGCCAACTAGTGCGACTGGCATTTCGTTTTGTTTGACGGCTTTAATAATGCGTGAATTTAATACTGTGGCTTCGAGACGCGGGTTTGAGCCGATAATTAGTAATGCATCGGCATCTTCTATCGCATTAATACCGCTATTGAAGATATAACCTGCTCGACCTGCCCATTCAGGGCGAATGTTAGAGCGATCTTGGCGGCAATCTACATTATCAACACCCAGTGAATCCATTAAGGATTTAAATGCGAAAATCTCTTCTGCGCCGTTTAGGTCGCCAATTAGACCTGCCATTTTGTTTTTATCAGAGGTTTTAACCTTTTTGGCAATCGCTTCAAATGCTTCTGACCAAGTGGTTGCAACCAATGCGCCATCTTTACGTAGATACGGCGTGTCTAGGCGACGGGTTTTCAGGCCATCCCAAATGAAGCGGGTTTTATCGGATATCCACTCTTCATTCACATCGTCATTATTGATTGGCATAACCCGCATAACCTCACGACCACGCACGTCAACGCGAATGTTGGAGCCGACGGCGTCCATTACATCAATGCTTTGGGTTTTGCGCAGCTCCCAAGGGCGGGCGTTAAACTCATAAGGGCGCGAGGTTAATGCGCCAACGGGGCAAAGATCAATGACATTGCCTGACATTTCGTTGGTGACTACTGCGCCTAAATAGGACACGATCTCAGCATCTTCACCGCGGCCTGTTTGACCTAATTCATGCACGCCAGCGACCTCGGTTGTGAAGCGCACACAGCGGGTACAGGAAATGCAACGGGTCATTTCAGTCTTTATAAGCGGGCCAAAATTTTGTTCTGCCATTGCGCGCTTTGACTCGGTATAACGAGTGCCGTCAAGGCCATATGCCATGGATTGATCTTGCAGATCACATTCGCCGCCTTGGTCGCAAATTGGGCAATCTAAAGGGTGGTTGATCAGCATGAATTCCATCACGCCTTCGCGAGCTTTTTTAACCAGTGGTGTATTGGTTTTAATGACCATGCCCTCACCTGCTGGCATAGCACAAGATGCAACAGGTTTTGGTGCGCGTTCCATCTCGACCAAACACATGCGGCAATTGCCTGCTATGGACAGACGTTCATGGTAACAAAAACGAGGGATTTCTACATCGGCTTCTTCACAAGCTTGTAAGATGGTCAGGCCATCTTCAACTTCAATCTCTTTACCATCAATGGTTAACTTTGGCATATCGCTTAATCTCCCAACTACTGCGCAGCTTCGACATTAAGCACACTACCTGCTTTGTCGGGATTTGCTGAAAATTGATCTATACGCTCTTCCATCTCATGTCTGAAATGCTTAATAAGCCCCTGGATTGGCCATGCTGCGGCATCGCCCAACGCGCAAATGGTATGGCCTTCAATTTGTTTTGTAACATCAAATAACATATCAATTTCGCGCTTTTCGGCTCGGCCTTCGACCATTCTTGTCATTACGCGCCACATCCAACCTGTGCCTTCGCGGCAAGGTGTACATTGGCCACAACTCTCATGCTTATAAAAATATGAAAGGCGTTGAATGGCTTTAATGACATCGGTTGATTTATCCATTACGATAACTGCTGCCGTGCCAAGACCTGAGCCTAAACCGCGCAATGTATCAAAATCCATCGCCAAATCATCACATTGCTCAGCAGGGATCATCGGTACGGATGAACCACCTGGAATGACGCATTTAAGGTTGTCCCAACCACCACGAACTCCGCCGCAATGGGTCTCTACCAGTTCGCGAAAAGTGATACCCATTTCTTCTTCGACTGTGCAGGGATTGTTTACATGGCCAGAAATACAAAATAGCTTTGTACCGACATTATTAGGTGTTCCAAGGCCTGCGAACCAAGATGCACCACGGCGCAATATGGTTGGTGTAACCGCGATGGATTCGACATTATTCACCGTGCTTGGTGCGCCATATAAGCCTACATTGGCGGGGAATGGTGGCTTAAGGCGTGGCATGCCTTTTTTGCCTTCAAGACTTTCAATTAATGCGGTTTCTTCGCCGCAAATATAAGCGCCAGCGCCATGGTGGACATAAATATCAAAATCCCAACCGCTACCACATGCATTTTTACCAACTAAACCTGCTTCATAGGCTTGGTCAATAGCAGCTTGAAGGCGTACACGCTCTAGAATAAATTCGCCGCGCACATAAATATAGCAAGCATGAGCGCGCATCGCAAAAGATGCGATTAGGCAACCTTCGATTAACACATGCGGATCATGACGCATAATCTCGCGATCTTTACAGGTACCAGGTTCGGACTCGTCGGCATTAACCACAAGATAATGTGGACGACCGTCATCACCCTTAGGCATAAATGACCATTTTAAGCCAGTAGGGAAACCCGCGCCGCCGCGACCACGAAGGCCAGAAGCTTTAATTTGATCGACTATCCAGCCATCGCCTTTTTTGATGAAATCTGCTGTGCCATCCCAAGTGCCGCGTTCAAGCGCGCCTTTTAAGCCCCAGTCATGCTGGCCGTAGAGATTGGTAAAAATGCGGTCTTTATCTGCTAGCATTATTTATCTCCCTGTTTGGCAAGCTCACCTGCTTGTTTTACCCAACCGTCGCGAAGGATGCGACCTTTAAATTGTAATTTGCTATCAACCCATGCGATATTGTCGTCATTCCACACGGAGATTTGTGAGTAATGGTAAATTCCGAGGCCGTTTAAGACGCCTTCTAACTTTGGCCCAACGCCTTTAATGACTTTAAGATCATCGGCATCACCCTTAGGGGCGCTTAACATAGCGGGTTTAAGGTCGTCTGATACATTCTCGGCATCGGTATTCGTAGAGTTTGTTGCTTTAGCTGGCTTTGTAGCTTTTTTAGTGGGTTTTTTATCGCTAGCTTCTGGTTTTTCATCTGCTTTTTTGGGAGCGGGTTTTTCTGCTTCTTTAGCTTCTTTTGCAGAAATTGCAGCCGCTTCAGCTTCAGCTTGTTCAATCTGTTTTAGAACATCTTTATAGGAACCTAGCATGGAGCCATCAAATAACGATTTATCGTTAAGGGTTGTTGCTCCGCCACAAGGTGCTGCATTGATGCGGTCGACTTGTGGGCCGATTTTTGTGGGCTTGCCAGATTTTAAATCTTTTAACAACTGCCTAAAATTCTCCTCGTCCAAATCTTCATAAAAATCATCGTTAATTTGCACCATTGGGGCGTTAACACATGCACCAAGACATTCGACTTCTAACCATGAAAATTCGCCATCATCACTGATTGTATTTTGCGCGCCAATTTCACTCTCGCAAACATCTTTGATTTTGTCTGCGCCATTAAGCCAACAAGGGGTTGTGCCGCAAAACTGAACAAAATGTTTGCCAACCGGTGCAAGATTAAACATGGTATAAAATGTAACCACTTCAAGCACGCGGATATAAGCCATATCTAGCATATCGCCAATATGGCGAAGTGCGGCTTCTGGAATCCAATTATCATGTTGTTTTTGGGCAAACCAAAGCAATGGCACGACGGCCGAAGCTTGCTTGCCTTCTGGATACATGGCTATTCGTTTTTTAGCCAGCTCGCTAAATTTAGCGTTAAACACGAAACTTTCTGGCTGTTCTATGGCCATTTTTTGTGCGCTCATCTGTCCACCTCACCAAATACTATGTCTAATGAACCTAAAATTGCTGACGCATCGGCTAGCAAATGGCCTTTACTTACGAATTCCATCGCTTGAAGATGGGCAAAACCTGGGGCGCGAATGTGACAGCGATATGGTTTATTGCTGCCATCGGCGACTAAATAAACGCCAAATTCACCTTTTGGAGCTTCAATGGCGGCGTAAACATCACCCGCTGGTACTTTAACGCCTTCGGTATGCAATTTAAAGTGATGGATCAAACTTTCCATCGATTGCTTCATCTGTGCGCGTTTTGGCGGGGTAATTTTTTGATTGTCAACACAGATAGGCCCTGCGGGTTCTGACAAAAGTTTGTCGCAACATTGATCCATTATTTTGGCTGACTCGTACATTTCATACATGCGAATAAGGTAACGGTCATAACAGTCACAGTTTTTACCGACTGGAATTTCAAATTCCATTTCTTCATAACACTCATAAGGCTGGGATTTGCGCAAATCCCAAGGCAAGCCAGAACCTCGAACCATCACACCAGAAAATCCGCGTGCCAGGCCATCTTCCAGACTTACTACACCAATATCGACATTACGTTGTTTAAAAATACGATTACCAGTTAGTAGATCATCGATGTCTTTAAGGCGCTTGTTAAAGCTTGGAATCCAATCCTTAATGTCTTTTATCAACTGCTCTGGCAGGTCTTGATGCACACCACCTACGCGAAAATAGGCTGCATGTAGCCTTGCACCCGATGCCCGCTCGTAAAAAACCATCAGCTCTTCACGCAATTCAAAACCCCAAACTGGCGGGGTTAGTGCACCAACGTCCAACGCTTGGGTGGTTACATTTAGCAAATGAGCTAAAATACGACCAATCTCAGAGAATAGCACTCTAATCAATTGCGCGCGGCGCGGCACTTTAATTTCTAGCAAGCGCTCAGCAGCAAGGCAAAAAGCATGCTCTTGATTCATTGGCGCCACATAATCTAAGCGGTCAAAATATGGTACTGCTTGCATATAATTTTTATGCTCGATCAGCTTTTCTGTACCACGATGTAAAAGACCAACATGCGGATCAACACGTTCAACAATTTCGCCATCTAGCTCTAAAATCATGCGCAAAACGCCATGTGCTGCGGGATGTTGAGGACCAAAATTAATGTTATAATTTTTAATTTGCTTGTCTGCCATAACATTCACCAAAGCTTACGCTTTGCCCTCCTGTTCTGCTTTTTCATCACCCGGAAGGATATAGTCTGCACCTTCCCACGGGCTTAAAAAATCAAAATTTCTAAAATCTTGCAGTAATTTGACTGGCTCGTAAACAATGCGTTTTTCGGCATCATCATAACGCACCTCAACAAAGCCTGAAAGCGGGAAATCTTTGCGAAGTGGATAACCTTCAAAACCGTAATCAGTTAGAATGCGACGTAAATCTGGATGACCATCAAACAATATACCATACATATCAAAGGTTTCGCGCTCATACCAGTTGGCGGCGGGGAAAACCTCGGTCACAGATGGCACTGAGGTTTCCTCATCAGTAGTGACTTTAATTCTAATGCGGGCATTTTGTGATAGGCTAAGCAAGTGATAAACCACCTCAAAACGCTGCTCACGATTGGAATAATCCACCCCGCAAAGGTCGATAAAACAGTCAAAATCCAACGTTGATACATCGCGTAATTTGGTAAGCGTTTTAACAATATCAATAGCATTGACACTGATGGCCAAATCGCCAAATGCGATCTTGCTCGACTGCACCATATCACCCAGCGCTAGCGCAACCAGTTCAGCAATTTCTTCTAATTTCTCAGACATGCTTATTCCCGTATTCCTAAAATTCTTCACGCGATTAACGCGCTTATTATTAACGTTCCAAAGTACCCGTGCGCCTTATTTTACGCTGTAATAACAATATACCATAAACCAACGCCTCGGCAGTTGGAGGGCAACCCGGCACATAAACATCAACCGGTACAATGCGATCACAACCACGCACTACTGAATATGAATAATGGTAATATCCGCCACCGTTAGCGCAAGAACCCATTGAAATAACATATCTAGGTTCAGGCATTTGGTCATAAACCTTACGCAAAGCAGGTGCCATTTTATTGGTTAATGTACCCGCAACAATCATCACGTCACTTTGACGGGGGGAACCACGCGGGGCAAACCCAAAGCGCTCAACATCATAACGCGGCATTGCCGCCTGCATCATCTCAATCGCGCAACATGCTAAACCAAAAGACATCCACATCAAAGAACCCGTACGCGCCCAGTTAATTAGATCGTCAGTCGCTGCGATTAGAAAACCCTTATCGGCCAACTCATCTTGAATATCGGAGAAATAAGGATCGGTCTGGGCAGGTGTTGCTGCAATTAAGGTTTCGGATAATTGCGTCACCGCACCGGAATTTGTATTATTTTCTAGAACCATTCCAGCGCTCCCTTCTTCCAAGCATAAATATAACCGATCACCAACTCAGCAAGAAAGGTCATCATTGCAAAATAGCCCAATGTGCCCGTTTGTTCAAAAGTAACCGCCCAAGGGAATAAAAACGCTACTTCGAGATCAAAAATAATAAACAGAATAGCAATTAGATAAAAGTGCACGTCAAACTTAATGCGCGCATCCTCGAACGGCGCGAAGCCACATTCATAAGGTGAAAGCTTTTCTGTATCAGGTTTATTAACAGCAATAACAATGGCTGAAAGCAATAACGCACCGCCAATGACCGCCGATATCCCTAGAAAAATGACTATTGGCAAATAGTCATTGAGCAAGCTATGCAATTGCATATATATCACCTCAGTTCAGTAATCCCACCTAAATGTAGAACATTTTGCCAAACCAATATAGCCAGTAAAATCATTCTAAACTTAAGCCTCGGAGAATCATCTAAGTGTTAATTTTTAACGATTCCAAATTTGTAGTTAAGAACTAAACCAAAAAACAAGCCTAAGCAAGTCAAATTGAGGCAAATAATGCTTGAAGTACAAACATCAACAAGTAATTTATTCCTGCTGAGATATTGATTTAAAACAATATTCATCGCGCTACAAAGCAATGATTTGAGCTGATTACATAATATCATAATAATTGTTTCAAAAATTTCAACCAAAAATTAGCGACTATGATTGCTAGCTTTTAAATTCCGTATGATATGTTTTTAGGGGGACTTAATACTAGTTCGAGCTATTGCTGCCCAAGCAATAGTTAAATGTTGTGATGGCGAGGATGACGGGACTCGAACCCGCGACCTTCGGCGTGACAGGCCGACACTCTAACCAACTGAGCTACAACCCCACACGCTCGCATTTTATGGTGGGCGAAACAGGACTCGAACCTGTGACCCCCGGTTTGTAAGACCGGTGCTCTAACCAACTGAGCTATACGCCCGCCCAAGCAC
>JADGDI010000043.1 GCA_016744975.1 Hyphomicrobiales bacterium | reverse complement strand
CAATAAAACCGCAACAATAAGCCACACAAATTCGATGCCTGTTTTCTTAATAATAAACGAAAATACGAAGGCTGATACACCTCCGCCAATGGTGAATGCTAAACTTGAGATACTTTGAATTGTAGAACGAAACTTATCAGATGCTTCTAAGTTTAATAAAGTAAATGCTGGAGAATTGATCATCGAAAACACAAGCATAAAACTTAAATAAGCAATGATAAAATATGTGGTAGTTGTCTGAATGGTTAAAAATAAGACCGCCATTGCTAACAAGATAATTAATAGTCTTATTTGTAAAATTGGTGTTGCTTTGGTTGTTTCGGCCATGATTCCTATGATCATGGGGCCAGCTATAGCCATGGCGAAATAACCAGCTGTAACCCAGCCTAATATCGTGTAAATGTTCGCTTTATGTATTGCGAGTAATTGCACCTGCCAATAAGCATCTATTGTTGCGATGGCTAGGCCTAAAAATACTCCTAATATTAATAATTCTCTGATTGTAGGATTGTGCAGGCAGAATTGGATTGCATTTTGCATTTGACTGCCTACTGCATTTTCGGTTTTTGTGGTTTTATCTCCTTCATGGAATAAAAATGGCATAATACAAAGATGTAAAAATATAATGATGAAAATGACGATTAAGTTCCAAGAGGTTGCCGAAAAAAGTGATGTTTGAGGAAAATATTTTGGGATATAACCTCCAGATACTGCCCCAATCGTCATGCCCAGCGCCATAAAAGCTTGAAAAGTACTTACGTAATTCTGTAATTCGTCTTTTTCATCATTCGCAATTATTTGTTCGGTGTACCAAGAGTCTATTGTTCCACTATCCAGAGCTTTAGAAAGGCCCATTAGCAACATAGTAATGACAAGAATCCAAAAATTTGTAGAGAATATAGCTGTCGCAATTGCCAACATAAAAATCAATTTGGAGATTTTGTAAATTTTTATGCGCCCATAAATATCTGCCACGGCACCAAATGGAATCTCAAATATTGAAGCGGAAATTGCAATGATTCCAAAAAGTATGCCAATCTGCCAAACTTCTACGCCCTTTTCGATAAAAAAAATACCTTGGATAGCAAGGAATAAGCCAAAACCAAAACCACTTATAAGTTCATGGATAATCATTCTTTTTTTTAAATTCATTATATCTTCTTTTTTAAATATTTTAAAATGCCGAAGTTTTTTGGATTCTTGTTGGCGGTATTTATATAGTATATTTTTAGTGATGTCTTTGTATTATTGCCAATAATTATAGGTGAGATGTTATGATTAGTATATATAAATATGACATTTCTGATTATTTTAATTTTTGCTGAGACTTGGTCTTTATCATAAAGGAGCTTTGTGGATAACGTTTATAATCGGTGGTAAAATGGGGCTAATTTCTGTTTGTTTTGGAATTTGGTATACCAAATTCCAAAACTCTGCTATTAATAAATTGCGAGAGTGGGGAAGCCGCACTTAATGAGCTTGTCCCAATTAAATGAGGGAATAAAATGAAAAAATTATTACTATCTGCAGTGTCTGCTGCGGTGATATTAACATCTATAGTTTCTGCTAATGCGGATGAGTATCCATCTAAAACCATTGAAGTGATTACCCATGCAGGTAATGGCGGTGGTACTGACGTAACCACACGAATGATGATGTTGCGTGCGCGCCGTGAGTTAAAGGCTGACATGGTTATTGTCAATAAAAAAGGCGGTGGCGGTGCTGTTGCGATGGATCATTATCTAACATTACCATCTGATGGCTATGCAATTTTAACGTTTACCATTGGCCATGCTGCGACATTGGCAAAAGGTAAAACCAAAATGAAGCTATCTGACATGCGCCCAATTGCTCGTGGTACGGATGATCCACAAATCTTAATGGTGAAATGTGGTGAATATGCTGATGCAAATGCATTTGTTGCGGCTCAAAAAGAAAAAGCGGTTACATATGGTACAACGCATTTGGGTAATATTGATGATGTGTCAGCATTTATGTTTGCTAAAAAAGGTGGTATGAAAACTCCTAAGATTATACCTTTTGACGGTGGTGCTGAACTTGCTACTCAACTTGTTGCTGGTGCCGTGAATGTGGCTGTGCTTAACCTTGCTGAAGCAGGTGCGCAAATTGAATCTGGTGATGTTTGCCCGATTGTTGTGTTGGCTGATAAACGCATGTCTGGTTTACCTGATGTTTCTACGGCGAAAGAAATGGGCATTGATGTAAGCTTCTCTACAGTTCGTGGATTCGTAATTCATAAAGATACGCCAGAAGATGTGGCTATGAAAATTGAAAAAGCGCTTATGAAAGCAATGAACCATACGGTATATCAGGGGTTCTTAACTTCTGTTGGTCTAGATTCAACATCCGTTGCTGACTCAAAAGTTTGGGGTGAGCAGATTTCAACCATGGTTGTGGATATGGAAAGTGCGCTTAAAGAACTTGGTTTTATTAAGTAAACTTCCGCATTGTGCTGCAGTTCTCTTCGCAGTTAGCTGCAGTATTTTAATATGGTATAAAAGAAGTGATTTTGTATATGAATAAGCTTTCAATGAATGATAAATCTCGTTGGTTGGTGCCACTTTTGATTTGCATTTTTTGTGCTTTAACTTATTGGCAAACCACACAATTTGAAACTGTACCTGAGATTTTAAAACGTGGTACTCAACCTTCTGATTTTCCGCAAATGGTTCTGGTTTTAATTGCTGCTTTGGCCATGCTTATCTTATTTAAGGATAGGCCAAAGCCAATGATGAAGTTAGAGCCAAAAGTATTAAAAACCATGGGTTTGCTAGTTGGTTTTACTTTATTGGCAGAAATTGATTTGTTTTTGGGTTTAGGGATTTTTGCTGCTAGTTTGAGTTATCTATGGGGCGAAAAGCGCATTATTGCGTTACTGTTTGCTGGCGTTGTGGTGCCTATTTTAATCTTTTTCTTTTTTGATTTTATATTCGAAATCAGGTTTCCTAAGGGAATTCTCACAAATATTTGGTATGGATAAATAATGGATGATGCTTTATTGGGGCTGATGGCTCTATCTGACCCCTATCTATTGCTTTTGTTGGTTTTTGCGACTTTGGGTGGGGTGTTAATTGGTGCGTTGCCGGGGTTAAACGCGACCACTGGTGTGGCACTTTTGCTACCTTTTACAATTACGATGCAACCAATACCCGCCATTGCGGTGTTAACGACCATATATTGCGCGGCTACTTTTGCAGGGGCGATTACAGCGATTTTAATTAACACCCCCGGTACTTCAGCCAGTGCAACCACTTGCTTGGATGGCTACCCAATGGCACAACGCGGTGAAGCTGGTCGTGCGCTTGGCATGGCGGCAGTCTCATCGACCATTGGTGGAATTATTTCTGTAATTTGTTTGATGTTAGCAGCGCCAATGCTTTCTCGCGCTGCATATTATTTTGCTCCGCCGGAATATTTTGCGCTGACATTGTTTGGATTGTCTATGTTGGCTTCCGTTGGTGAGGGGACACCAGTTAAAAACATAATTTCTGGTGCATTTGGTGTTTTATTGGCGACGGTTGGCATTGATTTGCTGACCTCGATCGACCGGTTTACTTTTGGCTTTAATGAGCTATCTGAAGGCATTGGTTTTGTACCTGTTATGATTGGCGTTTTTGGTATATCTGAATTATTGGTACAGGCGGGGCAGCTAGATATTGTACGCAAACAAGTGATTATGAAAAAGATTAAATTACCAAGCAAAGCGGATTATAAAAAGGTTTGGAAAACGATATTGCGCTCCTCTGGAATCGGCACATTTATAGGTATTTTACCCGCAGAGGGCGCGACCGTCGCCTCGATGATTGGTTATAATGAAGCCAAAAGATGGTCAAAAACCCCTGAGGATTTTGGCAAAGGTGCAATTGAAGGCATTGCAGGTTCTGAGGCTGCGAATAATGCTGCAACGGGCGGTGCAATGGTGCCAACCTTAGCGCTTGGCATACCAGGAAGCCCAACTGCAGCAGTGATTTTGGCAGGTATGATGGTGCATGGTTTGCGCCCAGGGCCAACCATGTTTACCGAACAGGCAGAGTTTGCATTTGCGATTTTTTGGTCGATGATGCTGGTTAATATACTGTTTTTCTTTATCGGATTATACGGCGCGAAATTTTTTGCTCGAATAACCTTTATTCCGACCCAAATACTTTGGCCTGTGGTGTTTATTTTCTCCATCGTGGGCGCTTATGCGCTGGATCAATCTATGTTTGATGTTTGGATTGCTGTTGGGTTTGGCTTTATCGGCTTTATGATGCGCCGTCACGGATATTCTGTTGTGCCAATGGCCATTGGTTTAATTTTAGGCGGCATGTTAGAGACCCGCTTTGGGCAGAGCATGGTGATGCTCGATGAACAATGGTGGATGATGGTAACAAGGCCATTAACCGCATTCTTTTTAATATTAACTGCACTGGCTCTGTTTGGCCCAATGGTTTGGAGTAAACTTTTTACACAACGCGACCCAATGAAATCGTCTGGAGAATAAAATGACAAAAATAATATCAGTACGAACTCGGGTTTGGAATTGGAAGGGCAAGACCGTTCCACCCCAAATGAATTTTTGTACCAATGCAAGCGATGTCTTATATGATCGCGGTGATGCGATGGACAGCTTTCGCTTTCACCAATGGTTAACTTGTGAAATTGAAACTGATGATGGCACAATTGGCATCGGCAATGCTGCATTGGCGCCTAACTTGGTAAAAGCTGCAATTGATCAATATTATGCGCCATTGGTGATTGGTGAAGACCCATTTGACTATGCGTATTTATGGGAGAAAATGTACCGGCATACCCATGCATGGGGGCGTAAAGGCATTGGCATGGCTGCTATTTCTGCAATCGACATTGCCATTTGGGATTTGATGGGAAAATTGGTTGATAAACCAGTGTTTAAGCTATTGGGCGGACGCACTAAAGAAAAGATACCCGTTTATTATTCAAAGCTTTATTCAGATAGTGTAGAGGCCATGCAGGCTGAAGCACAAGAAGCGATGGGGCACGGGTATACAGCATTTAAGGCACGATTTGGCTTTGGCCCTAAAGACGGAATGCTAGGAATGCGTGAGAATCTTAAACGTGTTGAAGCCCTTAGAGAAGTGATTGGCTATGATAAAGATTTAATGCTTGAATGCTATATGGGGTGGAATTTAGATTATACCAAGCGGATGTTACCAATGCTTGAGAAATATCAACTACGCTGGCTGGAAGAACCTGTTATTGCTGATGACATGCATGGATATGCCGAGCTAAACCAAGGGTCTATACCGATCTCTGGAGGTGAGCATGAGTTTGGCTTAATGGGCTTTAGACAATTGTTGGATATGAAAGCAGTTAGTGTTATACAATATGATACCAACCGCGTTGGCGGCATTACTGCTGCTCAAAAAATTAACGCGCTTGCCGAGGCATATCAAGTGCCTGTTATTCCACATGCTGGGCAAATGCATAATTATCATTTAACCATGGCTAATGCAAATTGCCCGATTGCCGAATATTTCCCAATGCATGATGTTGAAATTGGCAATGAGCTTTTCTACTATATATTCGAAGGCGACCCTGTTGCGAAAGATGGGTTTATTGACTTGGATGATAATAAGTCGGGGCTTGGTATAAAAATTAGTGATCAATATTTGGATCAGTTTGAGGTGGTAGAATGAGTAGAAAATATTCAGGTATTTGGCCTGTTGCGCCGACTCCTTTTGATCTTGATGGTGGTTTAGATATTGTTGGTATGCGACGTGTATTGGACTGTATGATTGACCAAGGCGTTGATGGTATTTGTATTTTAGCCAATTTTTCGGAGCAATTTTTAATTACCGATGAAGAGCGGGCAATTTTAACCAAAATTTGTTTAGAACATATTGCTGGGCGTGTGCCTGTTATTGTGACCATTAGCCATTTTGCTAACCAAATTGCTGTGGAACGCGCGCAAAATGCCAAAGATTTAGGGGCAGATATGGTTATGATGATGGCGCCTTATCATGGCGCGTTGATGAAAGGCAGTGCTGCGCAAACTTATGCTCAATTTGCCGATGTTGGCAAAGTTGGCATACCAATTATGGTGCAGGATGCGCCACTTTCGGGTGTGGATTTGCCAGTAGATTTATTGGTTAAGATGGCCAATGAAATAGAAATGGTAAAATTATTTAAAATTGAATGTGCGGGCACTGCAGCAAAGCTGGCGGCGTTAATAGAGGCTGGTGGTGATGCCATTGAAGGGCCTTTTGACGGTGAGGAGGCCATTTCATTATTGGCAGATTTAGATGCAGGGGCAACGGGCGGTATGACATCTGCATTGATTCCAGATTTAATCAGACCTATCATTAGCTTACATGCAAAAGGTGATTTACAAGCTGCTACAGATGCCTATACAAAGGTATTGCCTGTTATAAATCATGAAAATAGGCAATGCGGCTTTAGGGCGGCAAAGGTTGCTATGGTTGAAGGTGGGGTTATTAAGTCTGCTTTTTGTAGAGCACCGATTGAGCCATTGTCACCAAGAACGCATGACGGCTTGATGCGGTTGCTTAAACCGCTTAAGCCGATTGTACTTAACTGGGGTAAATAATGGCAGATAAGAATGCATGGTTATTAAAATTAAAAAAAGAAGGTGCGGTCAGTCCTCGGCAATCATTGGCCGAAGAAGCCGCTGATAATTTACGAGAATTTATTCTACTTGAAAAGCTCGCACCAGGTACCCCAATTCCTGAACGAGATATATCTGCAGCATTAGGCATTAGCCGCACCCCCCTTAGAGAAGCGATGCGGCTATTAGTAGTCGAAGGATTGATTGAGTATTCATCGACAAGGCGTCCAAAAGTTGCTGACCCATCTTTGGAAGAAATTATTCAATATATTAAGGTGTTAGCGGCACTTGAAGCTTTGGGCGGTGGTATCGCTTGTGTGGAAGCTAGTTTCGTTGAGATTAATGATATTTTGGCATTAAATGAGTTGATGGCATCCAATAAAATTACCGACCCGTTGGAATTTTTTCGGCTTGATATGCAGTTTCATACTTTGATTGTTGAAGCCAGTAAGAATGAGCCACTGATTGAAACCCATCGGCAATATAATGCCAGATTATGGCGGGCTAGGTTTATTTCATCAAGGCGCACCAAGGGGCGAGAAACCACGCTAAATGAGCATAAAGCAATTTCTGAAGCGCTCATAAAAAGAAATGTGGCTGGCATGGAAAACGCTATGCGTGCGCATCTTTACACAACCATTGAAAATATCTCAGAGGCAAAAACCAAGGAAAACAATCATGAAACCTAAAATTGGTATTATACCAGGTGATCCAAGTGGCATAGGCCCAGAACTGATCGCAAGGTTATTAAATGATAAAGACTTAATGAATACGGCTGATATTTTATTAATTGGCGATCGCCATGTGTTTGAATCTGGGCAACAAATTGCGGGATTGGTGCATGAATTGCACGTGGTTGATGCGAATAAAAATGAATGGCAGAATAAAGCCAACTCTACTAATGGTTTTGCATGGCATGAAATAATGAGCATAAGATCTGATCAGGTGAAACCTGCTGAAGTGAGCGAAGCTGGTGGTAAGTCTGTTTTACAAAGCCTTGATTTAGCAATGGATTTTGCACAATCAGGCGTTATCGATGCCATTATGTTTGCTCCGTTTAACAAAGCGTCATTGCATATGGCTGGTATGAGCCAAGATGATGAGCTGCATTATATGGCAGAGTATATGGGTGTTCGTAATTATATATCTGAGCTAAATACACTTGATGGCATGTGGACATCGCGTGTGACAAGCCATATTGCGCTTAAAGATGTAGCCGCAATGATTAATGAAGAACGCATTTGTGAAGCCGTTGATTTGATTAATAATACGCTTAAAAAATCTGGTATGAAGCGGCCAAAAATCTCAGTTGCTGCAATAAACCCACATGCGGGCGATGGCGGTAATTTTGGCCGTGAAGAAATTGATATTATTGCGCCAGCCGTACAAAAAATGGCTGATAAACAAATGTGTGTTGATGGCCCTTGGCCTTCTGACACTGTATTTTTAAAAGCTGTTGCTGGTGAAATTGATGCGGTTGTTACCATGTATCATGACCAAGGGCAGATTGCCCTAAAACTCCTTGGTTTTGACCGAGGTGTTACTGTGCAAGGTGGGCTACCTTTCCCTGTGGCTACACCTGCACATGGCACAGCTTTTGATATTGCTGGGCAAAGTAATGCCGATGTTGGTGCAACCAAAGCTGCCTTTAAAGTTGCATGTAATATGGTAAGCGACTGGCGTTAGGTTAACTTTGTTTTATTGAATTATCTTGGCGTGCTGCCTATTTAACTTTGGTTGAGGGTATAATCTAACCCAAGTTTATCCAATATTGAAAGACTGCGATTAAGATATTCTGAATGTCGGCTTTTGTTGTTCAATGTATTTTTAAATAGGTTTGCGAGCATTGATGACGTATATAATCGGTATATCAAAAAATGATTTGTTTCAACATCAGTAGTGGTTTGAATTTTTTGTTTTAGCCTTTCTGGTGTTTCTACTAATTCCAATATTCGTGCTTTTTCTAAATCAATGTTATAAATGAGCGCATTGGTCCAATCTATCAATGAGTATACATTGTCTTTTAGTAAAATATTTGATGGGCGGAAGTCCATATGAAGTAGACCGATGGGTGATGTATCATTTATTATTCTATTTCTTAGGGATTGTTTCGAGATGTTTGCGGAATAATTTGCGTCATTCAGCATATTTGTTAGTCTAAAATATATATCGTCAATCATTTTATTTTGAGTATCGCAGTAGGATGAGCCATTATTGCTTAACTTAAAATTTGATGAATTATTCCATAGGTTTTCTAAATAGTTATAACATTTTGAAAGGTGGGAATTTGGAATTTCGCCGCCGAGATAAGGCATGACTGAACATATTAGGGAAGGGGATTCGATTATATCATAAAATGAAATTTCATTTACGAGTTCTGACGTTATCCCTTCAATGATTTTTTTTTCTTTTAATGCAATATCCATTGCCTTTATTTCGCCGTCATTTTTATTTTTAAAAACCTTCTTTTTAAAAACCTTAACAATACAATTGCCTCGTTGCATACTGGTTGCGTTATAAACGTCAGCTTCAACTCCGCTTGCAATTTTTTCATTTATTGACAAGTTATCAATATTCATATTTTTATAATCCAATCCTAAGAACATGATGTGGGTTTTTGCTGAATGTTTATTGTGCAACAAAAATATGTAACAATCTATATTTAACCTGTTAAAGTGATGTTTTAAAATTCTTATTCTTGTATTGCGGCTGTTGATAATATCGCCGGGATTTATTGGCAATGAAGTTGTTACTCCTATATTTGGAACGGGTTACTCAAGATTTTTAATTGTGAATATTGTTGAAGTATCGCAACTATATATGCCAAATTGTTTTGTTCAAATAAGTTGGGTTTTGCCATAAAGGCATGACCCTGTACCCATTGAACATTTAAGATTCATAGTTGGTAAATATTATATGTGGATTTGGGATGCGTTGAGGTTGTCGTTGTCAAAATTTAGAAGTTTATATTGCTGCTAAGCGCATATTTCATAAATGTACGGATTAATTTCACATCGCGGCGCTGGCCTAAATATATTAAGGTTTCACTCATGTTTAAATTTTTATCGGTTAACTCGATCTTTACCAGACGTTTATCATGGCCAAATTCGGTTTCGGAAACAAAACCAATGCCAGCGCCTGATGCTGCTAGCTCACGGATTGCCTCTCGATCATCGGCGATGATTGCTGGCTTAATCTTAATTGACTGGCGTTTGGCTTCTTCTTCAATTTTTTGGCGGGTTTTTGAGCCTATCTCGCGCAAAATAACAGGATATTTTATAATTTCTTTCAGGCTCATTTTTATAATATCTCTTTTTACAGTATCTTGGGGTAGAAAATCATGTGCTGCAAATGCTACAATTTTTGGGCTGCCTAAATCAGTTGAAACCATGTCTTTACCAGGGGATAATGTGCCAATAAAACCAATGTCAGCATTATAGCTACGCAATTCTTCAATGACTTCTTGTGAATTTCCTGTGCGCAACGAAATGAACACGTTAGGGTGGTGTGCGCGAAATTCACTTAACATGGCTACCAAATGGTGGGCGCTATCAACGATGATTCGGAGTGTCCCCTCAACGCCAGATCGGGATTCAGATAAGAATTCATCTATTTGGGTTTCTACCTCAAAGAAATGCTTGGTCAGTAAAAATAACTTCTTGCCATGTTCGGTTAATTTTATAGTTTTACGTTCACGAACGAACAGCAATACATCATATTCTTGTTCTAGTTTTCGGACATGTTCAGAGATGACGGGTTGAGTGAGAAATAATGCTTTAGCAGCCCGTGAAAACCCTTTGTGAATTGCGACATTGTGAAATGCAAGTAATTGACTATAACGCAAAATAATAACTCTAATTAGGCATAGGTAATACCTATCGATTGATACTTATTAGCAATTTTACATATGCATTAATATGAGTCAAGTTTATCCATAAATTCTAATAAAGTATAACGATTTAATAGGAAATTGTCATCATGTCAGCTGATAAAAAGCTACCTGCTAATATGCAAGATACAGCAATAGTGCAAATTAGGCCACCCCAAATGGGTGAGGCATTTCTCTTAACCCCAGGGCCATTGACAACCTCTTATGCAACCAAACACGCCATGCTTAAGGACTGGGGCTCTTGGGATGCAGACTTTAGAGCGCTAACTGCAAAAATGTGTCAATCATTGCTGGCATTAACGGGTGATGATGAAAATATATTAGATTGTGTGCCAATGCAAGGTAGCGGGAGTTTTTCTGTTGAGGCAATGCTAGCTGCATTTGTTCCGCGTGATGGGAAAGTTTTGGTGCTAAGTAATGGCGCTTATGGTAAAAGAATTGCCCAAACTTTGGAATATCTAAACCGCGATTTCAGCATGATTGATAAGGGGGATTATATGCCGCCGCGCGGGAATGAAGTGACAGAGGCAATTAAGGCTGACCCATCCATCAGCCATGTGGTTATTGTGCATTGTGAAACCAGTTCTGGCATTTTAAACCCAGTTCAAGAAATTGCTGATGCCGTTCATGCTATGGGGCGTAAATTGTTAGTGGATTCAATGAGTGCATTTGGCGCTGTCGAGCTAGATTATAAAAAAGTTAAATATGTTGCGATGGTATCTTCGGCTAATAAATGCATCGAAGGTGTACCTGGTTTTGGGTTTATCATTGCTAGAAAAAGCGAGCTTAAGGCGGCAAAAGGGCGTTCTCACTCCCTTGCGCTTGATGTGCATGCCCAATGGGCGCATATGGTAAAAACAGGGCAATGGCGCTTTACGCCGCCTACGCATGTTGTTGTTGCGTTTTTGGAGTCGTTGCGTGCTCATGCCGTTGAAGGCGGTGTTGCTGGTCGTGGTGCAAGATATACAAAAAATCGTGATATTGTAGTTGCGGGCTTGCGTGAGTTAGGTTTTGAAACTCTGCTTAAAGATGAATGGTTGTCGCCGATTATTGTCACTTTTTTCTGCCCTGCACATGATAAATTTGATTTTAATAGATTTTATAACCTTATGAAAGATAAAGGGTTTATTATTTATCCGGGGAAGCTGACGGTTGCAGATAGTTTTAGAATTGGCTGCATAGGCCAGATGGATGAATTTGTAATGCATAATGTGGTAAAAGCTGCCAAACAATCTTTGAATGAATTAGGCGTTGATGACGCTTCTCCGCCTGATATTGCTATCAAAGAACGTCTAAAATTATATTGATTGGCTTAGTTTGGAGTGAATTATGGCAGTTAGCTCAATTGCAATTGTGTTATTAGCAGCCGTTTTACATGCGATCTGGAACGCTTTTGTTAAAGCGTCAAGTGATAGGTTGGCGATATTGGGGCTTATTTCTGCAGGGCATGTTGTCATGGGGGTTTTGCTTGTCAGCCAGTCTCCTATGCCAAATCTGGAGAGTTGGTTTTATATCGCAATCTCGACCTTTGTTCATTTCGGATATTACTTCTTGCTTTATCACAGTTATCGGCTTGGTGATTTGAGCCATGTATACCCAATTGCACGCGGCATGGCGCCAGTTTTGGTAGCGGTGGGCGCGCAATTTTTCGCTGACCAATACTTGCAACCGCTTGCATGGTTTGGTGTTATGGTGGCAACAGGCGGAATATTTATGTTATCGGGCAATATTATTGCTAAAAAAACGCCAACGATTGTGATTGTAACTGCAATGGCGACAGGGGTTATGATTGCTGCTTATTCTGTTGCTGATGGCATGGGGGTTAGAGTTGCAGGTACAGAATTAGGCTATATAGGCTGGTTGTTTATTATGGAAATACTGGTCGCTGGTTTTGTATTTGCTAAACTAGGTAAAAAATATAAAAATATTTCATCTAAAACGATTATGATGGGCATTGCTGGCGGGTTTGTTTCTGCTTTAGCATATGGTTTGGTGATTTATGTTAAAGCCACTGAGCCATTTGGTTTGGTATCAACTTTGCGAGAAACATCCGTAGTTTTTGCAACTTTGATAGGGATTATTTTGCTTAAAGAAAGGCCGTGGAAATTACGTATCATTGCGAGCATGGTTGTCGCGGCTGGGGTTATAATTGTAGGGTTTAATATTTAATCAAGCCGTAATAATCGGTTTAAAAAATGATGAGTAATTTTATTTTCAATTGACCCTAAAAAAATTGGCTATATTCTAACTCGAAGTTTGGAGTAGCTTATGGATATTCAGTTTGAGCTTAAGGATGGTCTATTTAACCAACGCGCGGCTGGTATGATTTTTAATGAAGATGGTGACGTCTTAGTACAGCGCAAATGCGGCGAGGGTGACAACCAATGGGCGTTGCCAGGTGGAAAACT
Organism: Hyphomicrobiales bacterium; assembly: GCA_016744975.1. Classification (GTDB taxonomy): domain Bacteria; phylum Pseudomonadota; class Alphaproteobacteria; order Rhizobiales; family OSC116; genus OCS116. The sequence goes on along the minus strand of JADGDI010000043.1, from coordinate 10,309 downwards.
GAAATTTGGCGAACATAGTGCTGCTGCATTAACTCGAGAGTTGAATGAAGAATTTGGGTTTTTAGTTTCAGAAATTCGCATTAATTCAGTTTGTGAGCATATTATAAGCTTAAACGGAACGCGCATTCAACAAACTGTATTCTTATATGATGTTGTTGATATTATGCCAAAGATCACGGTCTTAGATAAAAGCATTGAAGCCAAATGGTTGCATGTTGAGCAAATAAAGCTAGTGAAACCGAGTTGGGTGGCTAAGGTGATTGCTTCAAAGCAAGTACATTTTACGTTTGGGTTTGAAGGCGGGTAAAAATGAGAATTTTAAGTAGAACAGATATTTTACAGATTTTGACCATGGATGTGGCGATAAATTTGATGAAAACGGCAATGATCGACGTCTCGGCAGGCCACACAAATTTGCCATTGCGCTCTGCAATTGATGTTGGTGGTAACAATAAAATGGGTATTATGTCTGGTGCTATGTTAAACCAGAATAAGTGCTTTGGAGCGAAAATACTCAGTTTATTTCCAGATAACCCTTCTTTAGGCTATTCAAGCCATGGCGGTGCCATGATATTGTTTGAAAGTCAATTTGGTATGCCCATTGCAATGATGAACTCTGATTTGCTAACCGCAATTAGAACCGCTGCTGTAAGCGGAGTGGCGACAGATGTTTTGGCGCGGAAAGATACGCAAAAACTCACAATCATTGGTACAGGTGAACAAGCAGAATATCATTTAGATGCGATGTTGTTAGTGCGGGCGTTTAAGCAGGTTACTATTGTCGGGCGAAATGCACAAAAGCTAGATGCATTTATAAAAACGGCCAAAAGCAAATATCCAATGCAAAGGATTATCGGTTGTAAAAATATCCAAACTTCTGTCAGTGATGCCGATGTGGTATGTACCGTGACCAATAGTTGCCAGCCAATATTAATGGGTGATTGGATCAGAAAAGGGGTGCATTTAAATGTTGTAGGTGCATCCATACCAAGCAAACAGGAGATTGATCAGATTTTGGTAAAAAAGGCCAATATCTTTGTAGATTATCGCCCATCTACTTTTGCTCAAGCTGGAGAAATAATAGAAGCGATAAAATCTGGTTTGATTGATGAGAACCACCTTAAAGCAGAAATTGGTGAGGTGATTTCTGGCGCAAAATTAGGCCGAAATACCAATGAAGAAATTACTCTTTATCGTTCTTTGGGTGTTGTCGCGCAGGATTTGGTGAGCGCATTTTACTGTATAAAACAAGCAACTACTAGATGTTTGGGCGTTCACGTCAGTATTTAAACGTAAAATCTTTGATTAAAATCAACTAGGCCTGATTATTAAGCTTGGGTTAACCAATAACTCCCAATTTTATCATTGTTATTATTTTTTGTAAGCGAAATAAAGTAGGCCTAAATGAAAATTTTTCAAAAAATGAAGTTATCATATTTGATAATAATATTGGTGATATTGCCAACGAGTATATTGATCGGTTTAACGACAATTGTTTTAAATTCTGAAATTAATACCAACCGAGAAATGCACGAGTTATCTATGATGACAAACTTGTCCATTAAATTGAGTAACTTGGTACATGAACAACAAAAAGAACGTGGTGTAACCGCTGTGTTTATTAGTAGCGATGGCGTGAAATTTGTTACTAAACTTCAGGCGCAACGGAAACTTACAGACCAGAAAAAAAATGCATTAGTAAGTTTTTTGAAGGAAGTTGATACGACTAAATATGGTACTGTATTTTCAAAAAAACTGACAAGCCTTTTAATGCAGGTGGATAAAATGATTGCCATTCGCCAGAAAATTGATGCTCTTAATATTCCGCTATCTGATGCATTTGGTTATTATACGGCGTTAAATGCCCAAAATTTTGAATTTATGAATTACATTGCTACTCAAAGTACCAATGCCCAAATAGCCACACATTTTATAGCTTATACGAGCTTTTTGCAAGATAAGGAAAGTGCTGGTATAGAGCGTGCGGTTGTGGCTCAACAAATTTCTGCTGGTAAATTTACTGCCAATATATTGGACAGGTTTAAGCGGTTAATAGCTGTTCAAGATACCTATAATGATATGTTTCTAATGTATGCTACACAAGGGCAAATAAACTTATTTGAAACAATTATGAGTTCAAATGAGATATCTTTGGTAAAAGAAATGCGTAAAACTATATTAAATGCTGCGCTTAATGGTGCGTTTGAAAATATCACCAGTGCCTCTTGGTTTGACGCAATGACGGTGAAGATTAACTTGTTAAAGGATGTTGAGGATCTTTTGTCAAAAGAACTGCTTAATAGCATTAACGTGTTAGAAGAGGGTGCGCGTTCGAGCTTGTGGATTGTAGCGCTCGTAATGACGGCATGTTTAATAATAGTATTTGTGATGTCTTTTGCTATTATTTTTAGTGTCAACTCGAGCTTTAGGGTGTTAACCAGTCGGATGACAAGCCTTACTGAAGGAGATTTGGAATTAACTTTACCCGAGATTACAAATAATGAAATTGGTAAAATATCCGCTTGTCTGCATATATTTAAAGATAATGCCATAGAAAAAGTAAATATGGAACGTCATCAGCAAAAAGATAAGTTGATTCAAGAGCAAGATAAACAAGCAATAATGCTTAAATTGGCTGATGAATGTGATGAAAATATTGGAACAATCGTTAGTATTGTGTCGAATTCGTCTAGCAGCCTGCAAGATACTGCAAGCAATATGTCAAGTATTTCGCAGATAACGAGTAATAATGCCGGGCTGGTTGCAACTGCCTCTAAGGCTGCAAGTGCAAGTGTTTCTGAAGTTGCGGTGGCTAGCGAAGAGATGTCAAAATCGATTGGTCAAATTAGCAAACAAATTGAACAGGCTTCACAAGCATCTCAAAAAGCGGTTGATGAAGTTGGGAAATCGTCAAAAGAAATGCAAGATTTAGCAGATACCGTTGAAAAAATTGGTAATGTAACAACATTAATTGCAAATATTGCAGATCAAACCAATCTCTTGGCATTAAATGCGACAATTGAATCTGCAAGGGCTGGGGAAGCTGGGCGCGGGTTTGCCGTTGTTGCCGCAGAAGTAAAGGATCTTGCTGGAAAAACTGCAAATGCAACGAATGATATATCGCGGCACATATCTGAGGTTGAACAGGCAACAAAACATGCCATTGTTTCAATGGACGGGATTAGCAAGGCAATTGAAAGTGTAGACAATATCTCAAAGTCGGTCGTGATTACTATGGAGGAGCAGAGGTTTGCAACCAATGAAATTAGCAATAACGCGCAGGAAGCAGACAAAGGAACGTGTGAAGTTTCAGAAAACATCTCTGAAGTTACCATTGCATCTAATAAAGCTGAAGAAGCTTCTAAAGAGGTAATGGTTTCAGCGAGTGAATTGTTAGAGCAGTCTGTGAAATTAAGGTCTGAGGTGGATAAATTTACCAATGGTGTCAGGGCAATTGGCTAACATTAATCGTTAGGGTTGGTGGGGCTGATCGGAACTGTGTAGTAATTTGGCAGCTTTTAGAGCAAAATAGGTTAGAATACCATTGGCACCTGCGCGTTTGAATGCCATAAGGCTTTCAATAATGATCTTATCTTCATCAAGCCAACCATTTTGAATGGCACCTTGCATCATGGCATATTCGCCTGACACTTGATAGGCGAAGGTTGGTGTTTTAAACTCAGCTTTAACCCGGGTGATAATATCCAAATAAGGCAGGCCGGGTTTTACCATAACCATGTCAGCGCCTTCTTGAATATCAAGTGCCACCTCGCGTAATGCTTCGTCACTATTGGCATAATCCATCTGATAGGTTTTTTTATCGCCCTTTAGTTGGTTGTTAGCGCCAACTGCTTCACGAAATGGCCCATAGTAAGCTGAGGCATATTTTGCACTATAGGCCATGATTTGCACTTGCTCGTATCCTGCCTGATCTAGTGCTTGGCGAATAAGGCCGATACGGCCGTCCATCATATCTGATGGGGCAATTATATCACAGCCCGCTTTGGCTTGGGTGAGGGCTTGCTTGACTAGTACATTAACAGATGCATCGTTTAGAATTTCATTACCATTCATTAAGCCATCATGTCCGTGGCTGGTATATGGGTCTAGCGCCACATCGCAAATAATGCCTATATTGGGTACTGCTTGTTTGATAGCGCGTACCGCTTTGCAAACCAAATTGTTGGGGTTGTAAGCTTCTTCACCATTTTGTGTGCGCAGCTCATTTGGTGTGTTGGGAAATAAGGCAATGGCAGGAATGCCAAGTTCATATGCTATTTTCACCTGCTTAACTAGTAAATCAACGCTATAGCGTAAAATACCCGGCATGGCCGAGATGGTTTCAGTTTTATTATCGCCATCTATTATAAATAAAGGCCAGATCAAATCTGCACAAGAAAGGGTGTTTTCCTGAACCATTGCACGTGACCAATTGGTTTTGCGGTTGCGGCGCATGCGGGTTGCGGGATATTGGCCAATTAGATTTGTCATTTAATGTCCTAAAAGTATAAAAATTCGACGGATATTGGATATTAACTGACTATAAACCATATAAAAACCAAAAACTTAAAAATAAATGCCTATAAATACGAGTATTTTGTTATAAAATTGAATCAAGGTTAACACAAAATTGCTCAAAAAGGCGTCGTTATGGGCTGTTTTTAGGTGATTCATTGTGGTTTGTGTTGGAATGAAACAGAAGCAGATATGACCTATATTTTGGTAGCAATTGGTTAACTATTTCATTTATATTTGCATTAATAATTGTTCCCTATTTTGAAACTCACGCAAATTATTTATATCAATATCGCTTTTATGGCGTTTATGAATCCGAACAGGAATGGTGCCAAAATGAACAATTTATATGCCCAACCCTTAACGTCAATGCATGACGATCAGGAAATTGAACTTGAGCCAACTTATATAGAATGCCTGTCTTTGGTTGAGCGATTGCATCGGCGCTTATTAGATGTGGTAAAAGATGAGTTTGAACGGTTGGGGTGGCATGAAGTGAATGCTGTACAAGCATTATTGTTGCATAATATTGCGGATAAAGAATTAACGGCAGGTGAGCTTAAATCACGCGGTTATTATCTTGGCTCAAATGTATCATATAACCTTAAAAAGTTAGTTGATATGCAATTTATTGAACACCATCGTTCGAGCCAGGACAAGCGTTCGGTTCGTATTAAATTAACGCCAAAAGGCCAAGAGGTTCGTGAGACGTTAGATGAGTTGTTTGCCCGCCATGTTGCACAAATTGAGCAAGTTGGGGATTTGACTAAAGGTGAAATGGCAATATTTGTTAATAGTTTACGAAAATTAGAACGCTTCTGGGCAGATCAAATAAGGTTCAGACTATAGATTAATTTAATTTTAATTGAGATGTAAAGCGGGCTTTTGCTCGCTTTTTTAGTGTGTTTTGAAGGGTGTTTGACTAATGTACAGAGGTCAGATCGCTAATTTGTGATTTGCATTTTGCTCCTTCAACATTTAAAAAAATAGTTAATACACACATAATTTATATACCGTCTTAATTTGGTTTTAATTTAATTCTAGGATAATTGACAAATAATAAAATTGGCAATCATAATATTTGTTATATTTTGACACTTGCAGGAAACAACATTGAATAATTCTATTAAAACACTAAACTTATTAAAAACAACATTTTTAGGTGTTGGTTTGGTATTCAGCCCAAGCCATTTGGTAAATGCAGCATCTAACAATATTAATGTTTGGGATGATGGGTTTGATACAAGTACTCAAGTCACTAACAATGTTGTTATGCAAAATTCTGAAAATCTTTCTGACGCGAATGTTTTTGATGCAAATAAAAGTTTGGAAACTAATTTTGGAGTTGTTGAGAATAGCTCAAAAACCCCCTTACTTAGCGAGAGTACATTAATTGCGATGCAACAAGCATCTCAAAAATACCAGCAGATTATTAACTCTGGTGGCTGGCCACAAATTGGTAAGGGGCTTAAGCGTGGCGATAAACAACCTATGGTAGTTAAACTTCGCCAAAGGCTGTTTTTGGTTGGTGACATGCCGCGGGTTAGCGGTGATGCTGAGGTGTTTGATTTTAATGTAGATCAAGCTGTGAGGCGGTTTCAGGCCCGACATGGTTTAGTGGTTAATGGTATTGTTTCGGGCGACACATTAAAAGAGCTTAATGTTAGTGCAACCACACGCAAAAGACAAATTGAATTGAATCTAAACCGTATTAAAGGCGCTAGCGCAAAATTGCACAATCGCTCTATTGTCGTGAACATACCTGCAATGCGTGTTGAAACGGTGGAAGATGGCAGTATTGTTTCTCGCCATAATGTTATTGTTGGGCAACCAGATCGACAAACCCCAGTTCTCTCAAGTACGTTATCTCAAGTTAATTTCAACCCCTATTGGCATGTTCCTGTATCAATTGTAAGGCGTGATTTAGTACCAAAAATTCTTACTGATCCATCTTATATTAAGCGCACCGGTATGCGTATATATACAACATGGGGTGGTAAAGAAATTGATCCTGCAGAAATAGATTTTAAATCCGAATCGGCACTTCGTTATGCCTATCGGCAAGACCCAAGTCGCGAGAATAGCCTTGGTATTGTGAAATTGAATTTCCCCAATAAACACGCTGTATTTATGCATGATACGCCCTCTAAGAGCTTGTTTGCTCGAAACTATCGGGCATATAGTTCTGGCTGCGTACGCATTCAAAATATCCGACAAATTGTAGACTGGGTATTGAAGGGTGACAGTAAGTGGAGCAAGGCAGATTCAGCGGGAGCTTATATTAGTGGTGAGCGTAAAGACATTAGTATTAAGAACCGTGTTTCTGTACGGATGATTTATGTTACAAGTTGGGTAACCCCCGCAGGTACCGTACATTTTAGAAAAGATGTTTATAAAAGAGATGGTCTTGGCGGTGTTGCTAGTGTTCAGTGATTTGTATCATTTTATAAAAATGTTTTTATCAGTTTCATTCATTGGATATTAGGGATATTTGCTTAACTATAGGTGAATGACTTTTCTTCATTTGTTTGGTTGAAATATGCTGCTATACCGTCTTAAAAAGATTTTACGAACTGGGCTTGTTTTTTCGCTTCTAGCTGGCCTATGCTTTTATTTTGGCTTTCATTTATTTGATGGCGAGCAGGGGCTTATTTCCTTTTGGAAACTGCAAGATAACCAAGTTAAAATGCATACTGAGTTGGTGCGATTGCAAAATATTCGTGCTGCGATGCAAAAAAATGTCAATAAGTTAAACTCTGATAATGTTGATGGTGATCTGCTGGATGAATTGGCACGCGATCAACTCGGCCTTGTGGGGGTGAATGATTTGGTTATATTGCGTCCAAAAACATAAAATAATTAGATTAACAATAATTAGGTTAATCGTCTAAAATAGGTTATATATTAATAAGTTATAACAAAATAAAAAACCACTATCGGGGGTAGATTTTTTTTATAAAATCGAATATATTGATTGTAATACTTCTAATTGAGTCTCCCCCTTGGTTTGAAAATCCGATGATATTATTGAAAGGATTGTTATTGTGGCGCGCATGGCAGCTAAAAAGAAATCTACTCGTAAACCTCAAAAAATTGATAAAATCGCTAATTTTAGTGATGAAGAAGAAATGCAAACCTATTATGATATGTTATTGATCAGGCGTTTTGAAGAAAAAGCGGGTCAGTTATATGGTATGGGGCAGATCGGCGGGTTTTGTCACTTATATATTGGCCAAGAAGCGGTTGTTACGGGCATTCAAATGGTGCTTAAAGATGGCGATCAGAGCATAACGGCTTACCGTGATCATGCACATATGCTTGCTGTTGGGCTTTCACCAAATGGCATTATGGCAGAACTTACTGGCCGCGAGGGCGGGCTTTCAAAAGGTAAGGGTGGTTCTATGCATATGTTTAGCCGTGAAAAGCATTTTTATGGTGGGCATGGTATTGTTGGCGCTCAAGTGCCGATCGGTACAGGTTTGGCATTTGCCAATCAGTATAATGGTTCTGACAATGTATCCATTGCCTATATGGGCGATGGGGCATCGAACCAAGGGCAAGTATATGAAGCTTTTAACATGGCAAAGCTTTGGAATTTACCCGTTGTTTATATCATCGAGAATAACCAATATGCAATGGGAACTGCGGTTCATAGAGCCTCTTCACAGACTGACTTTTCGCAACGCGGCTCAAGTTTTAACATTCCTGGTGTTAAGGTTGATGGAATGGATGTTCGAGCCGTATATGCGGCGGCTAAAGATGCCGTTGAATATGCCCGTGAAAATGGCCCAATCATATTGGAAATGCTGACTTACCGTTACCGTGGCCACTCAATGAGTGACCCAGCTAAATACCGAAGCAAAGACGAAGTGCAGCGTATGCGTGCTGAACGAGACCCGATTGAACAGGTTAAAATGCGTATCTTAGAAGGCAATTTAGCCACTGAAGATGAACTTAAAGATATTGATAAAAAAATTCGTGCCATTGTTACAGAATCTGCAGATTTTGCAACAACGAGTCCTGAGCCTGACCCAAGTGAGCTTTGGACAGACGTATTGATTGAAACATAAGCAAGATTGTAGGAGTTAGAAAATGGCGATAGAAATTTTAATGCCTGCATTGTCACCCACAATGGAAGAAGGCAAATTATCCGACTGGCTAGTCAAAGAGGGCGATGAGGTCTCATCTGGCGATGTTTTGTGTGAAATTGAAACTGACAAAGCAACCATGGAAGTCGAGGCGATTGACGAAGGTGTGATTGGTAAGATATTGGTTGAAGCTGGCACAGAAGGTGTGGCTGTTAATAGCCCGATTGCAATATTGCTTGAGGATGGTGAAGATATAAGCGCTGCAGATAATATAAACTCTGCTGCATCAGCCACTTCTGCTGCATCAGCTATTGTTGACGCGAGCGAGCCTGAAGTTGTTGCCCCAGCAATTGTTGAAGCCGTTGCTGCACCTGCTATAGAAGTGCCGCAAAATGATGAAATTCCAGAAGGCACAACGTTTAAACAACAAACCATTCGTGAAGCCTTACGTGATGCAATGGCCGAAGAAATGCGCAAGCATGAAAAAGTCTTTGTAATGGGTGAGGAGGTTGCTGAATATCAAGGCGCTTATAAAGTCACCCAAGGTCTGCTTGAAGAATTTGGCAAAAAACGAGTGATTGATACGCCAATCACTGAGCATGGATTTGCGGGTATCGGTGTTGGTGCTGCATTTGGCGGCTTAAAGCCTATCGTTGAGTTCATGACTTTTAATTTTGCCATGCAAGCGATTGATCACATCATCAATTCTGCGGCTAAAACGCTTTATATGTCTGGTGGTCAAATGGGTTGCCCGATTGTATTTCGCGGCCCTAATGGTGCGGCATCACGCGTTGGTGCGCAGCATAGTCAGGACTATACGGCATGGTATGCCAATATCCCTGGTCTTAAAGTGATTTCTCCATATAGTGCCGAAGATGCAAAAGGCTTACTTAAAGCCGCTATTCTTGACCCGAACCCAGTGGTGTTTTTGGAAAATGAATTACTCTATGGTGTAAGCATGGATGTTCCAGAAATTGAAGATTTTGTGTTGCCAATTGGTAAGGCTAAAATAGAACGTGCTGGTACGGATGTTAGTATTGTATCCCATAGTATGGGGGTTAAACTATCACTCGAAGCGGCGGATATTCTGGCCGAACAAGGCATTAGCGCCGAAGTGATCAACTTACGTACCATTAGACCGCTTGATACTGAAGCGATTATCAGTTCAGTCAAAAAAACTGGGCGTATGGTAACGGTAGAAGAGGGCTGGGTACGTTGTGGCCTTGGTGCAGAACTTGCGGCTGTTGTTATGGATGGGGCGTTTGATTATCTTGATGCGCCAGTGGCGCGGGTAACATCTAAAGATGTGCCTTTGCCTTATGCGGCTAATCTTGAAAAATTAGCATTGCCAAACGCCAATGACGTGGTAGCAGCAGCGCGTAAAACTTGTTATGTTGATTAAGGGGAATTGAAATGCCAATACAAATATTGATGCCAGCACTTTCTCCGACCATGGAATCGGGTAAGCTTTCTGCATGGCTGGTTAAAGAAGGCGATAGCGTTGCCGCAGGTGATGTGATGTGCGAAATTGAAACCGACAAAGCTACCATGGAAGTTGAAGCTGTAGACGAGGGTGTTATCGGTAAAATTTTGGTTGAAGCAGGTACTGATAATGTGCTTGTAAATGCAACCATTGCTTTATTACTTGAAGAAGGTGAAGCGCCATCGGCTTTAGATGGATTTGAAGTGGTCGCTCCAAATGATGG
>JADGDI010000042.1 GCA_016744975.1 Hyphomicrobiales bacterium | reverse complement strand
GGGTTTTTCTCGTGATGGGCACGGGTAGGTATAAATTATATTACTATGCAATATTTGCTTGTGGGTAATCTCGTTGGTTAGAGCTGGTGGGGTTAATTCAAGTCTGTTTTGGTTTCTGCTAGGGGCACTCAATATTTTATTAAGTGAGCTTTTTTTACGTTTTGGAATGTATAATTTTAATCTTGGCATAAGCCTTAATGAAATTGCAATGATGCCCAAGCAAATCCAAAAAAACTGAATAAGCGCAGAAGCCAAGTTGAAACTTTGCATTAAGCTGGTCAAAACACAACTTGCTGCAACGATATTGGTTAGAAAAAATGCAACGCCATGGCTATTAATTTTTTGGAAAGTTACTAGGCTGTAATTTATCAAATAAAAACCAAAACCGACTACCCCAATGATATCATAAATACTTATATGGCTGGTTGTAATATTGGTAATATATAATATAGCTTCTCGTATCAAATCCATGAATTCCTCATCATACAATAATTTTTAAATATATCGGATGACTAAAGAGTTGCGTGGTTAAATGCATACCTCATTTGAGGTAAATGAGGTTTTTATTTGAAAAAAGTTGAATTATTTGGTGTAAATAAGAAAAAATGTGGTGTTTTCCTTGTTATTTTAAGTAATTTTCTGAAAAGCTTATTATCTCACGCCAGTGCTTAAATAGAATCAATTCTCCAGCATTGGGCATTATATGAAAATCTATCCAGTTATAGCGTTGTTTATATTCTTTCAAACTTTCAGATGGCACCATGGGGCTGTCCTCACCCATAAAGGCATGGACGGGTATCTTATCTTTTAACGACTCCAACTCATCGACCCAATTGTTTTTTGCATGTAATATGGATTCTCGTGAGAATACTTTATGGGCAGTGAACTGTTTGGATAAAACAATGTCTGCACCAGTAATCATTGCTTCGAATGTTTCGGGGATGGCATAAGTGTCTTTATCAGCTTGGCTTTCAGAAAAGATGGCATTCATAAAGCCATGTTGCCCAATACTCAAAGCTAGATAAAAACCCGCCTTTACTAAATAAGGTAATATCTTTGGCGCATAACGCGCATTTGCAATGATGAATTTATACCATTTATCCATCCGCTCATATTGCTCTTTTTTCCAAAGTGGCATCATTGGCGCACAAGCAATAATAGCAGTGATGCGAGATGGATGACTTGCTGCTAAAACTGTGGCAATCCAAAAATCGGTATGTTGCGAAATAATTGCGCAAGAATCTATATTATAGAAATCCAATAACGCTAAATAATCATCATTTACCTGTTGTAGGTAATTTATGTTTAAAGGAAGTTCATCTGACTTACCATATCCGCCTCTTATAGGAACGATGATTTTGATTCCCCTTGCTTTTATTTCAGCCTCTGCGCTAGCAGGTAGCCGAATCAGGCCATAATTACCTGCGAAAAATAAAATGGGTTTACCATTGGGATCGCCGATAATAATATGATCAAGCCGTCTATTATTAGGGCGAGGAATAGTATGAAATATCGTTGGGCTTAAAGTGGGTGCTTCAAATATGTTATTTTTTGGCTCCGATGCCTGTTTTTCTGTAAAATCTGTCATATCCATTAATGATAATGAAATTCGAATTAATTCAGCTTGCGAGCGGGTTTCAGTTTTCTGAAAAATCGAACGGATCTGGGTGCGAATTGTCGCCTTTGATCGGCCTCGTGCTTTGGCGATGGACTCAATCGTATAGCCTTCGGTTAACCCACGGATAATTTCAACTTCGGCAGAGGTTAAGTCGAATGCATTCTTGATCGCATTACTAAAACTTGGACGCCAAGCAAGCTCGGTTGTTATGATGAGTGCTAAGCGTTGGTTTGAGGTAGGTGGAATAATTTCTATTGATTTAAGGCCTAATGGTGTTTTTATACCGTAGGTTTCTGTTGCTTGATTTTGCGGTTTTATTGCCCTGATTTGAACCAAAATGAACCTTTCGCTATCTTCTAATCTAAAGCGTAAAAAGTCAGGTTCGCCGGGTGGTTTGTCGATTGCTTTTTTAATTGCAAGTTGCAATGTCTCTTGTGAGAGTAAATCAGGTGTTATGGCATTTATTAGATCATTTTTTTTAAGGTTGAATAAATTTTCAGCAGCAGTGTTAAGTTGTTTTATCTTCAAATCGGAGGAAACAATTAATGCTGCCAAAGTGCCAGTATTATCAATTTTTTGAATAATTTCATGACTTTCAGTGAATTGTAATCGATCTAAAAATAAGCCCATACGAGAAAAATGATCAAAAGTCGTATCATTATAATCTTGTAGCTCGTCGCCTTTAATGCGCATGGGCGCGATGCGCTCTTCCCATATATCAACCAGTTCTTCAAGCCTAGAAGGGTCAATTGCTACATCGTAAATTCGCTCAATTATTTTGCTGTTTTCGGATTGATCATTTTCCATAATAAAACCCATAAAGATGATAAAGTTATTGCAAAAATATAAGAGTTAATCCTATGATGGTAAGGGTGATTATTCAACAGAATAATTATTGTATTTATTCTAGAAGAAAGTATAGGGATGGATTTTTCAAGTTACATTACCTTTGTGATTGCGTGCTCAATATTGGTTATTATCCCTGGGCCTAGTGTTTCTATAATCATTGCTAACTCGTTAAAACATGGGGTTAAAATTGGTTTGATTACTGTTGCTGGTAGTTTGGCCGCATTGGGTATTTTATTAACTTTAGTAACGATAGGTCTTGCTACCATACTGGTTAATATGGGTAATTTACTAACTTATATTAAATGGGCTGGTGTGTTTTATCTGATCTATATTGGTTATAAGAGTTGGGTTGCACCAAGTGCAGATTTAACAAATGTCAAAGCCGAAGCGCCGAATAAAAAAGCAATCTTTATGCGAGGCTTTGTTGTTTCCATTTCCAACCCCAAATCTTTGGTGTTTTTTGGTGCATTTTTTCCACAATTCATTAACCCAGAACATAATATAACCGAACAATTGGCAATATTATCCATTACATTTTTTATCATTGCAGCATTTTTTGACAGCTGCTGGACAGTCACGGTCTCTATGGCTAAGAAGTTATTGCTTAAGTCCGAAAAAATTGTAAACCGAGTTTCAGGCGGTTTTTTAATGCTAGGTGGTGGTCTTTTGGCATTGGTTGAAGAAAAATAATATTGTGGCTTTAAATGGCTTGAAAATTGAGCTTATTTATCGTTAACTCAAACTATCAAATTGTGAGCGAATATGGATAAAAACAAATTTTCAGGCCTTCTTGACGGTTATGCTACTTTCCGTGAAGTCATTTATCCAAGACAGAAAAAATTGTTTAAAGAGCTGGTGGAAAAAGGCCAACGACCTGAAATTTTAATGATTTCTTGTTGTGATAGTCGGGTGAATAGCTCTCAAATATTCAATTCTAAACCTGGTGATTTGTTCATGCTGCGTAATGTGGCAAATTTAGTACCACCTTATCAGCATGATGGTGGATATCATGGCACCAGCGCTGCGATTGAATATGCGGTTACCGAGCTTAAAGTCAAATTAATCATTGTGATGGGTCATAGCTATTGCGGTGGTATTAAAGCTGCTTATGAAAATCAGGATGCATTTGCTGAGTTGGATGAAGAGACAGGGCGCGGCTTTACGCGCCAATGGATGAATATGATTAAAGACATTAGTGCCAATGTGCATCAATGCAGCCACGAGATGACTGAACGCGAGCAATTACGAAAATTGGAACAAGATAATGTATTGCTTAGCCTTAAGAATTTGCGGAGTTTTAAATTTGTGCAAGAAGCTATAGATCAAGATAATCTTGAACTGGTCGGTTCATGGTTTGATTTAGACCGCGGTGTGGTGTGGATCGCCAATGAAGAAACCAAGAAATTTCATGTTCTTAAAGGCGAGAAAGATTAAAATAGTTTGATTTTTGGAAGTTGATTACTTTTTAACATCTCAGACATAGCGCTTATATTTAAAGGTTTGATATATCTATGGCGGTTAATCATGTTAGTTTGCGCCAAAGGCGGAATGAGCATGAGTAAAAAAGCACACTATTTTAAACAATTTGACTATAAGTCAACATTGTTGATTTTAATTTTTTGCCTGACATGGGCTTCGGCATTTGCTGCTGCTAAATATGGGCTTGAATTTTGGCCACCATTTTGGTTTTTAGCCACTCGATTTCTACTAACCTCTATTTTCTTTTTTGTTTTATGTGTGGTGTTTGGAAAAGTAACCAAGTTGGGTAAGCAACAACTGGTTAACTTGATTATATTAGGCTTGCTTAACAATGCGGGTTATTTAGGCTTTGCTTGGTATAGTTTAAGTATCGATGGCGTGCCCTCAGGGTTGGTTGCAACCATTATTAGTGCCAATCCTGTTTTGGTTACTTTGGCGCAGTTTATTTTGGTTAAAATGGCTTTTTCATACCGTAAAGCGGTCGGCGTGGCTTTGGGCTTTATAGGCGTTGCGTATATTTTACAAAGCCGGGTTTCTCTTGAAGGTGTGCCTTTATATATTATCGGTCTTTTATGTTTTGCTTTGCTAAGCTTTAGCACGGCAACATTTTTATTCTCAAAATTAAATGGTAAAACTGATTTTTGGTTTAGTTTGAGTGTGCAAAATATGGCAGGTGCGGCGGCGCTTTATATTCCTGCTTTGTTGTTTGAGGATACCCCAAATGTTTGGCTTGATCTGAGGTTTGGTTTCAGTATGTTCTACTTGGTGGTGGTTATTGGCTTGTCATTTATTTTATGGTTTAAACTGATCGAGAAAAAAGGCACAAGTGAGGCGTCTAGCTTGCATTTTATCATGCCGCCCATCGGTTTGTTATATGGCTGGTTGGTGTTTGGAGAAACCATACCATTGGCAGATTATATTGGCCTAATTCCTATTATGGTTGGCGTGTTTTTGGTGACACATTCGGATAAAAAACGTAGCTTATAAGCAAGCTGCTTGCGAAAGTGGTGATAATCGATTATTAAGGTTTAAATTAAAAAAATCGAGGTACTTGTGGCTGCTTATCAATATATTTATACCATGGACAGACTTTCTAAAACCTTTGCAGGTGGCAAGCAATTGTTCAAAGACATTCGCTTATCTTTTTTACCAGGCGCGCATATTGGTGTGGTTGGTGAGAATGGCAGTGGTAAATCATCCTTGCTTAAAATTATGGCGGGCATTGATAAAGAAATTGGCGGCGAAGCTTGGGCAGCTGATGGTGTAAAAATAGGCTATTTAGCGCAAGAACCACAACTTGATGACAGTAAAACTGTGGTTGAAAATGTTATGGTTGGGGTATCTGAAACCAAAAAACTGTTAGACGATTTTAATGCTGTCGCCGCTAAAGTTGCTGAAGAATATACTGACGAGCTGATGGAAGAAATGAGCGCGCTGCAGGAAAAAATTGACGCGGTGGATGCATGGAGTTTAGACCATCAGGTAGAGGTGGCGATGGAAGCGTTGCGTTGTCCGCCTGCTGATTCGGAAGTGAAAAACCTATCGGGCGGTGAGCGCCGCCGCGTGGCGATTTGTGCATTATTGCTTGCCAAACCTGACTTGTTGTTACTCGATGAGCCAACCAACCATTTGGATGCAGAAACCATATCTTGGTTGCAAAATTATCTGGTCAATTATACAGGTACGATTGTTTGCGTAACCCATGACCGTTATTTCCTTGATAATATTACCGCATGGATTTTGGAATTAGACCGTGGTGAAGGCATTCCTTATGAAGGCAACTATACCAATTGGCTTGAGCAAAAAGCCAAACGTCTAGCACAAGAAACGCGAGTTGACGAAAAACGCCAAAAAACCATTGAACGTGAGCTGGATTGGGTGCGTTCAAGCCCCAAGGCCCGCCAAGCTAAGTCAAAATCTCGTATTTCAGCTTATGATGCATTGGTGGCTCAAGGCTCAAGTGAAGCGCTTAAAAATGCGCAAATTATCATTCCAGCTTCTCAGCGTTTGGGCGGTATTGTTATTGAAGCTGATGGGCTGAATAAGGCATTTGGTGAAAAGTTACTTATTGAAAACCTGGACTTTCGTTTACCTCCTGGCGGGATTGTCGGCATTATTGGTGCCAATGGCGCGGGTAAATCTACCTTGTTTAAAATGATAATGGGCCAAGAACAACCTGATGCTGGTGATATCCGTATTGGTGAAACTGTTCAGCTTGGTTATGTTGACCAAAGCCGTGATACGCTTGACGCTAATAAAACTGTTTGGGAAGAGATTTCCGAAGGTAATGATATTATTAACTTGGGTAAAATTGAACGTAATAGCCGTGCTTATTGCAGTGCATTTAACTTTAAAGGTGGTGACCAGCAGAAAAAACTTGGTATTTTATCTGGCGGTGAACGCAATAGAGTGCATTTAGCAAAAATGCTCAAAACTGGCGCTAATGTTTTATTGCTTGATGAACCAACCAATGATTTGGATGTTGAAACTTTGCGGGCGCTTGAAGATGCTTTAATGAATTTTGCAGGTTGTGCTGTCGTAATTACCCATGATCGTTGGTTTTTGGATCGGGTTGCAACCCATATTCTAGCCTTTGAAGGCAACAGCCATGTCGAGTGGTTTGAAGGTAACTTTAGTGATTATGAAGCGGATAAGAAAAGACGCCTAGGCACTGATGCTGGCACTCCAAGGCCGCTTAAGTTTAAAAAATTCCATGTTTGAGTAGATGTTTTACTACAAGTTTAATATCTTATTTTTTGAATGGGCTAGTTGCCCATTCATTTATTGACGGATAATAAATTTTCCTGAATAATATGGATGAAGGTTAATTGAATTATGTCAATAAAATGCCTTATTTGTTGAGTTTTATTGTCCTGATCACAACTATTGCCTATATATTTTTATGCAGTACAAAGATTGTAAAAATAACGAATTTATATGACTAATAATTTTTATTGGAGAAATTATGAAATATCATTTACTAAAAAAAACTCTTATAGCATTTAGTGCTTCTGTTGCCATTATATCAATGCCACAGGCAGCAAATGTGCCAAACTTTGCGGCGATGGATTATGTGCCGGCAGATACCGCATTTTTTAGCGGTAGCCTAAAAGCGTTTCCGGTAAAGGAATATTTGGAACTCAATAAGGATTTAATTTCGGCAGCTATTGCGGATAATTTGGATGCTAATGATGAATTGGCTACAGTGAAATTATGGAATGGTTTAGGAAAAGAGTATCTTGTTAATTTCGCTAAACCAGAGCAATTTATGGAGGCCTTTGGCCTTGCGAATGAAACACGCATGTTGTTTTATTTGGTAGACTTTAACCCCGTATTTAAAGTTGAGGTGAGTGATGGTGATGCATTTCTTGCCGCGATGATGTCAATTCAAAAAAAGAATGGTATTACAGGGGAAGATTATGAAATTAATGGTATTAAATATCAATCTTATTTGCTGAATAAAGGCGAAAAGAATTTAATTGAACTGATTGTGTCTACGCATGACGGTTGGGCAACTGTGACCATGGCCAGCCCAAGTGGTGAAAATGAACATTTGAAAGTTGCATTGGGCAGCACAAAACCTGCAAAAGCACTTAACCAAACCAAAATCTTGCAAGATATGACTGATAAATATAAGTTTGACGGCACCCAATTGGGTTATATTGACCATCGTATTTTGGTTGATAGGATCACTGCAAATAAGCCAATTGCTTTTATACCAGAAAATGACTGGAAAGAAATGGCAGAGTTTCAAACGCCAGCTTGCCGTGCTGAATTTGCAGACATTGCCCAAGCTTGGCCGCGTACGGTTGTTGGCACTTCAACATTTTCAATTACCAGTGAAGAATATATCGCCAATTCGCTAAGCATAATTGAAAGTAACAATAAGGCTACAAATGATGCTTTGATGGATTTGCGTGGGTTTATTCCTGCCCATGTGGGCGGTGCTGGTGAGCAAATGTATAGCATGGCATTGGGCTTGAATGTCAATAAAGCACCTGCGGCGTTGACTAAATTATGGACTGCTGCAACAAGCGCTAAATATGAATGCGCACCATTGCTTGAAATGCAACAATCGTTAATGCAAGCCAACCCAGCTTCGCTGACTATGTTTGCAGGTATGGCACAAGGTGTTATGGGCTTGTCGAGCATTGTGTATGATGTAGATGTTGATATGTCTAAAAAGCAACCGCAATTTAAGGCATTGGATGCATTGTTTAGCCTTGCATCTGAAAACCCAGCCGCACAATTGCAAACTGCTAGTATGATGTTGCCAATGCTAGCTGGGCTGAACTTGCCAAATGATGGCACACCGGTTGCATTGAATGATATATTGCCGCAAGTGAATATGGTTGGCGGTAAAACCTTTGCGGCTATTTCTGCTAAGCATCTAAATGTGTTTAAAGGCGATGAGGCTGCTAAAGATTCAGCAGCGCTTAAAAAGGTTTCGATTGATGCCAATGGTTTCTTTGAAATTTATCTGCATTATGGCAAGTTGTTTTCGGCTTTGTTAAATGCAAATATTGAAGATGATACAGCTACGATTGAGCAATATAAACGCTTGTCTAAACTCAATATGAAAATAGGTGTGGCATTGGATTTTACTGAAAATGGTATAGAAATTGCTGCAGATATGAATGTTAAAAACTAATCTAATCCAGCATCAAAAAATAATAAAGGCGGCCTCATTGTCAGGGCCGCCTTTATGATTAAATAATTTCTATTTAACCGCAGCTTTTAAAATTTCAATCACCGTGTCGACATCATTTTTGTCATTATAATAATGTGGTGAGAAACGTAATTTCATTGGTAGTTTACGCTGCTCACCATCCCAAGGTGCGCTATGGTCTGAGGCGGTGGTCAGTAAAATATTTTTATTCTCTAGAAATTTGCGAATTTCGGCGGCAGGCTTTGTTTCATGATAACAGGTAATAATGCTACATTGAACACTGCCAAGATCGGCGATATGCATTTGTGGTATTTCAGCGATTGCCTCACGCATTTTGCTCGAAATTATTTGCGTGCGCTTCCATATTTTATGAAGGCCTAAATCTAGCGCATAATCAACCGCAGCATGCAAACCTGCACGTAATGCATAGGCATTTTCCCAGTTTTCAAACCGTCTGGCATCTTTGCGTAAATTATAATTATGCGCGCCGTCTAATTCGGCACCAAAAAAATCGAGCATTGCAGGTTCAATGGTTTCTAACTGTTTGCTTGAAACATATAAAAACCCATTGCCACGCGGCCCACGAAGGAATTTTCGACTGGTAGTGGTTAAAAAGTCACAGCCAATTTTTTTAACATTAACTGGGTAGAGGCCAATTGATTGGCAGGCATCGAGTAAATATGTAATGCCATATTTATTAGCAACTTTGCCTACAGCTTCAGCAGGTTGTACCAAGGCGTTATTGGATGGAATATGCGAAATTGCAATTAGGACAACATTCTTGTCGGCGCCATTTAATGCTTCAATTTGTGCATCCATTGCAATAACATCAATCTCGCCTAATTCATTATCTGGCAGGACTATAGTTTCAACGCCATAGAGTTTTTTAACATGCATGAAGGCAATTAAATTTGCACCATATTCAGTGGTGGAAGAGAGGATTATATCGCCCTTTTTCCAAGTTAAGGCGAGGCTGTAAAAGATCTTTTGCCACGCAACGGTTGCATTTTCGACAATGGCAACTTCACTTGGTTTGCAATTGATCAATTGCGCCACCGATGCATAAAGGTCAACCTCTAATTCTTGTTCATATTTATAATGGGTATGGTAACCGCCAATGCGGGCTTCTTCGTCCAAAATAAATGCCATGCCATTGTAAACTGGTTCAGGGCTTATTGAGCTACCTGCAGCATTCATAAATGTAACGTCGTTAAGGGCGGGGGTATCTGCCCTGATTTGATCAATATCCATAATAGAATCCGTCTCTTTAGGTTGTTATTGTTTTTATATTAAGCTTGGTTTTTCTACAAATTAAAAATTTTGATAGATTAAACTTTACATTTTTTCTCATTAGATATAAATATATCTTTATATCTAATGAGGTGGCTATGGAGCAAATTTTAACGGAGTTACGTGCAGTTGCCGAAGAAACGCGCCTTAGAATAACTTTATTACTCGCCCGAGGTGAGTTAAATGTCAAAGATTTGACCAATATATTGGGCCAAAGCCAGCCACGGGTGTCACGTCATTTAAAATTATTGCTTGATTCTGGCCTGATTAACCGCCACCGCGAGGGCTCTTGGGTTTATTTTCGTCTGTCTGAGAAAGCCCGCAATCACTCATTTGTAACGTCTGTCATTGCTGATGTTATTGAATCGGACTCACTTTTAAAACGGGATTTAATGCGCTTAGAAGCGGTTAAACAATCGCGCAGTGAAGCGGCCGCCAAATATTTTGCATCAATTGCTGAAAATTGGGATAACTTGCACCAATTACAAATATCAGAAGATGAGGTCGAGGCGGCAATTGGAGATATGCTAGATGCAGATTTAGGCAATCTATTGGATCTGGGCACAGGTACTGGGCGGATGTTGGAGTTGTTTTCAAACCGTGCGAGTTTAAGCATTGGTGTTGATTTAAGCCATGAAATGCTTTCTTATGCACGGCTGAAATTAGAAAAAGCTGGGTTGACTAATAGTCAAGTAAGACAAGGTGATATTTTTAACTTACCAATGGAAACAGGTCACTTTGATACCGTTATCATTCATCAAGTTTTGCATTATTTGGATGATTCTCTTACCGTAATGAAAGAAGCTTCTCGGGTGATGAAGCTTGGTTCGAAATTACTGATTGTTGATTTTGCCAGTCATGACAGAGAAGAATTGAGAGATAGCCATTCCCACAGAAGGTTAGGGTTTTCAAACGAACAAATGCGCGAATGGGGCGGTGAAACTAATCTTAAAGTGTTAAACAACCAAAATATTCCTGCGCCGGAAACAAGTGCAGAGCGAATGCCAAACTCAAGGGGTGATAAATTAACTGTATCACTTTGGCTTTTTGAACGTGTTTAGGCAAAATAATAAGAATAATATCTAATAAAAGGTTCTGATTTTTCAGAAAATTATCATGAGTAATGAATTGAATGTATCATTTGAATTTTTCCCACCTGCGACGGAAAAAATGGAAGAAACATTATGGACAAGTGTTAAACGCCTTGAAGTGATAAAGCCAAGATTTGTTTCGGTAACCTATGGTGCAGGCGGTTCAACACGCGAGCGAACTCACAGAACGGTAACGCGTATTCAAAATGAAACTTCGTTAAAACCCGCAGCCCATCTAACTTGCGTTGGTGCTAAGCGTGGAGAAATTGACAAGATTGTTAAACAATATTGGAGTGAGGGTATTCGCCATATTGTGGCGCTACGAGGCGATCCAAAAGGCGGCATTGGCGAGCAATATGTGCCGACAGATGGCGGCTATGTAAATGCAGCAGATTTGGTCGGTGGTATCAAAAATATTGGTGATTTTGAAATCAGTGTGGCGGCATATCCTGAGCAACATCCAGAAAGTGGTAGCTTGCAAGCTGACTTGGATAATTTAAAAGCAAAGATTGATGCAGGTGCAACCCGCGCCATTACCCAAATGTTTTTTGATAATGTGGTTTATTATCGGTTTTTGGATGCTTGCGAAAAAGCGGGTATTAATGTGCCGATCTTGCCAGGCATTGCACCAGTGAATAATTTTGAAGGCATTACTAAATTCGCAAAAATGTGCGGTACAACGGTGCCTAAATCGCTTTATAAACGCTTTGTTGGGTTGGATGATGACCCTGAAACCCGTAAAATGGTGGCGGCTGCGGTTGCTGTTGAGCAGGTTACAGATCTATACCAACATGGCGTGCGTGATTACCATATTTATACAATGAATAGGGCAGATTTAACCTTTGCTATTTGCCATCAGTTAAAACATATCGATTAGGAATGAAAATGACAAAAGTGATCGCTTTAGAGCGGACGACATTACTGCAAGATATTGCTGCAAAGCGCATCCTTATTCTCGATGGTGCGATGGGCTCGCTTATTCAGGACGAGAAATTTAGTGAAGCACAGTTTAGAGGCGATCGCTTTGCTGACTGGCAACAGGATATTAAAGGCAATAATGATATTTTGTCGATCACGCAACCTGCTGCTATTCAAGCGCTGCATTTGCAATATTTAGAAGCAGGTGCGGATATTCTGGAGACCAATACATTTTCATCGACCAGTATTGCGCAGGCAGATTATGCCATGCAAGATTTAGCCTATGAAATGAACAAAAAAAGTGCCGAGGTTGCTAAGGCTGCTTGCGATGAGCATTTTAAAAATACCGGAAAATCATGTTTTGTGGCAGGCACATTGGGGCCAACCAACAGAACGGCATCCATGTCGCCAGATGTGAATGACCCAGGTTATAGAGCCGTAACTTTTGATGATTTACGCGTTGCCTATAAACAAGCCGTCGAAGGATTGGTTGCGGGTGGTGCGGATATTATCTTAGTCGAAACTATTTTTGATACTCTAAATGCAAAAGCTGCATTATTTGCCATTGATGAAGTGTTTGAACATATTGGTTATCGTTTGCCAATTATGGTCAGCGGTACAATTACTGACCTTTCTGGCCGTACATTATCAGGCCAAACCCCTGAAGCATTCTATAATAGTGTCAACCATGTTGAGCCATTTTCAGTTGGCCTAAATTGCGCACTTGGCGCCCAGGAAATGCGCGCGCATATTCAGTCTATCGGCAATGTTGCGACTGGCCTTGTATGTGCTTATCCCAATGCAGGTTTGCCAAATGAATTTGGTGAATATGACGAGAGCCCTGAATATATGGCCGGCTTGATTGAAGAATTTGCAGCCTCTGGTTTGGTGAATATTGTTGGTGGTTGCTGCGGCACAACACCTGCACATATTAAGGCTATTGCCAATGCGGTTGCGCCGCATAAGCCGCGAGTTTTGCCTAAAGTACCAACCCTAATGCGCTTGTCTGGGCTGGAAGCCTTTGTACTTAATGACAATGTAAATTTTGTTAATGTGGGCGAGCGTACCAACGTGACAGGCTCGGCCGTATTTAAAAAACTCATCTTAAATGATGATTATGAAGGCGCACTAAATGTTGCCCGTCAACAGGTTGAGAATGGCGCGCAGATTATTGATATTAATATGGATGAAGGCATGTTGGACGGTGAGGCTGCAATGGTGCGGTTTCTAAACCTGATTGCTGCTGAACCTGATATTGCTCGCGTGCCGATTATGATTGATAGCTCCAAATGGAGTGTGATTGAAGCTGGGCTTAAATGCGTGCAAGGTAAGGCAATTGTAAACTCTATCAGCCTTAAAGAAGGCGAGGAGAAGTTCATTCATTATGCCAAGTTAATTAAACGCTATGGGGCGGCAACTGTGGTAATGGCATTTGATGAAGATGGCCAAGCCGATACGCGCCAGCGTAAAGTCGATATTTGCACTAGGTCATATCGAATATTGGTTGATAAGGTTGGCTTTAAGCCTGAGGATATTATTTTTGATCCAAATGTTTTTGCGGTCGCAACGGGTCTTGAAGAGCATAATGAGTATGGCATTGCTTATATAGAAGCAACCCAAGAAATCCGCGAAACATTGCCGCATTGCCATGTTTCTGGTGGGCTGTCGAACCTATCATTTAGTTTTAGGGGTAATAATCTAGTTCGTGAAGCCATGCATAGTGCATTTCTTTTTCATGCAATTAAAATTGGCATGGATATGGGTATTGTGAATGCAGGACAATTAACCATTTATGATGACATCCCCAAGCGTCTTTTGCTCGCGATAGAAGATGTTTTGTTTAACCGTGTACCAGAAAATGGTGAAACGGCTTCGGATAATTTGCTTGAAGTTGCTCAAGAATTTGTTGGTCAAAAAGGCGTTAAACGTGAGGTTGACCTAACATGGCGTGAGAAAAATATTGCCGATCGCCTTGCGCATAGTTTGGTTAATGGCATTACCGACTATATTGTTGAAGATACTGAAGAGGCTCGCCTTACAGCGAAGCGCCCATTACATGTGATTGAAGGCGCGCTAATGGATGGGATGAACATTGTCGGTGATCTATTTGGAAGCGGCCAAATGTTCTTGCCTCAAGTGGTAAAATCCGCACGGGTGATGAAAGCTGCTGTGGCGCATTTAATGCCGTTTATTGAACAAGAAAAGCTCAAAACAGGAGATACCAGCACCAATAATGGTAAGATATTAATGGCAACGGTTAAAGGCGATGTGCATGATATTGGCAAAAATATTGTTGGTGTGGTGCTGCAATGTAATAATTTTGAAGTGATTGATATGGGCGTTATGGTGCCTGCCAATGATATAATTAAAAAAGCTAAAGAAGAGAATGTTGATATTATTGGCTTAAGCGGACTGATCACGCCAAGCCTAGATGAAATGTGCCATATGGCGGCTGAAATGGAACGTGAAGGTTTAACCATGCCGTTAATGATTGGCGGTGCCACTACTTCAAAAGTCCATACGGCGGTTAAAATTAACCCCAATTATAAAATTGGCCAAAGCATTTATGTGACAGATGCAAGCCGTGCTGTTGCCGTTGCAACAAAGCTGATGGGCGAGGGGCGGGCAGATTATCAGTCAGAAATTCGTGTTGATTATGAAGCGATGGCAATAAAACATGCCCGTGCGCGCATTGATAAAGATCGGCCAAAAATTGCGCAAGCACGCAGTAATGCTATGGCGATTAATTGGGACGGATATAGCATTAAGAAGCCCTCCTTTTTAGGGGTGAAAGAATATAGTAATTTTGATTTAGCGCAGATTGCTAAATTTATTGACTGGACGCCGTTTTTTAGTAGTTGGGAGCTTAAAGGCAGTTATCCGAGTATTTTTGAACATGATAAATATGGTACTGCTGCAAAAAATTTATATAAAGACGCAAGTGCAATGCTTGAGAAAATTATTGCAGGTCGGTGGACTAAAGCAAGCGGTGTGGTTGGCTTTTGGCCTGCCAATGTGGTGCGTGATTTTAGCATTGATGATGTGACTTTATATACCGATGAAAGCCGTGATACTGTGCTGGGTACATTTCACGGCCTGCGCCAGCAAATGAAAAAGCAAGCAGGGCGCTATAATGACTGTATTGCAGATTTTATTGCGCCTAAAGACAGTGGTATTGCTGACTATGTTGGAGGTTTTACCGTTACCACAGGGCTTGGTGAAGAAGAGAAGGTGGAAGAATTTAAAGCCAAGGGCGATGATTATAGTGCCATTCTTTTTCAAAGCCTTTGTGATAGAATGGCTGAAGCATTTGCTGAGTTGATGCATGCAAAAGTGCGTCAAGAATTATGGGGCTATGCGCCAGATGAAGCGTTTAGTGCCGATGATTTGGTTAAAGAGAAATATCAGGGTATTCGCCCTGCTCCAGGCTACCCAGCCCAGCCAGACCATACTGAAAAACAAACCCTGTTTAAATTGCTTGATACAACCAATAGAATAGGGGTTAAACTTACAGAAAGCTGTGCCATGTGGCCACCAAGTAGTGTCTCAGGTATGTATTTTAGCCATCCTGAAAGTCATTATTTTGGTGTTGGTAAAATTGAAAAAGACCAAGTTGAAGATTATGCAAGACGCAAAGGCATGACGCTTGAGGAATGTGAAAAATGGTTGGCACCCAATTTGAATTATAATAAATAAATTGGCTTGCTAATTATTACCTTGGAAGGGCGTTTTTGCCCTACTTGCTTGCTAGCGGACTCTGAAAGTGCGGCCGTTTATCTGTCTTTTGGGTCTTGCTTGCTAGCTGACTCTGATATTGTTTTGGGTTTTAGAATATTGTTTTTTTCCATGAAATTGACAATACGCAGCAATAGGCCATCACCACCAAGGTATAAATATACCGCACCAACAGGTGGGCTAAGGGTTGCTATATAACCAAATGCATATTGCTCCCATGCCCAAACTCCAAAAAATGTGCCTGCAAATACAATTACCAATACATAAATGGCAATATAATAATAAAGTGGCTGCCAGTTTTTGCGCCTTAGCGACCAAAAAAAGAACAGGCTTAGGATTAGGGTTAAATGGTCCCCAAAATATAAGCCTGCAATTGCAAATATAATAATGAAAAAAGTCAAAAATAGTTTTTTTGCAATATCGTCAAATTTGGTAAGATGATCTGCCAGCATATAACCTGAACCATAAACAATTGCGTGGCCAAAAGGTACATAAATTGGTATTTGGTTTTCGCGATAATCATATAGGTCTAAAAGGTTGCAAAATAATATTTCGCCAAGAAATGATAATGGTACCATAATAATCATCAATTTACGCAAACGTGTATTTGCGGCACTTAACATTGCAACAAAATATCCAAAAGCAATAATATTAACCAAAGGTCTGAAATCAACATAATTTGAGGCAACAAATTTTGAGTCAATTAGCAAAAGCATTATCGTAAATGGCGTAAAACTGTAGGCAAAAAACAGTTGAGACTTTGCATTTCCAGTTGAAATATGGTTATAGAATTTTAAGAATAAGTAATACATATAAAAACCTTATACTAATTTTAAGTAACTTAGTTAGTGTTTTGGTAATTAAGGAGCTGATATTTTGTTATAAAGTAGAAATCCCAATATATAGTGTTTTATTATATGATTTTGAGATCATATATACCTTGACTATACTAAAGTGTGGTATGGACTTTTAATACTAATTGTGGAATATTCTTCGAAATGTTAATGGATGTGTTAAATTTAAAATATTCATCATATTCTGTGGGTTTGCCATAATGCTCTACCAGAAAGAAATTATTATAAACTGCGAGATGGATCAAGCCGTTGGCTTGCTCAACGACGAACATCGGTTGAAGCAATGGCAGGATGATTTTGTTAGTTTACAGTGTTTGACTGGAAAATTTAATCAAACTGGCGCTATGTATATTTTTAACTACCAGTTCTATGGGCGTAATATGGAGGTCCGCTCGACTGTTATTGAAAATAATTTACCAACAGATTATAGCGCAAAATTAATCCTCCAAGGCATGGAAATGGAGTCAGTAATGGCGATTTGTGAGTTGCCAAACAATAAAATAAAGTGGACTGTGCAAATTAAATTTATTCCAAAGAGTTTTATATTTAAAATACTATCTGTTATTAAACCCAGCACATTTATGACTATTACTAATAATTCGTTGGAAAGCTTTAAGAGTTTATTAGAGGATAATTGAGATATTTTATAGAGCTTTTTGATGCTTAAATTTGTTTTTTGGGAGGAGGCCGCTATGGATAAACTAGATGGAAGCTTTACTATTGAGGTGGAAATTGCTGCGTCGAGAGATGATGCAATAAATCTCTTTAAAGATTCAGAAAGCTTTTACAAATGGCAACCAAATTTAATTTCGGTTAAAACATTAGATAAAATTAACAAAAATGATTTAGAAATAATGAAAATGCGCACCTTATTTGGTAAGCGAGAAATAGAAATAATTAGAACTGTTTTAAAGTCAGATTTACCAAAAATGAATGTTGTAACCTATGAATTACAGGGTTTGCGCTGTTTGCTGGAAAATAATTTTTATGAGCTTTCTAACAATCGCTGTCGCTGGGTTTCTAATATTGATATGGATATTGGAACTAAATATATGGATGATAAAAACATGGTAATATTTGAAATGTTTAAAAAATATTTTGCCGATGTTCAGGTGAAGTTTAAAAATCTTGTTGAACAAACCAATAATATTACCAATTGCTAGTGGTCTTATAGCAGCAATATAAATTATATCATATTTTTATAGGGGACAGTTTTTAGACATATCCCTCCAATTGCATGTGTTGTGGTCAATATTTTTGTAATTTTAAGTTACTTATGGTTATGACTTTTCTCAACTTGGTCAAAGGCAGCATTTATTCTGGCTAGCTTTTCATTTGCAATCACAACAAACTCTTCGGGTACACCACGGGCTATTAATTTATCTGGATGGTTTTCTGCAACTAATTTCCTATAGCTGCGTTTGATGTCTTTGAAGTCATCGCTGGGTTTAACTCCCAATATTTTATAAGGGTCACCTGCGCCTGAAACACCGCCACTGCTAGCTTGGCCATGACGGGCAACAATGCGGTCAAATTCTTCTTGGCTGAAACCAAAAATCTCTGCAACAGCAGTTAAAAATTCAACTTCTTTAGGGTGGATAACGCCATCTGCTTTGGCAATATGAAATAGGCCATCAATGACATCTTCCAACATGGGGCGTTTGTTACGAAATAAATCGGCTAATTGACTAGCATAGGCTTCAAACCCTGCCACATCTTGTTTGGCAATATTAAACAATTTTGCAACATTAGCCACTTCATGTTCGGGTATTTTAAAAACTTGCTTAAATGCAGCGACTTCATCAGATGTGACCACGCCATCAGCCTTAGCCATTTTGGCACCTAATGCGATAATACCCATGGTGAAAATAATGCTATCTTCAGGTTGCTCGCGGCTCCAATTACTGGTTTTTGCATTTGCCCAATTACCCGCTTGGCCTGTTTGATTGAATTTATGATCAATTTTTCCTTCATCATCTTTGTCAAAAAAATAATGCCCAGCAACCGCCCCAAATAATGCGCCAAGTGGCCCGCCAAATGTTAATCCTGCTGCTGCACCGCCTAGCTTACCCCATATTGACATATAATTTCCCTCGTATGAATGTGTTGATTTTAAGATAGGTGTTACAATTTTAAAAACAAGATGATTTCTTTTTAATGTTTGAATATTAAAATAATATTGCATTAAGTAAACTTTTATTTAAAATTAAATTTTAACTTAACAGGAGAAGATATGAGTACCCATATTGGCGCACAACCAGGCGAGATAGCTGAAACCATTCTTTTACCAGGAGACCCATTACGCGCTAAATGGATTGCCGAAACATTTCTTGAAGATGCAAAATGTTACAGTAATGTACGCGGTATGCTTGGTTTTACAGGTACTTATCAGGGCAACCGAGTGTCTGTTCAAGGTACAGGCATGGGCGTGCCATCTATTTCTATTTATGTGAATGAGTTATTTAAAGATTATGGCGTGAAAACCGCAATTAGAGTTGGCAGTGCAGGTGGTTTGGTTGAGGATGTTAAAATCCGTGATATCATCATTGCCATGACAGCGTCCTCTGACAGCAGTACAAACCGCCATGAAATGAATGATTGGGATTACGCACCTTGCGCGGATTTTAACCTAGTACGTGATGCAGCAGCTATTGCTGCAAAATGCGGGTTTAAACACCATGTTGGCGGTATTGTGACATCAGACCGCTTTTACGCCAGCTCTATTGAGCCGCTGATGCGCCTTGCAGAACATGGCGCTTTAGCAGTTGAGATGGAAACCACAGCACTTTATACATTGGCTGCAAGATTTGGCCGAAAAGCACTGACGGTTTTGACTATTTCTGATCATTTAATCACTGGTGAAGAGACTACAAGTCAGGAACGTGAACAAACCTTTGGTAACATGATGACAGTGGCTTTAGGCGCTGCATTTAATAGTTAGTGTATTTAATATTTGTTACTGTTTAGAGTTTTCTGAATTAGATTTTTGTTTGGCTAACTCTTCGGCATCTTCGTCCATTACACGGTCTAAGTCGTTGCGATATTGTTGCCCGATTGACAATAGACTAATGTCTTCATTTTCAATATTTTGGGAAGTTTTTAATAAAAAACTCTCATCATATTGTTTAAATATTTCAATTGTTTTATGTGCTTTAGCTGGTTTAACTCCAAGTATTTCAAGTGCTTCTTGACCAGCAAAAAGTGAAGATCCGAAGGTATCTCGAATGACATAATCGGCATTAGAGCGGTATATCTCTATGGCTTCTCGGCGGCCATGAGCACGAGTGATGATTTTTAATTGTGGGAAGTTACGTTTTGCTGTTTGAATAATCTCAATGGTTTTCTGGTGATTTTCAATGCCGATAATTAATAGTTTTGCATCTTTTGCACCTGCTGATTCAAGCAACTCAACGCGGCTTGCATCGCCATAATAGATTTTATTGCCATGTTTCCTTACAATATCTACTTGCAAAGGGTCATATTCCAAAATTGTCATTTTAACTTGGTTTAAACTTAGCAAGCGATCGATAACTTGTCCAAAGCGCCCATAGCCTGCCAAAATAACTTCTGTGCCTTGTTCATCTAATTGATCATGTTTCTGATTTTCTTGATCTAACTTGTCTTTTGATTTGCTTTGGAAAATAAAGTCATTAAGTAACATTAGTAAAGGTGTGGCGGCCATAGAAACAATCACAGCAACAATGATTGGGTCGACAATTTGGGTGGTTAAAACATTATTCTGAGTTGCAAAGCGTAAAATAACGAAGGCAAACTCACCACCTTGCGCTAGTGAAAATGCAAATAATAAGCTGGCTGAATTTGTTAATTGAAAAAGATTGCCAATGAATATTAATACTGAAAATTTAACCAAAACTAATAAGATTGCTATGACCGCTATTTTAGCAGGTTCTGCTGCGATGACATTAAAATCAATACTGGCGCCAACAGAAATGAAAAATAGACCCAATAACATGCCTTTAAAAGGTTGAATTTCAACTTCTAACTGATGTCTATATTCGCTATTTGCTAAAACGACGCCCGCCAAAAATGCCCCTAATGCCGCCGAGAGGCCAATTGCCTCCATAAGCAAGCTGGTGCCAACAACCAATAAGAGCGCGGTTGCAGTAAAGGTTTCGCGCAATTTTGTTGATGCGATGATTTTAAATAAAGGCCTGATTAAATAACGGCCAGCCAATACAATCGCTACCATTACAAAAAATAATAAAGCAGCTTGTTGAATGCCATTTAAACCTTCTTTATCAATATTTTCTAGAGTAGGTTGAATAGCGAAAAGCGGTAATATTGCTAAAATTGGAATAACCGCCATATCTTGAAATAGCAATACAGCAAAGGCTCTTTGACCAACTCGAGTTTTTAAAAGGCCCTTTTCCTCAAGTGTTTGAAGTACAATGGCAGTGGATGATAATGATAATATCAAACCTATGACCAATGCGGTTTGCCAGTTGAGATTAAACCATATACCAATTAGGAAAATTGCTAAACTAGTAAGGGTGAGTTGCAGCCCGCCTAACCCTAAAACGGCCGCTCGCATTTTCCATAATAAGGAAGGTTGTAATTCTAAGCCGACTAAAAACAGCATCATCACGACACCATATTCACCAATATGCATGACATCATCAAGCTGATCGCCCGCCAAAGCCAACATAAATGGCCCAATAATCACGCCAGCAATTAGGTATCCAAGAACTGAACTAAATCCAAGTTTTTTGGCGATCGGTACAGAAATAACCGCAGCGCACAAAAAAATAAAAATTTGAAACATTATGATATATTCTCATCTAATTAAATTTATGTATATTAGAATAATATATTAGGCATAATATTAGATTAAGAATTTTAGCTCTGGTATTTCTGACTTAAAGCGATGCTGCGCTTCTGGCTGCTTGGTCATAAAGGCCAGATAGAACCCGCAAGGTAGCGGCCATTTCAGCCAACTCCTCATTGCTTTTACCTGTTGCATCCATCGATGGCAATAAACATAGCTCTCTAATCTTTCGGTATGTGTCACACATATCAGCACCTTTTTTGGTGATGTCTATATATTTCTCTTTGCCTTTTTTGGTGCTTGAAACCAATTTATGCTTTTCTAGTTTTTTTATTGCATAGGTGGCTGTATAGGTGTCTTCTATATGCAATACCAAGCAAATGTCTGCTAGTTTTTTTGCTTTTTTTCGGTGGTTAACGGTATGTAGAACCAATACATCAAGCGCGCCTAAGTCATCAATGCCAGCGGCGGACATGCAATGCACCATCCAACGGTTAAAAGCACTGCCTGCGATAATCAGCCCAAACTCAATTTCACTTAATGATGAGACATGGTTGTTAGACAAATGTTCGGAGGAGACAATTGACTTAATGTCTTTTACTTCATCGGCATTCATAAATCACCCAAATATCTATTATCTATTATCCATTATATAAACCAGACCCCAAACCCAATATGATGTCAGGGAAAATGGTAACTAATATTACCAGCAATACCAAAATCAAGAAGAATGGCAAAGCATATAATGCGATTTTGAAAATATTTTCACCCGTCATGGCCTGCAGAACAAATAGGTTAAAGCCAACTGGTGGGGTGATTTGGCTCATCTCGACCACTAATACTAAATAAATACCAAACCAAATTAAATCAATGCCAACCAGTTCAACCATTGGCAATATAACACTGGTTGTTAAGACAACAACGGATATGCCATCTAAAAAACAACCCAGAATAATAAAAAATATAGTGAGTGCAAATAATAACTCATATTTACTTAAGCCCATTGCGCCAATATTTAGTGCCAATTCTCTTGGTATGCCAGTAAAGCCCATCGCGGTGGTTAAAAATGCTGCCCCAATTAAGATAAACGCAATCATGGTTGAGGTTCTAACCGCACTCATCAATGCCGAAACAAAACTCTGTTTGCTTAAATTTCCACCCAATTTGCTCAATATTAACGCCATTAATACACCCAATGCAGCCGCTTCAGTTGGTGAAGCTATGCCTGCATAAATTGAGCCAATGACCACAAATATCAAAAATACTACAGGCATTAAATGTTTTGTACCTTTAACCTTTTCTATAAATGACATGGCAGGTTCAGCATTTGGACTTTTGCTTGGGTTTAATAAAGACCAAGCCATCACAAAGCCCATAAACATCATTAATAATATAATGCCTGGCAGTATGCCCGCTATAAATAACCTTGCGATAGATTGGTCGGTTGCTGCGCCATATACAATCAAAATAATGGATGGTGGAATAAGCAAACCAAGTGTGCCACTGCCTGCTAAAGTGCCGATGATCATTTTTTTATCATAACCGCGTTTTTCTAGCTCAGGAATTGACATTTTGCCAATGGTTGCTGTGGTCGCAGCGCTTGAGCCTGAAACCGCTGCAAATATACCGCAGCCTACAATATTGACATGCAATAAACGCCCAGGCAATCGCCGCATCCAAGGGCTTAAGCCTTTAAACATATTTTCAGACAAGCCGGAGCTGAATAATATCTCACCCATCCAGATGAACATTGGTAAGGCCGCTAGCTCCCAGCTGTCAATCGCGCCCCAAATTGTGGAGCTTAATATGGCGCCAATATTGATGGTGGTGAATAAATAGAGGCTTAAAAAAGCGGTTATAAATAAACCAAGTGATACCCACACACCTATAAGTAACAAACTAAATAAACAAACCAACACAACAGCGATTGGTAACCAAAATGAAAAATCCATTATTCAGACCCCCCACTTCCAATTTCTTGGGTATCTTGTATCGTATAGCTTAATTTATGCCCCATTATGAAGCATATTAAATCATCTAAAAATGCAATGAACATGATTAACAAACCCATTAGCATAAAAAATTGCGGAATATAGAGCGGGATGGCAATGATGCCAGCTGATAAATCATCATATTTATAACTGTCATAAACAAATAGGGTGCTGTGATAGACGGTAAAAGCCAAAAAAACAGTGCCCAAACTCAAGCACATAAATTCAAATATTTGGTGTAATTTTTTAGGGACAGATTTTAGTAATATACTCACCCTAATATGGCCGTCTTTTCGCAATGTATAGGCC
>JADGDI010000041.1 GCA_016744975.1 Hyphomicrobiales bacterium | reverse complement strand
TCCCAATACCATGCAATATATAAATTTTTTGCATTGGAATGTTTAATCACATTGCTAACCACCTCTCTAATGATAGAGCGCAAAGCTTGAATTGTATGTGAGTTTAAAGGTGGTGTTGCTTCAGCCTTAAATGTCCATTTCAATGTAATATTAGCGCCTGCCAAACGTTCCGCAGTTTCGACCCGCAAATCGGCCAATATTTCGTTAAAGGTAAGTTCTTGGCTCGACGCATTATTGATAATATCTCGCAAATCAGTAATTGTTTCACGTATCATCACATCTTTGCGGTCGATTTTTTTACTGTGTAGGGCAGTAAGCAATTGTGCGCCTATGTTATCATGCATATCCCGAGCAATGCGCACTCTTTCCTCACGAACCCCCTTTTCATGCGCAAATCTATTTTTAATCAAATGTGTTAACATAACAACTAGTTCTTGGGCCTGATGCACGTCACGTAACGCAAATAACTTACGGCCTGCATGGGCATATTCTAGCAATAATGTCGGTATGGTATCTACCGATGGAATAACCAATTCAAGACCTTCTAACCTTAATTTTGAAACATCCGTTTGCTCAGTTTGGGCGGTTATCTTCAACGGCTTGAACAATCTATCCATAAGCTCCGCCCACCTCTTATTTTGCTGTTCACTTGTCGATGCATAAGCAACATCTATCACCTCGTTAAAGATATCTCGGTTATTGGCAGTCTCACGGCGCATAAACCGCCCTGCCAAGCTTTCCCTTAACGGTAAATATAAAAATGCCACAGACAATATGGAAATGCTAAAAGCAGGTAATTCTTCTAATGCCATAGTGATAATTAACACTGCATCTAAAACCAATAAAATGGCTGCACCACCCAAATAAAATAAGACCCTAAATGTCCATTCGCCAAGCTCAAATAGCTTATAACGTGAGACACCTAAAGCCACGCCTATGTAAATCAGTAGAAAAAATAAAAATGCATAGCCTTGCGAAAAGCTGGCTTCAATTCCTAAAATAATGGGCACAATTATTGTTAATACAAATGCGCCCGCCCCTAAAACTACTGATAGACCAAGCCAAAGCAAAACCGCACGGCTAAGCAGATCGCCTTTGGTGGCGAAATATTGAATGCCAATCAATATGATGATGACGATCATTTGAATGGCAACCCATAAATGGTTACTTTCTACTGAACTAGGTGTGAGACGCAGTTGATCAACTGTTTGCCAAATGGATGTCACAATAAGTAGGATAAATAGATATTTTTTAGGCAATAAAATGCGGGGGTAGATTAAAAATAAGCCGATAATACCAAATCCAAAAAGCGCCGATGCGCCAAAATGATTAACGCGCGTCAGTATATCAAACATCTGACCGTCAATGGCCAATTCTCTTCCGCTATAAACGGCGGCGGAGCCAGCTGATAATGCCAAGCCAACACCAGCAATGGCAAAAAACGCTGCTGGCCAGTCTGGTCGTAAAAAAAATACCCAAGGCCCAATTAGAAAACCAGCAAGCGCCACCAGCAACTGCACCCAAAATACCAGGGGTAGGTCTAATATTGGCCGCATATCTTTTGCAACAACGCGATGGGTAATAAGCTGACCTTCTAAATTATCCACCTGCAAATAAAGCACTTTACCAGTGGTCGCACGCCATAATTTAGACTGCTTAACAAAAAATGCTTCTAATTCTATAAAATTTGGTAAAATATCAGGCTCTTCAATTAAATCTGTAGCCACCAATAGTACAATATCTGTTAAACCACCCTTAACACTAACTAGTTGTCCTAAAAATGGCAAACCTCTCGATGGCCCATCTGGTGCAATTGATATAATTTCAACACTGTTACTTTTAACATTCGCTTTTAATTCTAGCCCTATCCATTTGGTATTGATGGTTAAGAAAATCAAAAAAAGAATAATGATTAATGCAAAAACTGACGATATTGATAAAATAAAAACTGGTGGTAGCCGCCTATTACTCAGTGCAAAACCCATCAACCACCCCTTTAACCATAATTTATATTTAAAACTCAGCTAAAACTCATTAAATTAATACATAATACTAGTTTATATACCTTCGTGGCCTCTCGTACAAGTCACCCATTTATCCTCAGCGCTAGTCTAATTGTTTTGAAGCTTAGCTCGAGAGAGTTTGGCTTATCGCCAAACAGCGACATATTGTCCTCTATTATATTTATTCAAATGCTCTAAGTAAAAGACTTGTAATAGGCAGTTTATTATTTTATACAGAATTAATGTAAATAACTTTAATTCACGCAAAATCGTGTAAATTATATATATTGTAAATGTAAGGATAAATTGTTAAAAACCATTACATATTGAATATAAACCAACCATTGCCATGCAATTTAATAAGCAAAAGAATTTCCACCATGTCCACACAAATAGAGCCAGTTGCCACCAACACAGATTTCCCTACCCCAAAAAACTGTTTTGCCCTTACGGTTACCGCGGTTGAGCATTATACAGATCGTTTGTTTAAATTCCGCATTACCCGCCCTGCAAGTTTTCGTTTTCGTTCTGGCGAATTTGTAATGATTGGTCTTCCTAATTCTGAAAAACCTATATTTCGAGCATATTCTATAGCCAGCCCAGCTTGGGATGATGAAATAGAGTTTTACTCGATTAAAGTTGAAGATGGCCCGCTTACCCAGCATTTGCAAAAAATAAAACCAGGTGATACGGTATTAATGCGTCAAAAATCTACAGGGACATTGGTCAATGATGCCTTAATACCTGGTAAGCGACTTTATATGTTTTCAACAGGTACTGGCATTGCGCCATTTGCTTCATTAATTCGCGACCCAGAAACTTACGAAAAATTTGAAGAAGTCATTTTAACCCATACATGCCGCGATGTCGAGGATTTAAAATATGGCCAAGAATTGGTTGCTAATATTATTGATGATCCATTATTGGGTGAGCTTGCTGCTGATAAATTAAGGTTATACTCAACCGTTACCCGTCAAGAATATATCCATACTGGTCGTATTACAGATCTAATGACAAATGGTAAAATGTTTGAAGATTTAGGCTTGCCTGTCATTTCGCCTGAGACCGACCGCGGTATGATTTGTGGCTCTATGGATATGTTAAAGGATACCAAGACTGTGTTAGAGAGTTTTGGACTTATTGAAGGCGCCAATAATAAGCCAGCAACTTTTGTGGTTGAACGGGCATTTGTCGGCTAAGGTTCCTATCAAATATTGCGCAGCATTTGGTTGAACATTAAAGTTCAACCGATGTTCCAAATAAAGCAATTATTAAACCAAAAACACTGAGACATATATAGAGATAAAACTTTAACTCATTGGTAGTTTTTTTATAAACATATCTCGCTGCAACAGCTGCTTGAATGGCATAATATAGTGCGAAAGCACGAGATGCATAACTAATTATGCCAAAAATATCCGCACTCCATGTCAAAATAAGACCAATAAAAACCAATAACAAATATGCGTATTTGGGGCTTATTCTATTATTGGTCAGTTCTGCAATTAACCCACCAGAGCCACCTGTGTCTGCTAATGCAGCACTAAATTGCGCGCTAAGGGCTGCTATTATTAACAAAGCAGGTAATATGGGCGATACAATTGCCATCATGTCAATAATGGCTGTTTCAGAAAAACCAAACGCATTTGGCGCAAACATATAAGCGATTAAACTGATATAAATAATATAAATTATTGAAGAGCTATATTGCGCCAAGCGCATAGATTTAATGCGTGTTGATGCCGAGTATTTCTCACCAAGATAACGTGATGTTTCAAAGCCTTGGATGGTTACAATTAGTCCGAAACTAAGGGTAACAAGCCCCCAACTGAGCGGTTTTGAGGGATTAATGACAACTGCCTCAATTGCAATTTGATTGGCATTAAAGATGATTAAACCTGCAATTAAGCCAAAAATAATTGCAATCTTCAAACTAACTGATAACTTTTCTAACCGCTCTATTGCCGAAAAACCTTTACTCCAACCTGCGATCAATATCAGTAGTAACATAATGCTGGTGAGAATTTTTGCATAAACAGGGTCGTTAAATGCAGTTAACCGCGCACCAAATGCGCCAAATAGGTTGAGATAATAAGCAACCGAAATAATATAAGCAAAAGCCAATACCCACGATGAAGCCTGCTCAAGGCCTAAGATTAACCGTGTGTTTTGATTTGCGGTATGCATTTTTATATTGAAGCGAATAACTGCACCAAAGATAAAGCCAACCAAACATAATGCGGCCATCGCCAATGGTGCAAAAATGCCAAAGTTTTGGAGTAAAATTGGCCCAAGAATTAAAAACCCACTGCCAATAATGGAAGCCAGCGGAGTTATCGTGGCACTCCACAATTTACTATTGGCAAGGCGTGGTAAAAACAACACGACACCAACAATGAAAGTCACTAAAATAATAATGATGTCGGTAACCATAAATCACTGCAATCTACTGGTTAAATAAGGATACAATAATAACTATAATATTTTGGCATATTTAGAGAATAATGCCACTTTTAAACGGGTCAAGCTGGTTGAAAATAAGCTTTGTTTCTGCAGTAACAAATGCTTGACCAGTGATTTGAGGTATAATATTGTCGTTATCTGCAAGCTGATATGATAGGCGATAAGGACTTCCAATAATACTTTCTTGGACAATTTCCACCCCTGGGCAAAGCTGCCCATCTGCTGCCAAACATGCAAGGCGTGCTGAGCTTCCTGTACCGCATGGTGAACGGTCATAGGTATCGTCAGGGCAGAGTACAAAATTGCGCGCATCTACATTGTGATTATCAGATAAAGATTGTAATATCACATGGTCAATTGGTTCGCCATTCTCACCACCAATACCATCTTTAATAGCTTGCTCTCGAATTTGTATGGTTAAGTCGGTCAATTTACGAATGTTACTTGAAATAAGGTCTATCGGACTGGGGTCAATGATGTAAAACCAATTTCCACCATAAGCAACATCACCAGTGATCGTGCCTACACCATCTAACTCAAGGCTTACATTTGCGCGAACACGCCGGCTTTCAATATTGGTAACCGTAACTGTATTTTCATCCGACAACTGTATTTCAACAATACCAGCTGGCGTCTCTATTTTATGAATACCGACATCAATACGGCCCAAATAAGCAAGTGTTACCGCAAGGCCAATGGTGCCATGGCCACACATGCCAAGCACTGCCTCTGAATCAAAATAAATCACACCTGTAACACAATCTGAGTCTACAGGTTCAACCAATAATGCGCCAACCATCGCTGGTTGTCCGCGCGGTTCCTTCATGATTGATTGATAAAAAAGCTGGTGTTCCGCAGCTAAAACCTGCGCACGCTTAGCCAGTGAACCCAATCCTAAATCAGGTCCACCATCCAAAATCACACGTGTTGGCTCACCGCCTGTATGGCTGTCAATTACATGCATTCAGAAATAATTCCGCCCTGCTTAGCCCAGTCTGCAAACCAATTGCGGAATAAAGTATATTGTTGCTCACAATAGTTGCGCTGTGCATCGCTTAACTCATCGGTCTCATAGAAATGCAGGCGATATTCTTCTTCACCGTTGAGTACCAATAAATATTTATAGAATAATACTAAGTCAGTGCCTTCATCAAAACTAGCAAGTACACCGAATGCTTCTTCAAGCTCTAGCGCACGTTGGCGGGCTTCGGCATTACCATTAGCAGCTTTTTGTGCCAGCTTTGCTAATAATAAAGCTTCTTTTGGCAATGCTGTGCCAATACCCGTAATAGAACCAGTTGCACCGCAATTAACAAAGCCATGGAAAACCTCAGTGTCAACACCAACCATTAATGTAACCTGATCGTCATGTGATGTTATATTTTCTGAAGCATAACGAAGGTCATCTTTGCCGCCAAATTCTTTAAAACCAATTAGGTTTGGATGTTCAGCACGCAATGAGAAAAACAACTCAGCGCGGGTTGCAAAACCATAAACAGGGCTATTATAAATAATAGCAGGCACATCTGGTGCCGCATTAAGAATTTCTTTGAAATGATGTTTTTGAGCAATTGCTGATGAGCCACGCGATAAAACACGAGGAATAACCATAAGGCCAACTGCGCCAACTTTTTGAGCGTGCGCCGCATGTGCAGCAGCAGATTTACTATTAATAGCGCCAGTACCAACAACTACAGGTAAACCCGCTTTTACCAATCGTTCAACGCCTTCCATACGTTGTTCATCGGTTAGTAAAGGCCAGTCGCCCATTGAGCCACAATATACAACGGCAGACATGCCAGCGTCGATCATTTCTTTACCCTTTTTAACCAGCGCATCAAAATCAGGCGTGCGGTCGGATTTGCAAGGGGTCATTAGAGCAGGCATTGTACCTGTGAAAACGTTTTTAGCCATAATGTCTTTTCCAGTTTATTAATTAATTCTGAATCTAGCATATATCTACTAGAGTTTTGTGCAATACTCAAATTGCACTTTTTATTTTAAACACACAAGTAATCTTGTTCTAGAAATTACAATGACAAAACAAAAAAACACGAGCCATAAAAATGACTCGTGTTTAATGAATAACTAATCGTGCTATTTTTATTAAACAGCTTTTAGGTTACAAGCAGATTGCTTGCCCTTTTCTTCTTGAACTTCATATTCGATTTTTTGGCCTTCATCCAAACCGTCTAGGTCTGAATTTTGAACTGCACTAATGTGTACAAACACATCAGAACCACCATTTTCAGGCTCGATGAAACCAAAACCCTTAGCTGGGTTAAACCATTTTACTGTACCAGTTGCCATGTTATTTCTCCTTGTGCAAATATTGGTATTCAATTAACCACAATATTGTGATCAAAGATATGGGCTTGAAAAAGACTTAGCTCTATTACCCTCAACTGAACCCAATTATTTGGAAAGAGAAGTGGATACATTTTTAACGTATCAATCAAACGTGGAAGCCTTAGACACTAGTTTATATTATAAAACAAGCTATTTCATAATAAAATGCCATAAAACATCAAATTTGATATAAATATAGCCATTAATTGATATAATAGCCTCTGTTCGCCTTGTCATAAATCTAGCAGAGGTTACACTCTTAACCAGAACGTGCAGAACCACGACTAGCAGCGGCAAAGTTTGGAATATTCTTACCACCCATGTTTTTACCACCTTTGTTTAACTGAGTGTCAAACTTGGTTGCATTATGTTTTTGTTCTGCAACGGCAGCAGGGATAGGGGCTGTACCCGTTGCATGGGCTTGGGCTAATCTTTTTTTCTTACGTTCACGTGCTCGGGCTTTACTCATCGGGATGGCCTTTTGTTTGAGTTCATACACATGATAGCCTATATTCCAAATAAAAGGAAGAGTGGCCACTTTAAAAAACAGTTAAATATAATTGCTTAATGAAGAAAGTTGGTTAAAGCCGTGTTAAAAATTAATATCTCGTAACACCAAAATACAAAACCAACCAAAACATTAGCACCGCCTAAGCGTTTTAGAGCTTAGGGGGTGCTAATGTACAGATAATGTACAGATAAAGTGGTATAAATAACTATTCTACAGCTGGCACATCGCCTAACACTAAGATCATGCTGTTACCAAAGCCTTCAGATTTAACCGCAACATTGTCAGTCTCTGTTGGGTTGACCATAATAACACTATCACGTTTAGCGCCAAATTCTTGAGTGGTATTCACCACATTACCAGTGCCTGCCAAAATAAATTGAGCGAAGTTACCACCGGCTTGGGAGTCGACTTTCGATTCTCCAACCATGTCAACATTCATATTCACATCAGATATTGGCTCACCATCATTGCCACTACCAACCGCACCACCAAATGATTGATTATTCGTAATTTGATTACCGCCAGCGCCTTTTGAAACCACAACCAGTTTATTGGCCCATGCTTCAGATTTAACGTCAACTAACTTTGTTTGGTCAACGTCAATATTGACGGTTGAATTGATATTATCAGTGCGACTTTCTTGCGTGTTATTTAAAGTTAATCCACCATTAGATGCTTGCACAACATAATTATTACCAATGGCTGAGGCTTTAACTTTTACATTATTTTTGACGTCAGGTATAATCACGTCAACCAATGAAATAACGTCATTAAGATTGATTTGGCCATTGATAACAGTTTCTTCTGCAATGCTTGTTGTGGCTGCTGATGCAAAAACCATAGCTGCAAAAAATGTGGTTCTTAATATTGAATGTTGCATGTTACTTGTCCTACTAATTAATTATTTTACGATCACTTCGCTTCTTTCATTGCAAAGTAAATGCCAGCAATATTTGGGCAAAAAACCTGATTTTTAAGCCCAAATGAGCCATTTCCAAACATTTGGATTAGACATTAGATTAAGAGATTTAGACATAAGGATGATGGCTTGTTTCATTGTGATACACTGTTTAATTAATATAAATTAACACCCAAAATAAAACACCACTCAAAATACGTTCGAACTATTCTAGAGCGAGTAATTAAGAATGGGTAACTTCACTACCTGCTCTCTATTTTCGAATTTGATTTAAAATTGGTTTAAATCTATTAGACTAAGGTATAGTCTAATATACTAAAATATCCATTGAATACAGGGGCTTATAACATGGCTTAACTGAGTATTAACTATATTTATTTAACCATACAGAATATTATTTTAGCTTAACGGCATAGTGATGATCATGATCCAATCGGTTATTGATGTTGCTTAAAGTTGGCAAATAGCTTGAAAAATGAGCTTAGTAATTAAGCTTAGTAAATGGAGTTAGGCATGAAAAATGCTACTAAATTATTTGTTAGGAAACTGTTATTTTCAACCATATTAGCTGGTAATATTGGCATTGGTTTTGAAACCATCGCTTTTACCATTGACCGCGATAGAACAAGCCTTGGTCGGCCTTGGGGCTATTCACAAAAAGGCAATGAAATTTTAGCTGGTAGTTATTCCATGCGCGATACTACTGGTAATTTAACCATTACCAACCAATTTGATAAAGCCCGCTTTGCTAAAGGTTTTGGTTACAACTTCACATCGCAAAGCAAATTGACCGAACAAGGCAATGGCTCAACAGCACCTGGCGGGTTTAAATTAATTGGCAATCAATTTACAGTGGTTACTCAGGGTACATTTAACACCGTCTTAATTAACAATATTCAAGAAAACCATGCTGATTTTGAATTGAACGGCACTTTAAACGAGTTTGAATGAATTTAATCAATATCACCTAATTTAAAAGATAAATAAGCTATGAAGATAATTACCCAAGTTAAAAATTTAACCGTAGCATCATGCCTCATTATTGGTGGATGTATTAGCCCAACTGCAAATGATCAGGGGCGCTATGCAGACCCGATCGGCGGCGCACCAGTCATTGACAATGGCACGCCATATTCTGCTGCTTTAAAATGTTTAGCGACCAATCATAATACAGCTGCAAAATTTACGGTTGCCAGTATTTTAGACTATACCAAAAAGAAAGATTTTGAAGGTGGCAGCAAAATCACTCAAGGTGCTGCATTAATGGCAATGACAGCACTTAATAAAGCAGGGGCAAAACTGGTAGAGCGGCTAGATACCTCTGTCACCGATAAAGACTTAAAATATGCCAATAATAAACTATTAGGCGATGCAGGTAGTGCCGACCCGTTTAGAAAAATCCATGCTGGCATCATTCATGGCTCAGATTATTTCATCACTGGCGGAGTAACGGAACTTAATCATAATATTCGCTCAAATGGGATTGACAGCTTTGGCAACCAGACTACACGCACAGGGCCAAAAGTAATGTTTAAGGCTAAACAATATGTAATGAATGTAGGGTTAGACTTGCGTTTGGTTAATAGTAAAACTTTAGAGGTAGTCGATGCTATTTCTTATCAAAAACAAATTATTGGTCATGAGGTTGGTGTTGGTGCATTTGCCTTCTTTGGTGGTACCAAAATTCTTGATCTTGGTATTGGTGAAAAAGGCTTAGAGCCAATTCAATTGGCAATTCGTTCGGTGGTTGAGCGTGGTATATACTCAATGCTTACTAAATTATATAATGTTCAAGAAAATTCATGTTATCGCGGTTTTGGCAGTCAGAAAGATGTCCTAGGGCCAAATGCGCAGACCCAAACTGGGCATGTTCAAGCTGCCCCAGCTTACCCAGCAGTTCATCAGTCTTGATGCCAAATATTTCAAAGCAAAAAGCCAGATGAAACATAATTCATCTGGCTTCTTTGGTCTTTAGCAATAGTTGCTTTAGCGTTATGGCAAACTATATTAGTTTGTTTCTGGTAATTCACCAAGTACTAGAGTTAGCGAGTTGCCAAATGCCGCAGAGGTAACATCTAATGTACCAATTGCATTGGCCGTAATGTCTACGAGAGACTGGTTCATTACGCTATTAGTTTGAGCAGACTCAATACTGTTACCAGTGCCTTCAAGTAAGAATTGCGCCATGTTACCACCAGCTTGTGATGCCACTTTCATTTCGTCAACCACATCAACATTGATGTTAACATCAGAAAGAGGATCAGGACGTCCACCACCAGGTGCAGGTGCAGGTGCTGGAGGAGGAGGAGCACC
Organism: Hyphomicrobiales bacterium; assembly: GCA_016744975.1. GTDB lineage: Bacteria > Pseudomonadota > Alphaproteobacteria > Rhizobiales > OSC116 > OCS116. Next base: position 13,270 of record JADGDI010000041.1, on the reverse strand, counting down.
AGCGCTACCTTGAGCATTCAGAATATGATTGCCGCCAGCACCTTTAGAAACAACAATCAGACGGTTTGCAATGGCGGAAGAACTTACATCTACCAATGGTGTTTTTGCTACATTGATATTTACTGTGCTGATGATATTGTCCGTTTGGCTATCTTGACTGCTCTCTAATGTAAGCTCACCGGTTGTTGATTGAACCACAAAATTATTACCAAAAGCAGTGCCGTTAACTTTTACATGCTCACCAATATTTGGTACGCTAATGTCTACGGTTGAGATAACATCTTCGATGTTGATTTGGCCATTGATTACAAAATCGGCTGCAAAAGCACTGGTTGATCCCAATGCAATAAGTGCAGTGAATGTTGTTTTTAAAAATGAATGTTTCATGTTTATTCCTTACTAGTTTTTGATGAGCATATGATGAATGACTTGATGCTCATTTCCCCTAACTAGTAGCAAACGCGGTGCCAGTTATTTAGGCGCCTAAACTGCTCATTTTGAAGCATTTGTCTCACTTTTAAGCGACCGAGTATAGACGTTAGAATCATAGAGTTAGACGTTAGTTGCGGCGTTGTTTCAATCTGAACCATTGGCAAATTATGCATTTTGAACTTGATAATTAAAAACACAGATCTTTATAAAATATCAGATTTAAGCAAATTTTACCGAAAGTTGGGCGTTGGCATATATTTGGCATATATATAGACAGCTTCGATGGATAACTGACATTTTAAATTGTCCCGTCCATTGAAGTTATATTCCAAGCAATTATATGCGAGCAATTGAAAGTGCTATTATTTAGAGAATGCCTAAAATATCATATTTTTAGGTTTCAACAAATAAAGCCTTAGCTTTACGCTAAGGCTTATAGGACATTATAGGTTATTATGTTGGCTCTATAAATATTGAGCTAGTTTTGTATTTGCTAAAAACTCTCGACACCAATTGGCAACTTGCTTGCGCCTCATCATTGCTGGTTTTTCAATTAAATAATATGATGCAGCGGCAAAACATAATATTAGCGGCACATCCAGCAATAATAATTGGGTTACGCTTAGCTCAGGGAAAGACCAAATCAAAGATTGTTGCAAAGGAAAACCAAATATATAAATCCCATAAGAAAAATCACCAATTTTATTGAAGTTCAAAATAAAGCCTTTTGGAATATAAGCCAGCCAAAAAATACTATAGGCCGTCGCAAAAAACATTGTTAACTGGTAAAGAGGTGAATTTTTCAAAAAAACCACCATCAACCAGATTATAATAAGTGCCAAAATATTTAATTTAATAACATCTCTATAAACATAAAATGCCATTCCAATTAGAAACACAGTACCCAATCTAAATATATGGCCAATTATTGATATTTCAGTTCTTACATCTGTGTAAATGGTTAAGTATAAATAGACCCCAATGAATGGAATAAATAGAGCAGAAAACTTTATTTTAGAGGTCAACCCACCCAGTAGATATACAAAAATGATCGAAAAATATGCTAAAACCTCCCACCTTATTGTCCATAACGAAGTGTTTAACTCTCCATATGATGGCACGGCTTCAAATACGCCTGGTAGGTTTAAATTATCAACAATTAAAAAGCCCGTTACTGGTGTATAATACCAAACTGAATAATGGCGAAAATATTCATCAATGGTATATCGGGAAACAAATGGCCCCAAAATAAACGCCAAAAACAAACTCATTACAAGCATAGCGGGAATAATCCTCATCATCCTAGCGCTAAGATAATCAATTATATTTTTACCCCTTACCATACTCTGCGCAACTAAAAATCCACTAATTACGAAAAATATATTGACTGCAAAATGCCCCAAACTATACCCAGTCAAAGCAAATAAAGGTTCAATGGCCTCGTGTCCGTTCACCACGACACTATTATGCGATACCACAACCGCAAAGGCTGCAAAAAATCGCATAAGGTTAAAGTTATTATTTCTGTCAGTAGAAAAATCGTCAATTGAACTCATTTTGAACCCTGTAAATTATAAACAATTTGGTTGATTAGCCCCTCTTTGTTACAGAATAAACTCATAAAATTAACAATCCCCACTTCTACTTTAACTGGTTTAATTGTTTATGATGCCCCAATATATTATTTAACAAAACATCTAACACACTGCAATATATCAATATTTTACGATATTAATTTGACATAAGGGCTATAGGTTTTTAATTCATCGAGTTTTAAATTACCAACAGCCAACTAAAGGATAAGAATAATTTATCCTCCAAGGTTAATTTAATCTTAAGCTTAAATCGTCTTTTCAGTTGCAACTAACGAATATTGGAGAATTTAATGACTGGTGAACAAACCATTTCAAAAGGCAATAATTGGCAACAGATTGCTGGCGTAAGTGGCAATATTATATTACAAAATCAAAGCCCCAGTAATAGCATATATTACTATATTGGCAGCTCGGCACCGAGTTTGGAAACCGGCGTGAATTTACGCTGTTTGCATGAGCATTTACCCAATATTAGAGCCAGCGAAGCATTATATGTAAGAGCTATAATCGGTGATGCAAAAATAGCTTGGAGCGAATAAAATTTATGCGGCTCTAAATTCTATAATTTTGGCATCTAGAGCCGTTAGTAAAAGATATAGCATCAGTAGCTGATGTAGAGCTTATGGTTAAATCTGAATAGTCGACAAACTATTTAGTTCACCCATTATGATTTCATCTACAAAATTTGTAATATCATGCGCCATGCCTTTTATTCTTTTTTCTTTTGCGCTCACCTGCTGGTTTATATCAGCCATTAAAGCATCAATTTCTGGTTCAAACTCACCTTTATAAATAACCAAATTTGTGTCTTTATGTAAGCATTGGCCGATATAACTGCCTGCCATTGGGCATATGGCAATCACATGTCTAAATTTTTGCTTCTTATGCGAAATAAAGTTAATGCCAGCCATTGCCCCACCTGAAAAACCAACAATAATGATATTTTCCTCTGAGATGTTACACATAGCCATAATCTGAATAACGGCTTGTTTAATGGCTTTTCTAGATTTTTGATAATTTGTGGTCCAACGATATCCGTCTGTACCAGAAAGGTTTGGCGCTTGTAAATAAGCCAAAGCTAATCCGGTATCGATATAGGCCCTACTTGTTATCATGTCGCGAAAGCTCTTGTTACACTGGTAGTCCCCATGCAACATTAACAAAATGTCACCATCATAACTTTTATTTGGTAAAAATATATCCAGTTCAGTCTGTTTATATTGCTCTTGTTCAATTTTAATAGCAGCATTTATTTGCTTATTAAGTAACTCATAGCCTTCCAATGTAGCAATTCCCTCTTTTTGCCAGTCATCTGAAATTGGAAGTAGCGTACCGTCTTTAAAAGCTTCTGCAATTTCATCCAGCGCATTTTGATATTGCCGCAATTCTTTATATATAATAAAAATATAATCACTAATGTCTGCACGTCGACTTGGGTATTTCAGCTTCATGGCATTTAATGTTATGAGCGCGTCTGCATAATTACGAGCATCAAACAGAATATCCACTTCTTTTTCCATATGGCGAAAATCCGATATACTTAAACTATAAGGCGGTAAATTTATTGTGCATTTCATCTTGTGTTTAGCGCCTTGGTTTGTGAACGATGTTAATAAATGAGACTATGGTAGTAAATGAGGCAGCCAGTGGCTTACGCTAGGTAAACTGTGCGTAAATCAAGATTCTTCCTCAATATTGACAGAATGTTCAATAAATTACCATGCAAAATATTTTTGATAATTTATGCGCCCAAAATTAACCATAAGATTCTCAAAAAAACAAAATTTTCTTCCAAATTCATAATAAATTTAGCGAATAATTCTGTTGATTTGCTACATTTTTTGACGCCCCAATAATATTACTTATAGATTTCAATAGATTAACTCTAAACAAGGCTTTATTCCTAACATTCATCACAAGCATTGATCAAATCATAAAATTCCTTTACCAATTGACTATCCATAATTTTATAGCACGCTTATAAAAATTGGTTTTTAATTGGGCGCTTACGTCAAAATGCTCAATTACCTAGTATTAAGTTTTCAGGGAGGATAGAATATGACGATTCTAAATAAAAAATTTACAAAAGCTGCACTGGTTGCGGTTCTTGCAGGTGCTACAGCACTAACAGCGTTTTCAGCATCTGCTGCTAAACATCCAGTAACGGGCGAAGAGCTTGCTGCTGATCAAACATACACATACCGCATGCTTGATGGTATTCCATCACTTGACCCACAAATTGTTGAAGATGTAACAGGTTCAGAAATTATTCGAGACTTGTTTGAAGGTCTGCTTAACCAAGATGCAAAAGGCAATTTAGTACCTGGTGTTGCAATGTCTTGGGAGCCTTCTGAAGGCAACACAGTTTGGACATTTAAACTACGTGATAATGCTAAATGGTCAAATGGCGATAGCGTAACCGCAAATGATTTTGTTTATGCTTGGCGCCGCGCGGTTGATCCTAAAACTGCTTCTCCATATTCATGGTATATGGACATTATGTCTATCACCAATGGTGCAGACATTATTGCTGGTAAAAAACAGCCATCAGAATTAGGTGTTGAAGCTGTTGACGATTATACATTTAAAGTAACGCTTACAAAAGCTTTGCCTTATTTTGCAGATATGACAGCCCATTCAACCACTTTCCCAACCCATCAAGCGACTGTAGAAAAATTTGGTGAAAAATGGACACAACCAGAAAATATGGTTGGCAATGGTGCTTATAAACTGACTGAGTGGAAAATTAAAGAAACCACAACCCGTGTGCGTAGCGAATCTTATTGGAATAATGATGCTAGTATTCTTGAAAAAGTTGTAACACTTGTCATTCCTGATGAAAATGTTGCCTTAACACGTTATAAAGCTGGTGAAATGGATCGTACAGCGGTTCCTGCTGGTCAATATCCAGAATTGCTCAAAGAACTTCCAAAGGAAACGCTTAAATTCCCACGTCTATGCACATACTATTATGTATTTAACGTATCTGACAGTGCGCCAGAAGCCTTTAAAAATGTAGATGTTCGTTATGCACTTTCATATGCACTTGATCGTAATATCATCGTAGAGAAAGTTACCAAAGGTGGTCAAATCCCTGCTTATACTTTCACTCCTGCTGCAACAGCTGGTTTTGAAGTTCCAACGGTTGATTATGGTACATGGACACAGTCTGAGCGTGACGCTAAAGCCGTTAAATTGTTAGATGGTGCTGGCTTTAACAAAGAAAACCCACTTAAGTTTACTTTGCTTTATAACACCTCAGAAGGCCATAAGAAGATTGCTACCGTTGCAGCACAATTGTGGAAATCTAAACTTGGTGCTGAAGTGACCTTGGCTAACCAAGAATGGAAAACATTCTTAGAAACACGTAACAACCAAAACTTTGAAATTGCACGTTCTGGCTGGTGTGGTGACTATAATGAAGCCTCAACATTCTTAGATCTATTTGATTCTAAGCATGGTAATAATGACGGTCTTTATGCAAGTGATGCTTATGATGCAGAAGTACGTGCTGCTTCATCTAGCTCAAATGCCGCGGCACATTACAAAAAAGCTGAAGAAATTCTAGCTGCCGATATGCCTTTAATTCCAGTTTATCATTATACTGGCGTTGTAATGCTTAAGGAAACTCTAAAAGGTTACCCTATCGAAAATGTAATGCTTAAAACTTATAGCCGCAACATGTATAAAGTTGCTAAATAAGTCATAAGGTTAATCACACCGCACCTAATCTAGGTGCGGTGTTTTTCCATTTGGAATTTTATATTTCTTTGCTATGGGATGTTAATCACAAGCAAATTGGGTTTATTGAATGAGAAAAATCATTTAATATCGAATAAAGGCAGCGACTATGTTTCTATTTATTGTGAAGCGTTTTGCATCGACAATACCAACCATTTTAATTTTAATGATTATATCTTTTGTTTTAATGCGCTTGGCACCAGGTTCACCATTTTCAGGTGAAAAAATGCCACCGCCAGAAGTTTTAGCCAACCTTGAGGCAAAATATGGCCTAGACCAACCTTGGTTCATTCAGATGTGGCGTTACATCACTAAAATTATTTTTCATTTTGATTTTGGCCCCTCCTTCGTTTATAAAGACATTAGCGTTAATGACATTATTGACCAAGGTCTACCGATCACATTCATATATGGCTCATGGTCATTCTTAGTCGCCAACCTTGTCGGCATTCCCCTTGGTATGATTGCTGCCATTCGCCATAATACTTGGATTGATTATATGGCCATTGGTGTTTCCATCGGCGCGGCTGTATTACCAAACTTTATTATGGCACCCATTCTAATAATCATATTCACCCTATGGCTCGACTGGCTACCAGGCGGTGGGTGGAATAATGGTGCGTGGCCAAATGTAATTATGCCCGTTATTGCACTTTCAACAAGCTATATGGCGATAATCGCCCGCCTAACCCGTGGCTCAATGCTTGAGGTTTTAAATTCAAATTTTATTCGAACTGCCAAAGCCAAAGGCCTATCATCAACTACGGTGATTTTTAGGCACGCATTACGGCCAACATTATTGCCTGTTCTTTCCTATTTAGGCCCAGCATTTGTTGGCATGGTTACAGGATCATTGGTCATTGATAGTATTTTTGTTACAGGCGGCATTGGTCAATTCTTTATTCAAGCTGCGTTTAGTCGCGACTATTCTCTGTTAATGGGTATCACCATTTTACTCGGAGCGGTGACAGTTTTATTCAGCACTATTGTTGATATTTTATATGCGGTTTTAGACCCCAAAATTAAGTTATAAAGGCGATACCATGATTGCATTGAATAAACAAAAAAGAGAAAAAACAGTAGAAATACTGTCGAATGTTGACTTGGTAAAAGGCCGTTCTTTATGGCAAGATGCTGCTGTGCGTTTTCGCAAAAACAAAGCTGCATTTGTTAGTGTTATTATTTTAGCACTAATGGCGTTACTTGCTGTTTTTGGCCCTTATATAAGCGTATGGTCCTATGAAGAGATTGACTGGGGCTTAATTGGTGATGCTAAAGCTAACGGACAACCTAGCATTGAAAATGGTCATTATTTTGGCGTCGATAATTTAGGTCGTGATTTATTTGCACGAACTTTACAAGGCACTCAAATATCGCTGATGGTAGGGCTAATTGGTGCCGTCGTCGCTGTATCAATTGGGCTTTTTTGGGGTGCAATTGCTGGTTATGCTGGTGGACGAGTCGATAATATTATGATGAGAATTGTCGATATTTTAATGTCAATACCATCCATGTTTGTAATTATTATTGCTCTAGCCGTATTGGGAAAATCAATTATTGTACTGTTTATTGTTATCGGGGCCATCGGTTGGATGGATATGGCGAGGATTGTACGTGGGCAAACACTGGCAATTAAAAATAAAGAATATATTGAAGCGGCAAAATCTTTGGGGGTTAGTGACCAAACAATAATTACCCGCCATGTTATCCCTAATTTAATGGGTATAACGGTTATTTATACCTCAATTATGGTGCCAAGTTTAATTTTAACAGAGAGCTTTATTTCTTTCCTTGGCCTTGGCATTCAAGAGCCACTAACCTCATGGGGGGCATTAATTAACGAAGGTGCTGGGCAGATGCAATATGGCGTGCCATGGCAACTAGGCTTCCCACTAGCCTTTTTTGTTGTCGGCTTGTATTGTTTGATTTTTATCGGCGATGGCTTGCGCGACGCGCTCGACCCTAAAGATTAATTTTGAACCCAAAAGCACCAAATTATAAGTTTGGTGCTTTTTTTACGACTCTTTAAATCATGCCTAATTTTATTTAGCTAATGTGAGGTTAGCCTAATTTTACCATTCATTATAAAACGGCTATTCACTACCATTCCAACCATATTGGCTTTGACCGTCATCACCTTCTTTGTCATGCGATTTGCACCCGGTGGGCCGTTTCTAATGGAGCGTGATATACCCCATTCTATCATGACCGTTTTGAACCAAAAATATGGTACAGATGCACCTTTATATGTCCAGCTATATGAATATATTAATGCGATAATATTTCATTTTGATTTTGGACCTTCCATGTATTATAAAAAGGTCAATGTGACTGACATTATAGTACAAGCTTTTCCGATCACATTAACCTACGGCTTTTGGGCTTTTTGTTGTTCCGTCACAATAGGCGTTACCTCGGGTATTATTTCTGCGGTTTACAAAGACAGTTGGTTTGACCGCATTGCAGTTGCTAGCACAACATTTTTTCAGGTCATTCCAAATTTTGTAATTGGCCCTGTTATGGTACTGATATTTAGCTACCAGTTAACATGGTTACCTTCAATGGGTTGGAAAGATGGGCAGATCGAATATATGATCATGCCAATCATAACCCTTGCAGCTGGTTATGTTTCAAACATTACACGACTGACACGTGTTGCGTTAATTGAAGTTTTAAGCAGCGATTATATTAGAAGCGCGCTTGCCAAAGGCATGCCCAAACATATCATTATTTTTCGCCATGCAACCAAGCCAACTTTATTGCCAGTAATTTCATATTTAGCGCCAACTTTTGTGGCCATGATCACAGGTAGTATGGTCGTCGATGTGATTTTTAGAACAGGTGGTATTGGGTATCATTTCATTGAAAGCGCGCTGCAAAGAGATTATATTCTAATGATGGGCATCACCCTATTAATGGGTGTGTTAATAATCCTGTTTAACGCAATTGCTGATATCATATATTCAATTCTTGACCCGAAGGTAAATTTGAACGGCTAACCAGCTGCACTAATTTTTTGGCGTTTTTGTTGTTCTTTGGTTAGTTTTATTTGTTCCATTGTTGCGCGTTTATGGTCATTGTCTTTACGCACACTAGTTTGTTTATTCGCTGTTTTAGCAGTAACGATGTTAGCCGCTTGAGGTTTAACAACCCGATCCTTAGGAAAGTGAACCGTAACCACAGTACCCTCGCCCAGCTTGCTTTGTAGTGAAAATTTCCCATCATGCATTTCAACTAAACCACGAATGATCGGTAGGCCTAAGCCAGCGCCTTCTGCAGCGGTTTCATGGGCCAAACTACCCTGCCCAAATTGGCTAAGGATCAGCGGAATTTCATCTTCAGGAATGCCTGGGCCATTGTCTCTCACAGCAATTGATAAACCATTTAATTTATCTTCCCACGCATAAACGATGATTGAACCATTTTGGTGGCTAAACTTACTCGCGTTGGATAATAGATTTAATAGAATCTGATGAAATGCTTTAGCATCCACCCAAAGATTTGAAATATTTTCTTGAATTTTACGGGTGATTACAATGCCTTTTTCGTTGGCGCGCAACTCAACCAAACGAATGGACTTTTCTATCCCCTCTGGTACATTAAGTACTTCTTCTTGCAGCGTATAACGTCCCGCTTCAATCCGCGATAAATCCAAAATATCATTGATAAGTTCAAGTAGATGTTCGCCTGACTTATGAATATCACCAGAATATTCTTTATAAACGGGGTTGCCATGCGTACCAAACATCTCGTCTTTCATCACTTCTGAAAAACCAATAATGGCATTAAGTGGGGTACGCAGCTCATGGCTCATGGTGGCTAAAAAACGTGATTTGGCTACATTGGCTTCTTCTGCACGGCAACGGGCGTCATCAGACATTAGCTTAGCTTCCTCAAGCTCGCCAAACAGTGCCTCTTTCTCCGCGCGAAAAGACAACATGGCTAAAGATGTTCTAAATTGACGTCTTGTATAGGCGCTATAATAATATTGAGCCAAAACAATTAGTCCAATAAATATTATATTGGAAACCTTCCATTCATAAAAATATATCGCTGAGGTTAATATTCCAATTGGCAGGCTTGATGAATACATCATGGTTAGGGAATTATTTGCCAATATCATTCGGATGCTCATCACCAAAATAACAAAGCCAAATACCACAGCCTCTACAAAATTGCCCGAATATTGTTCAGGCACATTACCAACAAGCATAAAAAATGCAGCGCCAGCAATTGCAGTGCCACAGACAAATTCAGCAATGGAAAACTTATCTTGCCAATTCACTAGATTTAAATTTTTGGGCGATTTTTTAAGGAAGCTCCTGCACATTAATAAAATTACTGCGTGAGTAATAAAAACCCCACCAAGCCAAATTGCAACAAACGACATTGGCACCCAAATTGTTGAAATTATTGCAAAAATTATACAGATTATTGGCAATGCTGATGGTATTGAAAGTTGATTTTGCGCATATAGCGCCAATAGTTCATAGCGAAAATTAATACTACCACCAAGTGCAATAGCAGCATTTTCGCGCGCATTATTCACCTTATCATTTTTACGTATTTTGGGCTGAGTTATATTATTTTGAAACTGCTCCGACGTGATCTTTACAGGTTCTTTACTATTTTTACTACGCCACATACCATTACCCGCAAATTTACTATAAATGCCTTACACATTCTTAATATATCGGTAATAAGTTAATTTCCTATTAGTCTAGACTGGGGATATATTTCGTAGTTAATGCATGGTTAATTGCGCAATAGGTCGATATTTTCTTCCAGTTTGTTATTGCCATCCTTAAAAACTGCACTGCCTGCAACCAGTACATTTGCGCCAGCTTCAATGCATAATTTTGCTGTTTTTGCGTTCACACCACCATCAACTTGCAAGTCGATATCTCGGTTGCCAATCATGCCTCGAATTTGTTTGATTTTTGCAAGTTGCGAATGAATGAATTTTTGCCCACCAAACCCTGGGTTAACACTCATTACCAAAATTAAATCAATATCATCAATTACATGCTCAAGCGCAGAAGCTGGTGTCGCAGGGTTTAGCACCACGCCTGCTTTCACACCAAATGATTTGATCAATTGAATGGTTCGGTGCAAGTGATCGCCCGCTTCAGCATGCACTGCAATGCTGTCTGCACCAGCTTTTACAAAAGTCTCGATATATGGGTCAACAGGAGAAATCATCAAATGTACATCAAAGGGTAATTTGGTATAATCACGGATACTGCCAACTATTGCTGCACCAAAAGATATAGCGGGTACAAAATGCCCATCCATAACGTCAATATGAATCCAGTCTGCCCCAGCTGATTCTAAGGCCTTAATGTCACGGCCAAGGTTAGCGAAATCGGCACTTAAAATTGAAGGGGCAATCAAGGTTTTTGGCATGATATCATCCATTTTAGAATATTATATTATGATTTGAGTTAAACTAAATATCGATTCAGATCAATCAATAATACTGCTAGTTGAGTGTTTTGAAGCTATTTTCATTCTCTAAAGCCATTGGTGATTGGGTAACGGCGATCGGTGCCAAAACCTTTTTGTGATACTCGAACCCCAGGGGCAGCCTGACGGCGTTTATATTCAGCAATAAAAAGCAAATTGTTTATTTTTTTGACAAGTTCAAGACTGTGCTTGAAGCCATTTTTTGCACCGCGTTCAATAACCATTTGTTGGCTCAAATCAAGTTCAACCAATGAATAAAGAATATCATCCAATATATCATATGGCGGAAGACTGTCTTGATCAAGTTGATTGGGGCGTAATTCTGCGGTCGGGGGTTTGCTAATAATATTCTCTGGAATTATCTCACCAACTTTACCTAAACAATCTTTGGGGCGATACTGATTACGCATCTTGCACATTTCAAAAATATCAGTTTTATAAATGTCTTTAATTGGGTTAAATCCACCACACATATCGCCATATAAGGTTGAATAGCCGACTGAAACTTCAGACTTATTACCCGTTGTCAAAACCATTGAACCAAATTTATTGCTAATCGCCATTAACATTGCACCACGTGCGCGGCTTTGCAAATTCTCCTCCGTTATATCATTTTGTGTGCCTTTAAACATGCCCTCCAAAGCTGCATTAAAGCCGTCCACAGGTGCTGAAATTGGTAAAATATCATATTTTACACCAAGGTTTTTTGCACATTTTTTTGCATCGGCTAGGCTCTCCTCTGAGGTATATTCATAAGGCATCATAACGCAATGAACTTTATCCGCGCCCAATGCATCAACTGCAATTGCTGCACATATCGCGCTATCCACCCCACCAGAAAGGCCTAAAACAACCGATGGAAATCGGTTTTTACTTACATAATCACGCAAACCTAAAACACAAGCATGGTAAAGCCCTTGCAGATCCAACTCAATTTCGGCAATCTCACTCTGTTCAACATGCCATTTGCCCATCTGATTTCTATTAAAACAAATAGTGCTCACCATATTGATGAATGCAGGGAATTGCGCAGCCAAAGTTTGATCAGCATTAATTACAAAGCTCGCACCATCAAATACCAGCTCATCCTGACCGCCCATTTGGTTGATATATACTACAGGTATATTGGTTTCTTCAACACGTTTAAGTACAGTTTCATGTCGGTCAAAAATTCGGTTTTTAGTATAGGGAGAGCAATTTGGAGAAATTAATATCTCTGCGCCTTGTTTGCAAAGATGGCCGCAAACTTTTTCATGCCAAATATCTTCACAAATCGGCAAACCAATTTTAACTCCCTTAAAATCCAATATACCTTGTAATGGCCCTGCCTCAAAAAGGCGTTTTTCATCAAATACACCATAACTTGGCAATGTGTGTTTTAGCCTAATATCACTTAGCTTACCATCTTGTAATAGACCCATTGCATTGTATAAATTTCCATTTTCCTCATAGGGAAAGCCAACCAATAAAGCAGGGCCATCGGCTGCTGTTTCGGCCAATTCATGCACCGCGTTTAAAACCGCATGCTGAAAAGCTGGTTTAAAAACCAAATCCTCCGTTGGATATCCAGTAATAGAAAGCTCAGGAAAAACAATTAAATCAGAATCATCTAGCTTTGCTTGTTGTAAACAACCCAACATTAGGCTGCAATTATAATCAATATTGCCTAAAATTGGGTTCAATTGCGCGATGGTTATTTTTAACTGCTTGCTCATTATTGGCCTATCTAATTGTTTTTATAAGTCTGTTTACAATTTAAAATTCATATCTGAGCATAACCTAGTTAAGCCAACCATTCAAACCGAAGCTGTTTTATGCTCAGTAATATTTAAAATTATTTAGAAAATTAAAAACCTTTAAATTCATTCGCTAAACGCATATATATAAGCAATAACTTATGGGTATAAAATATGACAAGTCTTTTGGTAATCACATCCATTTATATCGGCATGAGCATTATTTGCTTCATTCTGTTTTTTATTGATAAAAAACGCTCTGAAAGCCAAGGTTGGCGTATCAAAGAGACATATCTGCAC
>JADGDI010000040.1 GCA_016744975.1 Hyphomicrobiales bacterium | reverse complement strand
TTCATCCTGCGCACATATTTGGCGTGAATATGACCCAACACCTGAAAACTCAGTAAATGAGCTTGCACAAAAAAAGCCACTAGAGGCATCTGAAAAACCCGATGAAAACGGTGTTGCTGAGGAGAATGACCAAGGCTCGATTGATGACATGTTTGCCGCCGCCCCTGCTGAGGAGAATGATCAAGGCGCGATTGATGACATGTTTGACAGTCCGTTAAGTGGTGAGGAAGATGCTGCTAGCGAAGTAAATGATTCTACAAAGTTTGCAGATGATTTGGCAACATTTGAACAAGCTCTGCCATCGCAATCGAAAGCCAATAAAACCAAGGCTACTGAAACAATTAAAAAAAACCAGTATGTGCTTTGGGGTAGCTTTGGGCTGGTGGCTTGTATGCTCATTAGCGTGTTTATTTTGGCAAAAGATTCGATTATTAGCACATTTCCTAAAAGTGCAGCTGCTTATAAATTATATGGGTTTGAGACCAATGTTACTGGGCTTGAATTTGTTAACATATCGGTTCAACATAAAACCATTGATCGGATAGACTTTTTATTGCTTAAAGGCAGTATTATGAATAATAGCAGTCGTACAAAGATTTTACCTAAAGCGGTGGGCAATGTTATTGATGGTCAAGAAAATGCGCTTTTATCGGTTCCGATTGATATTAAAAAAATAAGTTTGGCATCTGGCGAAATTGTTTCGTTTGAAAAGTGGATACAAAACCCGCCAACCGCATCAAAAAGAATTAGTTTTCAATTTATAAGTGATAAAAAGCTTGCTGCTAAGTGATTTACTAATTATTAATAGCCAATCTTATAATGACCCGATTAGAGTTAGAATTAGGGCAATTACCCAATAGAGTGAAAAATGACCCAAAAAACGCCGAATATTAAAGTTCTTTACGACGAAAAAGTCTTGGCCGATCAAGTTGAGCGACTGGCGAAAGAGGTTGCGCAAGACCTCCCTGAGAATGTTTTAGTAATATCCATCTTAAAGGGAAGTTTTATTTTTGCGGCGGATTTATTGCGGGCTATTCATCGAGCTGGCGGCATTCCTGACGTGGAATTTATTACTTTATCAAGCTATGGTGACCGTGAAACATCAAGCGGTAAAGTGGAGATTATGCGCGATATCAATAATGATGTTAAAGGACGTGATGTTTTATTGGTGGATGATATTTTAGAATCGGGTCGAACAATGGCATTTGCCAAAGACTTAATGTTTGCAAGGGGTGCTAATACGGTTCAAACCTGTGTGCTGCTGGATAAGCCAACAAACCGGGCGGTTGACATTAAGCCAGATCACCGCGCTTTTGAATGTGAAGATTTGTTTGTTATCGGCTACGGTATGGACCTTGCCCATGGCTATCGCCAATTGCCATATATTGGCGTTGTTGTGGCAGATGATGATGAATAAAACCGCGTTGGTAGAGCGATAATATGCTACGAATTTTAATTGTTGAGGATGAAGTAGATGTCGCGAATTTTATTATACGCGGACTTGAACTAAATGGATATGCGACAGAGCATTGTTTAAATGGTGCTTTGGCTTTGGAAGCCCTTGACAATAGCCATGCTGGTAATGAAATTCATTTGATATTGAGTGATATTCAGATGCCTGTTATGGATGGCATTGCTTTGGCTTTAAATGTTGCACGTGATATGTCGCATATTCCGCTTATATTGATGACCGGTTACGCCCAACAACGTGAACGTGCTATTGGGCTTGATGAATTGGTGGCTGATATTATTGAAAAGCCGTTTGCTTTAGAGGATTTATTAAAGGCCATTCAATCCGCTTTGAAACAAGGCGAATGACATGAAAAATAGTTGGAAACCGAGTATTGTTATAGGCATAACTTTATTGTTTAATGCTTGTTCTAGTTTGCCTAATACCAACAGCCAGCTTAAAGCCTCGCTTGATAAAGAATATCAGCATATTGTGGATGCTAATATTATTAAGGCCGCACATGATAAGCAATTGGCGACATTTGGTGGGGCGGATAAAGGTAAGGCGGGCAATAAACGTTTAACTGTTATTGTTAAAAAATTGGTTGCTGCTAGTAATATTGGCGGAAAAACCATTATTCCAATTTTATTAAATTCACCGATCGTTAATGCTTATTCATTGGGCTCTCATTCGAATATTGCTTATGTCTATGTGACCACTGGACTGCTTAAATTTGTAAAAAATGATGCACAATTGGCTAGTGTTATTGCTCATGAAATTGCCCATATATATTTAAGCCATCACATTCAACGGCAAGAAAATTCGGCGCATAAGTTTAACCAAAAACAAGAATTACAGGCAGATAAATATAGCGTCAAATGGTTAAAAGCTGCTGGTTATAACCAATATGAAGCGGTCTATTTGTTGAAAAGCTTAAATGTTTTTCAGTCACAGTATGCGCTGGAAAACCAAGCTGACTACCCGAGTAATGATGATCGGATTAAGCAATTATTAGAGCTGATTAAAACAAGCTAAAGTGATTTTTGATCAGTCGAATGGTTTTTCACTGGTTAATACAGGTATGTTAGCCCGAGTTTTTGACACTTCATCCAGCTTTAGGTCTGCCATGATAAACCCTGTTGGCACTTTGTCTGCTTTGGTTTTAAGTTCAGCTAATATCTCACCCCATGGGCTGATAATAATTGAATGACCATAGGTTTTACGACCATTTTGGTGGGTACCGCCTTGGGCTGCGGCTAAAATAAAGCTACCTGTTTCTATTGCCCTTGCGCGTAATAAAATATGCCAATGGGCGCTGCCAGTTTGTACGGTGAACGCAGCAGGTACGACAATTATCTCTGCGCCTTTTTGAGCCAATTGATTGTATAATTTGGGAAAGCGCAAATCATAGCAGATGGTGTGGCCAAATTTAAAGGTTTCAGTTTCAGCATAAGCTAGTTTATTGCCTGCCTTATAGGTGGCAGATTCTTTATAAGCATCGCCATTTTTAAGCTGAATATCAAACATATGTATTTTATCATATTGGCTGATGATATTGCCATTTGGCGCTATTAGAAACCCGCGATTGGCGACGCTGCCATCTGGGTTTCTAAATGCGATAGAGCCGATGCAAAGATGTATTTTTAGCTCTGTAGCAAGGTTTTTAAAATGTGCTAAAGATGGGCATTTGTCTTGTGGGTAAATGTTATCGAACAGGGCTTTGCCTGACAGTTCCATTAAAACGGTTTGTTCCGGTGTAAGGATAAATTCTGCGCCTTTGGCAGCGGCTTGGCGAATATATTGTTCGGAAGTTTTTAAATTATCGGCGATATTTTGACCTGCACATAGTTGAATGCAGGCCACTTTTAATGTGCGACTTTTTTGATGATTCTGTGTTATATTACTCATAAATATAGTTTAACAGAATAAATTTAGTTTAGTAGAATATCTAAAGCATTTTTAGATTCTAACGCCATTAAATCATCACAACCGCCAATATGTTCATTATTAATGAATATTTGTGGTACGCTACGGGCACCTTCGGCGCGTTTAATCATTTCAGTTTTTACTTTTGGGTCGGTGATTACATTATATTCGGTAAAATCAACATTTTTTGATTTTAATAATGCTTTTGCACGCATACAATAAGGACAAGTGGGCGTTGTATAAATTTCGACTTTTGCCATTTTAATTACCTTTTGTTATTTTGGTTTTAGAGGGACTATTATCTATATAGACCTTATTTTTGAAAGTTAAATCACTTTTAATTGAATTACTTTAGCAAATGCTAATATATAAATTGGACCAAGCCCAGCATTTTTTAAGCATTTTGCGATTTCATCCACTGTTGCGCCAGTGGTTATGACATCGTCAACAATAATTATTGGTCTGTTTTGAGCGATTTTTTGCCATTTTGGTGTAATGGTAAAGGCGTTTTTTACATTTTTTCGCCTATCCTTGCGGTTTAAGCCGACTTGAGTTTTGGTATATTTGCTACGTTTTACCAGTTTTGGAAAGTAATCCAGCCCTGATAATTTGGCAATATTAATGGCTAGTAGATCGGCTTGGTTGAACCGCCTTACAAAATAGCGCCAATGGAATAATGGTACTGGGCATATAACCGGATCTGGTGAATCACCGTTTAGTTTGGAGCTGGTATGGGGCAATATGTCGCGAGCCGAATTGAGCATAAATTTTGCTATTTGTGGTGCAATATGTTGCTGATCTTGGTATTTTAGCATGTGGATGAGGCGTCTTGCTGTATTGTCAAACCTTACGGCAATGCGGGCTTTATCATAGTGGGGTGGGCTATGCATTGCCTCAATGCTAAGATGTTTGCTTTGCCCGGCAAAAGCGCCATCGTTAAAGGGCATTGGAGTGCCTGTTATGTCGCAAATTGGTGGTTGGATGAAGTGGATGTTACCCCAACATTCTAAACATAGGCCGACTTGATCCATTATTTGTGCATGGCAATGGATGCATTTTGCGGGGTTTAAAAAATTTAAAATGCGATTTATAATAGGCAAAGCTTATAAAGTTAGTTACAAATGAATATTGAATTTTGAGTCTAGTAAAAAAAATGCAAATCATCAACCGTGAACTATTACAAATACGCCAAAGTCAGCACCGTGTCTCGGGCATTTCTGCATTGCAAGATAACCAGTTTTTATTGCAAAATGCTGAAGCTGACTTGCTGGAGCGGTTGCAAATCATTACCCGCGACTTTGACATTGCTGTGCATATTGGGCTTTATGGCAGTGATTTTGCTGATAAATTACGCCAACTTAAGATTGCAACAAATGTGTATGGCATTGAGACGCGCCGCAGTGCTGAAAGAATTGATGATAAGGTGGCTCTTGATAATCTCATCATTGCTAATGGTGAAATATTACCGTTAAAATCACACAGTGTAAACTTAATTACGGCATCGTTGAATTTTCAGTTTATCAATGATTTGCCAGGCTTGTTGGTGCAAATAAAAGCCGCTTTAAAGCCAGATGGCTTGCTGAATGCTAATTTTATTGGCGGCAATAGTTTGGTTGAATTGCGCGAATGTTTGCTTGTGGCTGAAACTGAACTTACTGGCGGCGCCACGCAGCGGGTATTGCCCTTTGTAAATGTTCAGCAAATGGGGGCTTTACTGCAACGCGCGGGCTTCGCTTTGCCTGTGGTTGATATGGATAGCTTAACCGTTAGATATGATCATATGTTTGACTTAATTAAAGATTTGCGCGCAATGGGAGCAACAAATTGCTTGTTTTGTGCAGAAAAGCCAAAGGCTTTGACACGTAATATAATTGCGCGAGCGGCAGAGTTATACCAAGAAAAGTTTAGTCAAGCTGATGGGCGGATTATTGCGCAATTTGATGTTATAAATTTAATTGGCTGGTCGCCACATGAAAGCCAGCAGCAGCCATTAAAGCCTGGTAGTGCTAAACATAATTTAAAAGACTTTTTGTAATTAACTAGAGTGCGTCTGTAACAAGTTTAAAAAGTTCACCAGTTTTTACGCCTAATATATTTAGAGCAACTATAATGCCACCTGCTACGGCTGAAATAATTAGGCCATATTCTATTGCAGTTGCGCCTAAATCATCTTTAAAAAATTGGGTAAGTTTTTGCTTCATTTGTTACTTCCTAAATAATTCTCACCCGTTTAATTAGGGCAATATCTCAATCAGATTTGGAATAAGGGCAATGTCAATGGGCGGCATTTCATATTTTCTTAAGTTTTTAGCCGCAACCCATTTGAAACTTTGGCCTTCAAGTGGCCGAACCTGACCATTCCAACGTCTGCAAATATATAATGTCAGCAAAATATGAAGATTTTTATAATGATTGGTTGAAAAGTTTAATGGGGCTAAGCAGTTGGCTGAAACATCTATATCTATTTCTTCTTTTAGCTCTCTAATTAATGCTTGCTCCATGGTTTCATTGGCTTCAACTTTGCCACCTGGGAATTCCCACAAGCCTCCATGGGCTTTATCATTTGGACGTTTTGTGATCAATACTCGACCGTCAACATCAATTAATGCACAAGCAGATACCAATAATATTTTTGTCATAAGTTTATCTAACTCGGTGATTGATTTTTGGCTGAGAATGATTTTATATTTAGCTGCGATAATCTGCATTTATGCGAATATACCCATAGGTTAAATCGCAGGTATATATTTCCGCCTGGCCAGTCGCGAGGCCTAAATCTACAGCGATATTAACATGTTGACCTTTTATATGTTGGGTCACTGGATGTTCATCATAACCATCAATCACTTGTCCGAATTGGGTGATTTTTACGCCGCCAATTGAAATTTCAATCAAGTCTCGGTCGGCCATTTCACCTGATTTGCCTATGGCCATGATAATGCGGCCCCAATTGGCATCCTCACCCGCTATTGCAGTTTTTACCAAAGGTGAATTGGCGATTGACATGCCGATGATATGGGCGGCTTGATCATTTTCTGCACCATTTACATTAATGGTTATGAATTTTTCTGCACCTTCGCCATCTTTGACAATTTGCTGCGCCATTTCTAAGCATAATTGATGAATTGCAATGGTGAACTCAGTTAAGCGCGGGTCATTAATTTGGCTAATTTCTGGGGCATTACTTGCGCCTGTGGCAAATAATAATACCGTATCGCTGGTTGAAGTATCACTATCTACAGTGATTGAGTTGAAACTTTTAGTAACTGCTTTAGAGAGGATGTTTTGTAGAACCGCTTGGTTTATATTGGCATCGGTATAAATGTAACTGAGCATGGTAGCCATGTCAGGTGCGATCATCCCTGAACCTTTGGCAATGGCATTAATCACCACATCTTCGCCTGCAATTTGCACAGTCTTAGTGGCATATTTGGCAAATGTGTCGGTGGTCATAATGGCTTTAGCGGCGGCAATATTGGTGTTTTTGTGAGCGCTTGCGGCGTCTTGATCTATGACATCGAGTAATTTAGATGCGGGTAGTAATTCACCAATGACGCCAGTTGATGAGGTATAAATTTCTTGTTGCTGTATTTTGAACTTATCTGCTAAATGGGCAATGATATTTTGCACGCTTTGTTGACCTGCTCGGCCAGTGAATGCGTTACTATTGCCTGAGTTGACAATTAATAGCCGGCCATCTTGCCCACTGCCTAAATGTTCAACACAATATTCAACAGCGGATGAGCGGGTTTTGGATTGGGTAAATGTGCCTGCAACTTTGGTGCCTTTGATGAATTGCATAAGCAATAAATCATCACGATTTTTTTTAGCATCCCTTGCTGCAAAGGTTTGCAAAATAACGCCTTTCACATTTGGCATAGATGGGAACTGTTTTGGCGCCAATGGTGAAATATCCATTATTTATCCTCTATTTTAAGCTAATTTGTAACGTTACTAGCTGGTGTAGCAGTTGGGGTTGCAGTGTTGTTTTTAACATCTTTCGTATCTTGCTCGATAAAAAGTTCAATTTTTGCATTTTTGCGCAACTTATTGCGCAAGGCTTCAACACGCCTTTGGACCAATATGCCATAAAGACTTTGCTTGACTTTTTCAAAGGTTGGCAATGGTTTTTGTCGGGTGCCGACCAACTTAATGATATGAAAGCCAAATTTTGTTTTGACTAACTGTTTTGTATAGTCACCAACTTTTAACATTGCAATTGCTTGAGAGAATTGAGGCTCGACTTCACCCTCAGTAAAAAAGCCGAGATCGCCTCCTTGGGTTTTGGTTGGGCCAACAGAATATTCAGTTGCCATTTTAATAAAATCCGCACCATCATTGAGCAATTTAAGCACTTTATTAGCTTCTTCAGCATCATCAAATAAAATATGGCGCGCATGCATTTCGATGGTTGGAGTGATTTTTTTCATTTCTTGTTTGTAATAATTAAGCAGGGCGGCATCATCTATGGCTTGCAGGACTTTATTAGCAAAATATATATTATTAAGCGTTTGTTCGGCAAGGTAGCTAATTTTTTGTTTATATTCAATGCGTTGATCAAACCCATCATGGCGCGCAGCTTCACTCATTAGCTTTAGATCAACCAAATGCTGCAATATTTTTTGTTGTTGTTGTGCTGGTGCTAAATTAACCAACTCAACTTCAAGGCTTTGCTTTGCGAGGTCATATTCATATTGCTTTACGCTAATACCGTTGACAATTGCAACCAGCTTTTCGCTGTTAGTACTGGTTTGTGCGAGCGCCGGTTGACCTATTGGCAATAATAAAAAGCCAAACAGGAGTGCGGCGGCTCTTAAGCTGCAACCATATGCCTTTTTAGTTTTTTGCAAACTCATTTTACTTATATACTCAACTATTAGCGGGTAAATTTGGTTATTATTCTGCTGTTAGCAGGCGAAGTTAAATTCGCTTACGACAACACCATTAGATAGAAATATTATAATTATGGCAAGATGATGGTTAAGAAAAACTGGTTTTTATTGGTTTGAAGTGTCAATAATTGTTTAAAACTCAAATTTTCGGGCTTAATATGGTTAACAAAGCTGACTGTTGTGATTATTTTTTGATTTAGGCGCTTAATAATTGAAAATTCACCTTAATTTGATAAATAAACCTTAATTTTGATGCATATTTCCATTACGCACATTGACAAGCAAATGAGAGATGCTTATTTCTGCTTTAGATTGATTTTATAACGGTCATTCTTAACTTCTGAAGGTTTAATAAATGCTTGGTTCCATCGTTAAAAAAATATTTGGCACTGCTAATGATCGTAAGATAAAAGCACTGCAACCAATGGTTCAAAAAATCAATGATTTGGAACAAAAAACTCAGTCTTTGAGCGATGCGGAGTTTAAATCTCGCACCCTTGAGCTTAAAGCAGAAGTTGCAAATGGCACAAAATTAGATGATTTGTTGCCAGAAGCGTTTGCTTTGGTACGAGAAGCTTCAATTAGAACACTTGGGTTGCGGCACTTTGATGTACAGCTTGTTGGTGGCATGATATTGCACCAAGGCAAAATTACCGAAATGCGCACGGGTGAAGGCAAGACACTGGTTGCAACATTGGCGGCTTATTTGAACGCCCTTGAAGGGCGCGGTGTGCATGTGGTTACTGTCAATGATTATTTGGCCAAGCGTGATAGTGAATGGATGGGCGCAATCTATAGCTTCCTTGGGTTGAGTTTTGGCGCAATTGTTGGCGGGATGGAAGATGAGCACCGTAAAGAAGTGTATAATCGTGATATTGTTTATGCCACCAATAATGAACTGGGTTTTGATTATTTACGCGATAATATGAAGTATCATACTGATGCAATGGCGCAGCGTGGCCACCATTTTGCGATTGTGGATGAGGTTGACTCGATACTGATCGATGAGGCGCGAACACCGCTGATTATTTCTGGCCCATTGGATGACAAGGCTGACCTTTATACGGTTATTGATTCAATAATTCCATTATTATTGGAAGAAGATTATACGATTGATGAAAAAACCAAGTCGGTTAATCTGACTGAAGAAGGCAATGAGCATATTGAGCAAGTTTTGATTGAAAAAGGCTTGATGGATAAAGAAACCACATTTTATGACAGTATTAATATTTCGCTGATTCACCATGTTGGGGTCGCTCTGCGGGCTCATAAAGTATTTAATATTGATAAAGATTATATTGTACGCGATGATGAAGTTCAGATTATCGATGAATTTACCGGCCGTGTTATGGATGGTCGGCGTTATTCTGAAGGCCAACATCAAGCCCTTGAAGCCAAAGAAAATGTAACCATTCAGCCTGAGAGCCAGACTTTGGCTTCTGTTACTTTCCAGAATTATTTTAGACTTTATTCCAAATTATCGGGCATGACGGGGACGGCTTTAACTGAGGCTGAAGAATTTAGCGACATTTACAAACTGGATGTAATTGATGTGCCTACCAATGTGCCTGTTAAGCGTATTGATGATGATGATCAAGTTTATCGTACCAGGGTCGAAAAAAATGCTGCCATTGTTTTGGAAGTGAAAAAATGCATTGAAACTGGGCAACCTGTTTTGGTTGGTACGGGTTCTATTGATGCTTCTGAAGTGATCTCGGAGCTTTTGACCAGTGCTAAAATTAAGCATAATGTGCTAAACGCCCGTCAGCATCAGCAAGAGGCACAAATTGTTGCCAATGCTGGCCGATTAGGTGCTGTGACGATTGCGACTAATATGGCGGGACGTGGTACTGATATTAAACTTGGTGGTAATGCAGAAATGCGGATTGTTCAAGAATTATCTGACATGCCAGATGGTGATAAAAAAATTGCGGCTATTGAGAAAATTAATCGTGATGCGGAAATTGAAAAAACACAGGTTGTTGAAAAAGGTGGTCTGTTTGTTTTAAGTGCTGAGCGCCATGAAAGCCGCCGTATTGACAACCAGCTGCGAGGCCGATCTGGCCGCCAAGGCGACCCTGGACATAGTAAGTTTTTTGTTTCGTTAGAAGATGATTTGATGCGTATTTTTATGGCCGATCGTATGGACAGTATGCTAACGCGGTTGGGGCTAGAAGATGGTGAGGCAATTGTCCATCCGTGGATTAATAAAGCCTTGGAGAAAGCTCAGCAAAAAGTTGAAGCACATAATTTTGATATCCGTAAAAACTTACTGAAATTTGACGATGTGATGAATGACCAACGTAAAGTTATTTTTGAACAACGCCTTGAATTGATGGAAGATGAAGCCATTAATGAGACAATTTTAGACATGCGTCACGACGTGATTGACGATTTTGTAACAGCTCATATGCCTGAAAATGCTTATGCTGAACAGTGGGATATTGACGGGTTAAACGAAAAAATTACCGGTGTGTTTAATTTGAACCTTCCGCTTAAGGATTGGGCGGATGAAGAGGGCATTGCCAATGAAGAAATGCGTGAGCGGATTATAAAAGTTGCGGATGAAGATATGGCTGCCCGAGCAACGCGCATTACACCTGATATTATGCGCCAAGTTGAGCGCAGTGTATTGTTGCAAACTTTGGATGGTTTATGGCGCGAGCATTTGCAAATGCTGGACCATTTACGCCAAGGGGTTGGCCTGCGTGGGTACGGCCAACGCGACCCATTGAACGAGTATAAAACCGAGGCATTTACATTATTTGAACAACTATTGGATAAATTGCGTGAAGCTGTTACCCAGCAATTAAGCCATGTTGAGTTGAATGAAGCACCTACAGATGTTGAAGAATATGATATGTCTGCAGCGCTTGCAAGTCATGAAGGCGATGTAAATTCAGTTGAAGCTGGCGTACAAGTTAGTGATGATGTACAGGCATCTTGGGGTAAGGTTGCACGTAATGCAGCTTGTCCTTGTAATAGTGGCAAAAAATACAAACATTGCCATGGTAAATTGGTTTAATTTACTGTTTTATGACTGCTTAGTTTTGGTGTGGTTAACCTGCTTTCTTGTATGGGTTCATGGCTGTGTTGTCATGAATGGTTTGGTGTGACTTGACTATGCCTAGAATCGTTACATTGTCATGTTTGCTAAGGTCAATAAATTCGCAGTCAATATTATCACCATATAGCCAGTTTTTATGCTTTGAAATAAAAATACGCCGACAAAATATGCTATCATTAATTTGTGCGATGACAATGTCCCGGTGTTTAGGCATTGTACCATAAACCACATGAAGTTGAGCTTTATACGCAATGGTTGGTGTCATAGTGCAGTCATTCATCGTGAATGACGGCTCAAGTTGCATATTTATTTTGCAAAATTCATGGTCGATATAATTCTGGTCTAACTTTTTAAAACTTAATGGTAGGCGTAAATCTAATGATTCATTGATTGCGTGGTCAAAGTTGCTTAAGTTGTTATGGTTTTGAATTTTGGATAAATTTGTCATAAAGAACAAATAAAGAACAAATGAGATAAAGTCAAGCTATTTAATGGTTTTAGGTTTAGATGTTACAAAAGCAATTTCATAAAACCTTGCTGATTAATACTTTAGTCTATATTCTTGGTTTGTGAGATGGCCTTAAATAATAGTGTTGAATATGCAAAATGATTATGAAATAGTTGTTCATTTTTTTAAAATATTAAATGGATTTAGTGATAATGATATGTTTGAGATTGTCTCTCCAGATTTTGTTTATACATCTTCGTTTAGTGGCGAAAGAAACTATCAACAATTTAAAGAATATTTTAAGAGATCGAGTAGTTTTGTGAATACCAAGACCCATAAAATTGAGGCGAATTGTGACGGAAAATTTGATGTTGATTTGGAAATAGAGTTTATAGACAGCACCAGTAATCAGCATGTTGGAATAAAAGGCTCTGCAAGCGTGATGCTTAATAACCACTTGATAGAGCGGGTTGATGTTGACTATCAATTAAACGATGCGCAACGAAGCCAGTTAAGTAGGATTAGAAGAATATTAGATGACCAAAGCTAAGCTTTTAAGATACTACAACAATATTTATCTGCTAAAATATCCGTTAGATGGTTGAGTTGACTTATTGGCTTATAGGTATATTATAAAGGTGTTATTCCATCGATGTGGTGTTTGGTTTATCATTTTACTGTGATAAGCTGAAGGTGAATTTCTTTGTGGTAAGTCCATTTTTAGCAATAATCTCCTGCTTAAAATGGACCGCAACCACGTTTTTAAACTTCCAAAATATGGTTTGATTTTATCTGGTGGTATTTGTGTGTTTGTGGGTGTCGATTATGCTAACAATAGTGACACTGGTAAAAGATTAAGTTGGTTTTATAAGCCAACTTCTAGCGCATGTTGGGCAATCATTAACTCTTCATTGGTCGCAATTGCCCATAAATCAACTTTACTATCATCGGTATTTAGGCGTATATAACCTTTCTCGTCAATGGTTTGTGCATTTTTAGTTGTGTCAACTTTGGCGCCAGTCCATGCAGCATTTTCACATATTTTTTGCCTGATTAAGTTGGCATTCTCTCCAATACCGCCCGTGAAAATAATGGCATCAACCCCGCCTAAATTTGCAGTTAGGCGACCAATTTGTTCGTTGATGGAAAAGCAAAAACTATCTATTGCAAGTTTGGCATTTTGATCATTGGATGCCAGTAATATTGCCATGTCATTGCTGATGCCCGAAATGCCCAATAGGCCAGATTCATTGTAAAAAACTTGTTTTAACTGGGAAACGGTTATGTTCTCTTGCTCTAGAAGGTGGAACACAACCCCAGGGTCGATAGAGCCAGAGCGTTTGCCCATTATAGGGCCATCTAGGGCGGTAAAACCCATGCTTGTGGTTTGGCTTTTACCTGCTTTAAGGCCGCATAAGCTAACCCCATTGCCCATATGGGCAATAATTAGCTTGTCATATTTGGGGGCGGATTTTATTTGGTCAATGCGCTGGCTTATATACTCATAGGACAAACCATGAAAACCATAGCGCCTTATGCCCAAGTCACGGATATGTTTGGGTAATGCCATGATTTTGGCTAAGGGGCCTAAATTCTGATGAAAGCCCGTATCAAAACAGCCTATTTGCGGTAGATTTGGATGTTGGTTAAATAAATAGCTTATTGTTTCAAGGTTGTAAGGTTGATGTTGTGGAGCAAGTTTTATAAGGCCTTTCAGGTCTTTAAGGCTTTTTTGGTTGAGTAATATCGGGTCGGCATAGTCATTCCCGCCATGTACAATTCTATGGCCAACGGCGTCTAACTTTTTATATCCAAAATCTTTTATACGCTGTAAGACTAACGCAATAGATTGTGCATGTGAAAAATTGGCGCTGAGCTGTGTTTGTTCAGTATTTACATTGTTTTTGCCTTTAATTTTGAGGCTAGCTGGTCGGTTTTTTTCGGCTATATTGGCAATCACGAAATGTAATATTTCGGTTAATGCATTATTGGCTAGAGCTTTGCTGAATAATGATGCTTTTAGACTGGATGAGCCTGCATTTAGTACCAAAATGATGGTTTCTGTGCGGTTTTTTGAGCTAGGCATTATTTAATCCGCGTTCTTTATAGGCATAAAATAACTGGGCAACAGCGCATGAGCATAATCTGGCATGGGCGCTGTCGGCGCGACTGGTTAAAATGATTGGTACTTTTGCGCCAATTGCGACGCCTGCGGCTTCTGCGCCAGCAAGATATTCGAGCTGTTTGCATAACATATTTCCGGTTTCCAAATCGGGCACCAACAGAATGTCTGGGTCGCCTGTGACTGGGGATTTTACGCCTTTTATAGTGGCTGCTTCGTTGGAAATTGCTAAGTCAAAGGCTAGTGGGCCATCGATGATGGCGCCTTTTATTTGGCCTCGGTCGGCCATCTTGCATAATGCTGCGGCTTCTATGGTGGATGGAATGTTTGGGTTGACGGTTTCTATTGCGCTTAAAATAGCAACTTTTGGGGTTGTAATGTCCAAGGCATGAGCCAATTCGATAACGTTTCGCAAAATATCGGCCTTGGTCATTAAGTCGGGAAATATATTAATGCCTGCATCGGTTATGAAAAGAAATTTGTGATAGTTAGGTGCATCTACCACAAAAGTGTGACTTAAGCGACGTTCGGTTCTCAACCCTGTGGCGCGTGATAAAATTGGCCTTAGTAATTCATCAGTGTGTAACGCACCTTTCATGATGGATTTTGCGGCTCCTTGATGAACGAGTTCAACCGCTTTTTCTGCTGCTGCATGGCTGTGGGCGACGTCATAAATTTCATAGCTTGAAATGTCCTCGCCAATGCTATCGGCTGCGGCTAGTATTTTTGCTTTAGGGCCGACGAGTAACGGGGTTAGTAAAGCGGCTTTTGCAGCTTCAATTGCTCCGCCTAAAGAATGTTTTTCGACAGGGTGGACAATTGCGGCGCGGCGCGGGCGTAAACTTTGCGCCTGTTTGAGGATTGGGGCATAGCGATCTGCTGATGGGTTAAGCCTATTAGTCATATATTTTCCTATATATTCAAGCTGAAACTTAAGTCGTTAGCTGGAATATATGCCAATTGAGAAAATTAGCACTAGGTCAAATTCGCGCAGGTAAAATACAGTTGAAGGTTGGGTTGAGTATTTGGCTAAGGGCTAGGATAACCCACCTTGACGTAAGATAATTTTTGGGGGAATGGTCAAGGTGAGTTTGCAACATTAAACAATGTGCGCCTTTAAGGTAGCTAACATCTGTCAATCATACAAACTATTTATTTATTTTGATCCACATATGCTGATGTCTATACAGAGGTATAGATAAATTTGATGGCTATTAAGTTTTTTGATTAAAGATTTGAGGGTCTCTTGTTTGAAAAAACTAAAAATTTAATCGTTGAGCTTGGATTAGGGTGCTTTTTGGTTTCATTGAAGCTGTAACTGTTTATATTCATGGTCAATTTAGTTTGATTTATGGATGTTTATATGTTTGGATCTTTGTTTAAGAAGAGCTTATATGCCGTGGCGATTGCTTTGCCATTCGTGATTTATTATTATGCCAGCCGCGAGGGCGGTATGGGCGGAGCTATATTGGCTTTGGTTGTAGAGGCGGTTGTTGTGACGATATTGATTGTAAGGGGTTAATGTTAAACTTTAACTGCGCCATTGCTAAATCAAATGGCTATGTTATGCTAATGATAGTGGTTCTGCTAATTGGTGCGGGATTGATATTTTGAGGAGGATTAAGATGATTGTAATTTCCCACCAGCTGGCGACAATTTTCTAACTATACTCATTTCTAACTATACTCATTTAAGAGTCAATTAATTTTGGTTTAGTTTCAGGATTTTGGAATTTTTTTAATCAGGCTTATTGGTTTGATTGACTAAGCATATTCACGCGACCAGCAACTTTTTACATATGTAATTTTGCTGGAGCAAAACATTGAATATAAACCAATTACAGCCATTGGGCTGGAGTAACTATTTTTTTCAACAATTAACCATCGACGAAATCGCCTCAATTAATAATGACCGATTTTTGTTTCGGATCACTGCCATTCACCG
Organism: Hyphomicrobiales bacterium; assembly: GCA_016744975.1. GTDB lineage: Bacteria > Pseudomonadota > Alphaproteobacteria > Rhizobiales > OSC116 > OCS116. The sequence continues at coordinate 8,267 of JADGDI010000040.1, read as the reverse complement.
AAATCGTGTTGTGGGTATTGGGCTTTGCGGTGAGCGCGGGCTCATTGTGCCCGATGACTTGCAACCGACTAGCCAGTTTTTAGCCGTTGGTGACTGGGTGATTGCTGAGCAACTTTATGAGCATTTTAAGATTTGTCGCCCTTTGTTGCCTAAAAACCGTATTGAGCGTTTGTCAAACGATGCAAACCAAATGATTGCAGCAAATTTGGACTATTTGTGGGTTGTGACCAGTGCCAATGAAGAGTTTAACATTAAGCGCCTGCAGCGATATTTGGCGACTGCCTACGAGTTTGACATTGAGGCGGTGATTGTTTTAACAAAAACTGATTTAACCGATAATGTTGAGCATTATCTTGATCAGTTATTTGACCTGAATGTTTATAATATACATGCAGTTAACGGTCAAGATTTGGCCAGTTACCATCCGCTAGATGTTTATTTTAAGTCAGGTAATAGCATTGCTATGGTTGGCTCGTCAGGGGTTGGGAAATCGACATTGATTAATATGTTAGCGGGAACTGAACAATTGGTTAATGCCATTCGCTATGATGATTCAAAAGGCAAGCATACAACCACCCATCGGGAAATGTTTTTTTGCAAAAATGATACTGCAATTATTGATACGCCTGGCATGCGGGAGCTGCAATTAATGGATGCTACTAAAGGTATTGATGTGGTGTTTGAGCAGATTATTAGCCTTGCAGAGCAGTGTAAGTTTAACAATTGCGGGCATGATAGTGAGCCAAATTGTGCGGTTAAAGCGGCGATTGCTGATGGTGTGCTTAGTGAGGTGGATTACAATAACTACCAGAAATTATTGCGTGAAGATGAGTATCAGCGGCGTAAAGCGGGTGGAGCATATGCTGCAAAGCAGTATTTTCGGGAGTTTTCAAAAATGATTAAAGCGCATAAGGTGGATAAATACTGAATTGGTTCAGGATGCTGACTTTAGACATGAGTTAGATTTGACAAAAGTGAAATGCTGATTTGACAAAAGCGAATTGCTGATTTGACAATGATGAAACGATATGATAGATATGTATATCAATCATATCGTTTCACGTCAATTTATTGGAATTTGCTTTGTTAGAAACTGTTATACCAGCTGCAACCAGCCTTTATAGAATCTATGGTAAAGGTTTTACGCTTGAGCAATTGAGTCAAAAAACGGGACTTTCGCGTGCCAGCATTTATCGTAAAATTGGTTCAAAAAATCAACTGCTTAGGCAGCTCGCTGAGCAGGGTTTGATTGAATTTAATGTGCTTGATGATATGCAAGTTCGGATATTTTTAGCGACAAGAGCTGTGGTTGCTACGCAAGGTTTTATAAATTGTACCATGCAACAAATTGCCGACCATGCTAAGATTGGTATTGCAACATTATACCGTCATTTTCCTGAAAAGGAAAAATTATTATTGGCTTATGTCACTGATTTAAAAAAATCATTTTCAATTGAATTAAGTTTTGAAAGTGGAGATGATTTTAAGACTGGTATGCAAAATATGGTTGAAACCATGCTGCAATTTGTTAGTGAAAATCATGATTTAATGCATATTTTATTTTTTAGCTCGGTAAATGAACGTAAATATTTACGGGCCATTCGCGATGCCTCAAGTGGTAGTGCCACGACATTTGATTTGATAACCAAATATATTAAAAAACATATCGATGCTGGTGATATTAGCAGCGTGGTTTCTGCAAAGGATATGGTGGGAATGTTGGTGGGGCAAATATTACAATTTGCGATTACCATGCCAAGCCATTTTAATAGACCGCTTAACATAAAACAGGATGCCGAAGCGATTGTAAATGTTTTTTGCAATGGGGTTTGTGTCATAAGTAATAAGGATGAAAAGTTATGAGTAATTATATTCGTCATTTTAATAATATATCGGCCGGTGATATTGACCTAGTTGGTGGCAAGGGTGCTAACCTTGGAGTGATGAGCCAAGCGGGCTTTAACGTGCCGAATGGATTTTGTATTACCACAAAGGCCTATTCTGTATTTGTAAAACCGCGAGAAAAAGACATTTATAAATTACTCGACGCCTTGGATGTTACGGATTTGTCGGCGGTGAGAAAAGCAGGGCAAAAAATCCGAAATTTGCTGGCAAATATTGTTATGCCTGAGGAAATTATCAAGCAAATCATTGAAGCATGGCAAGAATTGGGCGCTCAACATGCTTATGCAGTTCGCTCTAGTGCAACGGCAGAGGATTTGCCTGAAGCCTCGTTTGCAGGCCAACAGGACACATATCTAAATGTGGTTGGGCAAGTTGAATTACTTAAAAATATTCAAAATTGTTTTATTTCATTATTTACCGACCGAGCGATTATTTACCGCGTGCAGCATGAGTTTGACCATAAAGATGTGGCATTGTCGGTGGTGGTTCAAAAAATGATTTTACCTAAATCGTCGGGGATTATGTTCACCGCTGACCCAATTTCAGGCCATCGGGACATTGTCTCGATAGATGCAAGTTTTGGCCTTGGTGAAGCGCTGGTTTCGGGTTTGGTTTCAGCCGATCTTTATCAGGTAAATAAACTTGATTTTAGCATTATACAAAAAAAGATAGGCGACAAAAAAATTGCCATCATGCCGATTAAAGGTGGGGGCGTTGAGAAAGTTGAGCTTGCAGATGAGCGAGAAACCCAAGCGCTTGATGATGCGCAGCTGGTGACATTGGCGAGAATTGGAACTGATATTGAAACACATTATGGCACACCGCAAGATATTGAATGGGCAATTGCTGATGGGCAGATTTATATTACCCAATCGCGGCCTATAACCTCATTATTTCCAATACCAGAAAATGGTACAAACTGGCCTGAAGCTGAAGAAAAAGTATTTTTAAGCTTTGGGCATTTGCAGATGATGACCGACGCTATGCCACCTTTGGCTAGTTCATTCATTAAAGTTTTAGTACCGTTTTCTAGTATGAAAAATGGTATAGAAAACACCCATGCATTCACCTCAGCTGGCCGTATATATGTGGACTTAAGCAATATATTAAGCCATTCGAAGCTTAAAAAAATATTTCCCAAAATACTTGCAAAAGCCGATCAGTTAATGAGTAAGAGCTTGATAGATTGGGTTGGCAAGACCCAGACCAGTCAGGTATCATTGATTAAAACGGCAACGCTTATAAAACTTGCCATTCCATTTTGGTCGACCATTATCAAGCGGTTATTTTGGGATAGGTATGAAAATATCCCGCAACAAATGAGTGATTATGCTGATGGCTATCTTAATCATATTATTGATGATTTAGAGGGTGAGCTTGATAATAGTAAAAAATTACGTCAGATTACTTCACACGGGCACCAGATTTTAACTGAAGGGGTCATTTGGAAAACGCATTTGGCTGCTAGTATGTTGGCAATGTTTTTGCTTGGCAAATTGGTAAAAAACTATGCAGAGAAAAAGGATTTGGATGCGTTAATGCGCGGCCTTGAAGGCAATGTTACAACGCAGATGGATTTGGAAGTTGGTGATTTGGCCGATGCTGCGCGCGCTTCAGATGCTTTAAGAATGCATATTTTAAATGAAAATTTAGATGTGCGGGAAAAATTATCCCAATGTGATGGGCATAAAGGCGGAGCAGTATTTTTAAGCTCATGGGAGCAATTTATCAAGCATTATGGGATGCGCTGCACGGGCGAAATTAACATTTATAGCCCGCGTTGGCGAGAAGATGCTACGGCGCTGATGTTAATGGTAATGGGTATTTTGAAATCAGGCGAATATGGCGCACATCGGGTACATTATCAACAATTGGTAGAAAAAAACCAACTTGCGGTGGCTGCCGTTTTAAAGGCTTCTAGGCATGGGATGTTTGGATTTATTAGGCAGGGCTTAGCCAGACGGTTTATTTATGTGCTTGGTGAATTATTTCCGTTACGTGAGCATCATAAATTTATGATTATCAAATTTATGGATACGGTCAAATTGCAATTATTAGAGATTGCCAAACAGTTGGAATTGGAAAATGAACTAACCCAAGCAGAAGATATATGGTTTTTAAACTTACCTGAAATATTAGACGTTTTAGCAGGAAAAGCTAAGGTTGATAATCTATTAATTGAGCAGCGGAAACAGGACTTTAAACGCTTTCAAAAAATTGATCCTCCAAGATTAATCACCTCTCGTGGGGAAATTCTTAAAGCAAAATATGATCATCATGAAGCTCCAAAAGGTGCGATGCTTGGCAGCCCAGTTTCATCTGGTGAGGTTGTGGGTATTGCCAAGGTGATTCTTGACCCAACACAACAGCAATTACATGCAGGTGAAATATTGGTCGCGCCTTACACAGACCCAGGATGGACGCCGTTATTTGTGAATGCTGCAGGTTTGGTGACCGAAGTTGGCGGACTTATGACACATGGTAGTGTGATTGCGCGAGAATATGGCCTGCCTGCGGTGGTGGGGGTTGTGGATGCGACCAAGCATATAAAAACTGGGCAGAGAATTAGAGTTAATGGTGATGACGGTTATGTTGAGATTTTAGCGGATGAAGAAAATGCGGGTGTACCAGCAAATGAAGAGCAGAGAATATGAAAATAGCTGCACTTATTTTTGCCATTATATTGATTGGCTTGGTAATTTATACTTGGTTTCAAGGCGCTGAGACGTTTAACCTTGCTTTAAAAACCACCTTTACTCAACTTAAGGGGTTTTTGCCAATTATCATTTTAGCGGTGGCGATGGCGGCGTTTGTTGAAGTGTTAATGCCTAAAAGCTTTGTTGAAAACTGGCTCTCGGACGAGGCCGGTTTTAAAGGTATTTTATTTGCATGGGCTGCGGGCATTGTTACCCCTGGGGCAGGGCTGGTTGGCATGCCTTTGGTTGCAACATTATATAGAGCAGGCGCTGGACTACCTGTTTTAATGACTTATATCACTTCAATTGCGACTTTATCATTGATGAAACTGCCTTTGGAAGCGGGCTTTTATGGGTGGAAAATTACTTTTATCCGTCTTGGGGTGTCGCTCATATTGCCATTGATTGCAGGTGGGCTTACTTCTTTTCTGCTTTATGTTTATCAATTGCGGTAATTAGACTAGAACCAAAGAATATTTGATTTTTATCAATAAATAATGCTATCGTATTTTACTTTTAAATTGGACTAAGGGTAAATTATGAGCGAACCAAAAAATGCGAGTAAAATTCTAATTTTGTTCGCCCACCCTGCGCAAAATCATGCCAAAGCTAATATGGCAATGATGGCGCAGGCTAAAGCCTTAGAAAATGTCACATTTGTTGATTTATATGCAGAATATCCACGGTTTAAAATTAATGTGGATGCAGAACAGCAACGGCTTTTAGAGCATGATATTATTATTTTTCAATTCCCTATTTATTGGTATTCGACCCCAGCTATTTTAAAAGAATGGCAAGATTTGGTATTTGAATATGGGTTTGCATTTGGTCAAGATGGCAATAAGTTGGCAGGTAAAAAGTTCTTTTGCGCCGTAACTGCTGCTGGCGATGAACTACGCTACAGCGATAGTGGCGGTAATGAACATGGTTTGCGAGATTTTTTATTACCGATTGAGCAATCGATAAAATTATGCCAAATGGATTTACTACCACCATTTGTTTTATATGGCTCATTAGCCGCTCAGCAGGGCAACGAAATTGCTGAACATGCTATGCTTTATGGGCAAATGCTTACAGCAATGCGAGACAATCAATTTGACTATTCTGACATGTCGAGCCGTGAATTTATTAACCAGTCGGCTTTGCCGATTAAGCAGCAGGTGGCATCATGATCGGTTTATTATTACAGGCTTTTATTTATTTATGTGCCGCTGTTATTGCCGTGCCAATTGCAAAACGGTTCGGCCTTGGCTCAGTTTTGGGGTATCTGATTGCGGGCATTGTCATTGGCCCTATGACGGGGCTAGTGGGTAGAGAAACCCAAGATATCCAACATTTTGCTGAATTTGGCGTGGTGATGATGTTGTTTGTGGTTGGTCTTGAGCTTGACCCCAAAACGTTATGGAAAATGCGGTCTAAGCTGCTCGGACTAGGCTCGTTTCAGGTGTTTGGTACTGCTGCTGCTGTTATGGCGATAGCAATGGTATTTGGTTTGGTTTGGAGCGTTGCTTTGGCGATTGGGTTGGTGTTTTCGCTATCATCCACGGCGATTGTTTTACAAACATTAAATGAAAAAGGTTTGATGAAGGGCGATGGTGGGCAAAATAGCTTCTCGGTCTTATTATTTCAAGACATTGCGGTGATTGCTATGTTGGCTTTGGTGCCGTTATTGGCTTTACCTGAATTGCAAGCTGCCATGTCTCATGGCGGTGATGATGGCCATGGCACTTATAGTTTGACCGAAGGTATGGCAGGTTGGCAAGTAACTTTGGTGACCATTGCTGCGGTTGCTGCTGTGGTGGTTGGTGGGCATTATTTGTCGCGGCCGTTATTTAGATTTATTGCGGCAACTAAAATGCGTGAGGTGTTTACCGCGGCGGCTCTTATGTTGGTGATCGGCATTGCGATCCTTATGACATTGGTGGGTTTATCACCTGCTTTGGGAACGTTTTTAGCGGGGGTTGTATTGGCAAATAGTGAGTTTAGACATGAGCTTGAGAGCGATATTGAGCCGTTTAAAGGCTTGTTGCTTGGTCTGTTTTTTATCACCGTTGGTGCTGGGATTAACTTTGCTCTGTTATTTGATGAATTTGCACTTATCTTAGGGCTAACATTGGGTTTGATGTTGCTGAAATCGTTGGTTTTATTGGTAATTGCCTTTGTGTTTAAAATGAGGCTGACTGACAAATGGTTGTTTTCTTTAGGCTTGGCACAGGCTGGTGAATTTGGCTTTGTTTTACTGGCTTTCTCGGTGCAAAATGCGGTAATCCCTGCTGATTTATCGCAAATGTTATTGCTTGTCGTGGCGCTCTCTATGTTATTAACCCCTGCATTATTCATTTTGTTTGATAAAATTGTACTGCCAATTGCCAATAAAAATCAGACTAGAGAAGATGATGAAATTACGGAACAAGGGACTATTATTATTGCAGGTCATGGGCGTTTTGGGCAGATTGTAAACCGCGTATTATTAAGCTCTGGCTATAAAACTGTGGTGATTGACCAACATGCTGACTTAATTGAAGGCATGCGTAAATTTGGCGTTCAGGTGTTTTATGGCGATGCATCGCGGCCTGATTTGTTGCATGCTGCAGGTTTGCATGATGCAAAATTATTGGTGGTGGCGATAGATGATGCTGAGCAAGCGGTTGAGTTGATTAAACATGTTAGAATGGAATGTCCAAATTTGCACATTGTTGCGCGAGCGGTGGACCGCAATGAAGTATATAGATTATATTATGCTGGCGCGAATGACATTGTTAGAGAATTATTTGATTCGAGTGTTCGGGCATCGCGTTATGCTTTAGAGGCCCTGGGCATGCACCCACATGAGATTGAGAAAAACATGACTAAATTTGTTGATCATGACCGAACTGCAACGCGTGCCATTGCAGCGGTGTGGAAGGAAGATGTCGATAATTTTGAGAATGAAGAATTAATGAGCCTTGCAAAAAGCATTTCAACTCAATTGGATGATATTATGAAAGATGATGGCTCTAAGCTGGTTTCAAAGCACCACCGAGGGTGGACGCCGCCTAATGTTGCAGCGGTGCAAGCTGCTGAGCAGCCTGAACTAAAACCCGAAGCAAAACCCACGAAATAGGAAAATATATGGCTGATAAAATAGGGGCGGATGAGCCGCAATTTTTGCAGGGTAGTTTAATGCGTCATGTTTCAATCATGTCGTTCACTGCGTCGATCGGTTTGATGGCAATTTTTGCTGTAGATTTTATTGACCTGTTATTCATCTCAATGCTTGGTAATGCAGCATTGGCGGCAGCGGTAGGTTATGCGGGCATTGTATTATTTTTTACCAACAGTACTAATATGGGGCTTTCTATTGCCGCAGGGACGTTGGTTGCGAATTCACTGGGCAAAAAGGACAAGACATCAGCGCGAGAATATGCCACTGCGGTAATGTTGATGGGGTTTGTTTTTTCAATTTTTATCGTGATTGGTGTGCTTTATTGGCTGGATGAGTTGCTAGGTTTGTTGGGGGCAGAAGCTGAGACGTTACTGCTCGCTAAAGATTATATTCGGATCATATTACCGACCATGCCATTTATGTCAATTGGGTTTTCGGGCATGGCGGTGTTGCGCTCTTACGGCGATGCAAAACGTTCAATGTATTGCACTTTGGCGGGCGGCGTGGTGAATGCAGTGCTT
>JADGDI010000003.1:56907-76770 GCA_016744975.1 Hyphomicrobiales bacterium | reverse complement strand
TTCCAAAGCTTGATCATATCAATAAGTACAGACTTCACATCGCCAACAATTGGCACATCGACTTGAATGATTTTATTAATGCTGCTTGGGTCAATATCGATATGGATTTTTTTACTATTGGGTGAGAATGCATCGATACGCCCTGTGATACGGTCGTCAAAACGAGCGCCAACACAAATCATCACATCACATTGATGCATTGCCATATTCGCCTCAAGCGAGCCATGCATGCCGAGCATTTCAAGCCATTTATCACCAGAAGCTGGGTAAGCACCCAAGCCCATAAGTGTCGAAGTTACTGGTGCGCCAGTCAATGCAATTAGTTCGCGCAATGCTTTTGATGCTTCAGGCCCGCTATTGATAACCCCACCGCCAGTATAAAAAATTGGCTTTTTGGCATTTTTAATTAATTTTATCGCTTCGGCAATTTTATCCATCGAGCCATTGATAACAGGCTTATAGGTTTTATGCTTGCTAACCAATTCACCAATATATTCATATTCCGCAAATTGCACATCTTTTGGAATGTCAACAACCACTGGGCCTGGGCGGCCTGAACTTGCGATATAAAATGCTTCATGCATAACCCGTTCAAGGTCTTCAACCTTACGCACCAAATAATTATGTTTGGAACATGAGCGGGTTATACCAACAATATCAGCTTCTTGGAAGGCATCTGTACCAATTAATGGCGTGCCAACTTGACCTGTGATAACCACCATAGGAATAGAGTCAAGCAATGCATCGGCAATGCCAGTAATTGCGTTGGTAGCACCTGGCCCTGAGGTCACTAATACACAACCAACTTTGCCCGTAGAACGTGCATAACCCTCGGCCGCATGGGTTGCGCCTTGCTCATGACGCACCAAATAATGAAAAATGCTATTTTGCTGATATAAAGCGTCGTAAATTGGTAGGACTGCTCCGCCAGGATAACCAAATAAGGTATCCACGCCCTGATCTTTCAGCACGTTTAATACAATTTCAGCACCGGTTGCTTTTCTTGCCATAACCTTACACCCTTACTTAACATCAGACTGATAGCCCAATACTTCCCTCACTCACGATAACAGCGCCACAATGGCGGCTATCGCCTATAAAAACAAGATATTTTCGGGAAATAACCCTAAAAATACACAAAAAATACTGGCAAGATGATAAATACCAGATATTCATTGATGTTTAAGGCCAAAAAAACCTGACGTCAAGTTTAAATTATTATTTTAGATAAGATATTTGCAAATTTTCTTTCTGATTGTTGCTCGATTACAGAATTATAGGTAATTAAATTACTTTTCTGCCATGTCATTTGCCTTTTTGCATATCTCCGACTATCGGTCTTGGCTTTTTCGATTGCATCACCCAATGATACATTGCCAAGCAATGCCTGATTAATTTGCCGAACACCAATGGCCTTTAACGCGGTCATATCCTCATCCAAACCCATTTCCATCAATTTTCGAACCTCTTCAACCCCTCCTAAAGCCACCATTTGATCAAACCTTTTGTTAATACGGTCGTATAAATATTGGCGTTCGGGTTGGAGTATAAATTTATGCAGATTAAGGCCTTCTGCTGGCGCAAGGAACTTTTTTAAGGGCTCATTTTCTTGCCAATCGGACAGGCTTCTACCAGTAGATAAAAACACCTCAAGCCCGCGCACAACCCGTTGTTGGTCATTAACTTTTAGCTTTGCTGCCAGTTTTGCATCTACATTAGCCAGTTCGTCATGTAATTGTTGATTGCCAATTTGCGCTGCACGTTGACGGCAATGTTGCCTAATATCGCTCGCAATAGCGGGTATTGGCGAAATGCCATCCACCAACGCGGTGAAATAAAGCCCAGTACCACCAACAATGATTGGTACCTTGCCCCGCTTGATAATATCGACAATTTCAGTGCTTACTTCGGCAAGCCAATGACCAACACTATAAGCTTTGGTTGCTGACATATGCCCAAACATGCGATGTTCGACCTGCGCCATTTCTTTAATCGTTGGGCGAGCCGAAATAATATTCAGCTCTTTATAGACCTGCATGCTGTCAGCATTGACCACCACAGCATCATACTTTTTTGCAAGGGATATCGCGATGTTAGACTTGCCACTTGCCGTTGCGCCTGCAATAAGAATAATATGGCACGGTTTGTTGGCCGAAATATCGACATAGTCGCTTATATTTTTAAAAGGATTGCTCATGACTTATTTTATCACCCTTATGACACCGCCAGAAAAAAAAGCGATTAATGATGGGCTTATTCTTAAAATAAAATCCATATTAGGGCAAGAATTTGTTGCAGCCTATTGGCTTAGCCAAGATGAGGCCATGGAAATTGAGTTAAGCGCTGAGCCAAGCGATGACACCAAACATATCATAGCCGCGATGATACAGAATTTACCGATTGATCATACTTTTTTACCAGCAGAGAATAGGCAGAAAAGACTATTGATCGCCGATATGGACAGCACGATGATTGGCCAAGAATGCATTGATGAGCTAGCCGACTATATTGGCATTAAAGACAAAGTCTCTGAAATCACCGAGCGTTCTATGCGCGGGGAGTTGGAGTTTGAGCAATCGTTACGTGAGCGAGTGGCGTTGCTTAAAGAGCTGCCCGAAAGTGCGTTACAAACTGTGTTTGATAAAAAAATAAGCCTTAACAAAGGTGCTAAAACACTGGTTCAGACCATGAAGGCTAATAATGCATATACCGCCTTGGTTTCTGGCGGCTTTACCTATTTTACCGATCAGGTGCAAAAATTACTCGGCTACCATACCACCCGCGCCAATATTTTAAATTTTGTCGATGGTAAGTTAGACGGCACGGTTGGCGAGCCAATCTTAGGTCAGCAATCCAAACTTGATGCGATGAATGAGTTCTGCCAACAACAAAATATTAATTTAGCAGACTGTTTGGCGGTTGGTGATGGCGCGAATGATTTGGCAATGATTGGCAGTGCCGGCCTTGGGGTGGCTTATCATGCAAAGCCCGTGGTCGCAGCTCAAGCGGCAGTTGCCATCAACCATTGTGACTTAACTGCCCTGCTCTATATTCAGGGTTATAAAAAATCTGAATTCACCTCACATTAACCAAATAATTAATAATGTGGGGGCGGCAAAATCAGCTAAAGGTTACGGAGCATTTAATAGTTACATTTAACTGTTTTTTCGTGCCTCTAATATGGCTTTAATCTCGCTATCTGGTAGTGAGAAATAACGAGCGCACTCGCTTGATTGATCCATATTTACAATGGATGATATACTACCGCTTATATTGGTTTCTATCCGCAATTTACACTGATACCGATAAGTTGTGCCTGGTTGAGTAATGGTTTTTTCGACCCAAGCATCTGGCTTATATTCATGTGGGACTTTTACTGTGATTGTTTCACCATCGGTCTGCACATTTCGGATCGGCGATTGCCAAAAGTAAGCTTTGATGCCTTGGCTATTTTTTGCCTGAAATTCGCCTTTGCCATATTTAAAGAAAAAGTCGCTAATGGGTTTATGTTGCCATTTTTTAAGCGCCAGTGATGCTTCTTCAACCCCTGAAAGGCCAAAACAGCCAGTAAGCGCCAGTGGCAATAAAATCATTGAAGCCTGTTTAAACAAAGTTGTCATAATATTGGTTCCCCGTCATAATATTAACTTAAAAAAGGGCAGCAAAGCTGCCCTCTTAAATATCGTCTATTTGATTGGAAGTGCGACAAATCTAATATCACCATTGGCAGTTTCGACCAAAAGTAAGATTGTTTTACGCCCCTTGTCTTCCATTTGCTTAATTTTAAGCTTCAGATCTTTATAAGAGCTAACCACGCTTTGTGCAGCCTCTAAAATCCGATCACCCACCCTTAGGCCTTTTTCAGCGGCGATGCTTTCATCATCAACACCAGTGATGATTAAGCCTTTGGTTTCTGGATCAAGCTTAAACTCTTCAATGATGTCTTCATTTAACTCTTGCAGTTTAAGACCTAGAATCGTTGCACCTTCGCGTTTAATTTGTTCACCTTCTATTTCGGTGATTGCTTGTTTTTCACCTTCTTTAAGCAAACCAACTTTAACATCCAGCTCCTGCTCTTCACCACCACGAATGATTAAGACAGACACTTTTTTATCAATTTCAGTGTTGGCAACAATCTTTGGCAATGCCAAAGGCCCATCAATTTTTTTACCATTAAATTCAAGAATAACATCTTGACGTTTTAGGCCTGCTTTATCGGCTGGGCTATCCTTAAACACCCGATTGATGAACGCACCTGTTGCCTCTTTCATACCAAGGCTTTCGGCAATATCGTCACTCACTTGCATAAAGCTAATACCCAACCAACCACGGCGGGTGGTGCCAAATTCTTTAAGCTGCTCAATCACTGGAACAACGGTAGATGCAGGAATTGAAAAGCCAATGCCAATATTTACCCCAGTTGGAGACAATAAGGCGCTGTTCACGCCAACCACTTCACCATCTAAGTTAAACAATGGACCGCCGCTATTGCCTTTATTAATGCCAGCATCGGTTTGAATAAAATCATCATAAGGGCCAGAATTAATATTACGGTTTTGCGCTGATACAATGCCCGCGCTTACTGAAACTCCAACGCCAAATGGATTACCAATGGTAACCACCCAATGACCCGTGCGCATTTTTTTATCATCGCCAAACTTTACAAATGTAAGGTCACTTTTTGGTTTCACTTTAAGCAAAGCAATATCGGTTTTTTTATCAGAGCCAACCAATTCAGCTTCTAACTCATCACCATTATTAAGCACCACAGTAATTTCTTCTGCATCAGCAATCACATGGGCGTTGGTTACAATATAGCCATCTTTAGAAATCACAAAACCTGAGCCTAAAGAGCCAACCCGACGCTTGCGAGGTTTTTGCTTGTCATCGCCCTTATTATTATTCTCAAACAGCTTTTCATTAAAAAACTGTTTGAATAAATCTTCAAAAGGTGAACCTTCAGGAAAGTTTGGCATTTCTTGCATTTTTTTGCCTGCGACAAAACGCGAGGTTGAGATATTAACCACCGCGTCTATATTCTTTTCGACCATATCGGCAATGGTATCTGGCCCAAGGCTTGCTGCGTTAGCGATATTAATATTAAACACCGACATAAATATAATCGACGCAACTGTAACGGATTTAACCGATTTTGCGACAAGCTGCGACGGCATCGATGCCAATTGGCTTGTGATACTCATTAAACATTCTCCTATCTAATATGGAATGAATTAGGTCAATCCGTTATTTTACCATAACTTATTGAAGGTCAATTTGGGCATAAATACGGCTAAACAGTCACGAAAATGTGATTATTTTGATCTTTTTTAATTACGGCCACTATTAACGACAAAAAAAAGCAAGGCCGAAGCCTTGCTCAATTTAGAAACTTTAAGTCACTATTGTTTGTTTTTTTCAAAATAGCTGAAAAAATCTGAATCTGGTGATAAGACCATAGAAGTTTTATCGCCCGTTAAGCCATTTTCATAAGCTTGCATGCTGCGGTAAAATTTAAAAAACTCAGGATCCTTGCCATAAGCTTCGGCAAAGATTTTATTTTTCTCGGCATCACCATTACCACGAAGAATATCGCTTTGTTGGCGGGCTTTAGCCACAATAACTGTCGCTTCTTTTTCAGCCTCGGCACGGATCTTTTTGGCCAATTGAGCACCTTTTGCACGATGCTCTGCAGCTTCTTGTTGGCGCTCTGTTTGCATACGGCTAAATACGCTGGCAGAGTTGGCTTCAGGCAAATCAGCACGGCGAATTTTAACGTCAACAATTTTAACACCGAAGTCCAAAGCTTCTTTATTGGCTTGTTCTGCAATAATTAACATTAATGATGCACGTTTATCACGCACCACAGATACTAGGCTTTCAGCGCCCATCACTCGCCTTACAGAAGAGTTTAAAATGGTTGCCAAACGGCTATTGGCCGCAACAATACTACCACCAGCTGCTTGCACAAATTTAAGCGGATCAACAATCCGATAGCGGGCAAATGCATCAACCACCAAACGTTTTTGGTTAGCAGTAATCACCTCTTGCTCTGGGCTATCCAAAGATAATAGGCGTTTATCGATAAATTTAGCTTCTTCATAAAATGGAATTTTAAAATTAAGACCAGGCTCGATAATCGCACGGTCAAATTTACCCACTTGAAAGATAAGCACTTGTTGGGTTTGATGCACGGTATATGCCGAACTATAAACCACCACGGCGATAATTGCCGCTAAAACAAAACTGAGATTACGCATCATTATTTTGTCTCCTTATTTTTTTTATTCAACTCATTAAGTGGTAGATATGGCACAACACCATTGCCTTTTGAGTCTAAGATAACTTTATCGGTCTGTGCATAAACATTCTCTAATGTTTCAAGATAGATACGGTCGCGTGTGACTTGTGGGGCTTTTACATATTCTTGATAAATACTGGTAAAGCGTGCTGCTTGACCCGTTGCCTCAGCCACCACAGACTCTTTATAAGCTTCGGCGCGTTGGATAATTTGTTCTGCATTACCCAAAGCTTGCGGTAAAACTTGATTGCGATAGGCGTGGGCTTCATTGATCATTCTTTCTTGATCAATACGCGCTGCTTGCACATCGTTAAATGATTCAATCACTTCTGCTGGTGCTTCAACTTTTTGTAGTTGAACTTGTGTAATCTCAACTCCAGATTTATAAACATCTAACGATGACTGCATCAATTTAAACACATCTTCTTCGGTCTTTTGACGCGCTTGGGTAAGAATAGGTTGCAAGTTTGAATGACCAACCACTTCGCGAATGGCACTCTCAGCAATCATTTTAACTGTTTGTGATGGTTGTTGCACATTAAACAAATAATTTGTTGCGCCATCTGATTTAATACGCCAGAAAACTGTGAAGTTAACATCAACGATATTTTCATCGCCAGTTAACATATGGCTTTCATTTTGACCAGTACGTGAATTTGTACCAATGCTGGTTTCGCGCACACTCAGTACATTTGGTGTTAACACTGTTTCAATTGGGTATGGTAGGTGATAATTAATGCCCGGCAACGAGGTTGAAACCGCTTTACCAAAACGCAATATAACACCTTGCTCAGCAGGTTGTACAACATAAATACCCGTGGCCAACCAGCCGACGAATAATAATGCAGCAATAATCATAAAGCCTAGTGGGCCAAAACCCCCTGGTAGTGCTTGTTTGATTTTTTCTTGGCTTTTACGAAGCAGCTCATCAAGTTCTGGCGGTGTTTGACCACCACCACCTTTTGGAGGTTGCCCCCAAGGCCCTTGGTTTTTTGGCCCCTCATTTTTACTGCCGCTATCTTTCGACCCTTTGCTGTTACCCCACGGGTCTTTACCGTCATTATCCCAAGGCATAAAATTCCTTTCAACTGAGCGTATACTGCTCTTAATATCTATAAACTAGTTTATGTTTAAAACTTATAAGCAAGGCGTTGATGAAGAGCAAGCCTATTACTCAATTTCTTGCAAAAAAACTAGAACTGGACAATTTGTCATATATTAAATAATCATTGCATGCTCTATATCAAGGTTAAATTACAAATAAATCGGTGGAACACCCTAATGACGGCTCAAAATCAAAACAATAGATTACCAAACCGCGCAGAAATATTGGATATTCTTAGTAGCATTGTTAATCCATATGCTGCTGATAGCACGCAAAATATTGTTGAAGCTGGCTTTATTACCGCTCCGCTCTCGCGGATGATTGACAATACACCACAAATTGGGTTGATGTTTGATACAAAAAAAGATAACGGCCAACAAGATGCAATATTGAGTAAAAAAATTAAGGCTTTGCTGAAAGAAAAAACTGGAGTTAATGATATTCAATTTATGAAGCCACTTGATTTAAGCGGGCGAAAACATTCATTACTCAATAACATGCCCGCCAATAGCTTTGCTAAGGCTGGCATAAAAACCACTGCACAACATGATGCGACCAGTAAAAATGCTGGGCATAAGCCATTTGGTGATTTAGGAGCAGTTAAAAGTGACAATCTAGAACAGGTGAAACACATTATATTAGTAGCGTCTGGCAAAGGCGGGGTTGGCAAATCCACCGTTGCAGCGAATTTGGCAGCATCGTTAGCCACTGACGGACATAAGGTTGCGCTGCTTGATGCAGATATTTACGGCCCTAGTTTACCGACCATGTTTGGCATTCATCAAAAACCTGAACTCAATAATAACAAGCAAATGGAGCCGCTTGAAAAATATGGCATAAAATTAATGTCGATCGGGTTTTTAGCCGATACCAACAAAGCCATGATTTGGCGTGGCCCGATGATTCAGGGTGCATTAATGCAAATGATGAATGATGTAGCCTGGGGCGAGCTTGATTATATGGTGATTGATTTACCGCCTGGCACGGGCGATATTCAACTAACTTTGGCACAGAAGTTTAATATTGCAGGCGCGATTATTGTGTCTACACCCCAGATTTTAGCGCTAGATGATGTTAGGCGCGGCATACAGATGTTTAACACTGTTCATGTACCTATACTAGGCATCATTGAGAATATGGCTTATTTTGAAAGTGAAGATGGGGTTAGAAACTATGTATTTGGCAAAGGTGGGGCTAAAATGATCGCTGAAAAAATTAAGGTTGACTTGCTGGCTGAGATCCCACTGATACCAGTGATCGGCCGCCAAGCCGACATGGGGGAGCCAATTGTGCAGCTTGCACCTGACAGCAGTGAGGCCAGTCATTACAGACAATTGGCACGAAAGATTTCTGATAAGCTCAAAAGCGCCATATAGTTCTAAAATTTCAAGTGCTTTACGGTTGTTTTAACTCAACATTTTTCCCAAACCACAAAAGCATAATCACTTTCATCATTTGTGTTGCTCTCAACCATTTCTCGGCTGGTTTCTTGCCATTCAGACTTATTAAATTTGGGGAAATATGCATCACCTTTTGGGCTGGCATCAATTTCTGTAATATAAAGGCGGTCGGAGATTGGTAAGGCTATATCGTATATTTGTGCGCCGCCGATAATCATAATTTCGTTCACGCCATCTTTTTGAGCAATTGGTTTCGCAATTTTTATTGCTTCATCCAGACTCCTAGCAGTTATAACACCTTCTGGCACTTGGTAACTTTGATTACGGGTGATGACTATACTGGTTCGACCAGGCAATGGTTTGCCCATGCTCTCAAATGTATTGCGCCCCATGACAATGGGTTTACCAAGGGTTTGGGCTTTAAAATATTTAAGATCACCACTGATATGCCATGGCATTTTATTATTTAGCCCGATCACATTATTTTTTGCAGCAGCGACAATCATTGATATTTTCATGATAAATCCTAAACTGAAATTGGGGCTTTAATGCTGGGTTCTGCTTCATAATCAACCAATGTAAAATCTTCAAATTTAAAATCAAATATGTTTTTTACATTTGGGTTAAGATGCATGCTGGGTAGTTTTTTAGGTTTTCGTGATAATTGCAGCTTCGCCTGTTCCAAATGGTTCAGATATAAATGCGCGTCACCAAAACTATGGACAAAATCACCAACTTCAAGATTACATACTTGCGCCAACATCATCGTAAACAGTGCATATGATGCAATGTTAAATGGCACGCCCAGAAAAACATCAGCGCTGCGTTGGTAAAGTTGGCAGGATAATTTACCATCTGCTACATAAAACTGAAACAGGCAATGACAGGGCGGAAGTGCCATCTGATCAACATCAGCAGGATTCCATGCTGTAACGATATGTCGGCGACTATCAGGGTTAGTGCTTAGGCTGTCGACAAGTTTTGAGATTTGGTCAATTGTGCCGCCATTGCCATCTGGCCAGTTGCGCCATTGGTAGCCGTAAACTGGGCCGAGATTACCCTGTTCATCAGACCATTCATCCCAAATACTCACCTTATGATCTTGCAAATATTTAACATTGGTATCGCCTGTTATAAACCATAACAGCTCATGAATGATAGCGCGCAAATATAGTTTTTTAGTGGTGGTTACTGGGAAACCTTTACTAAGATCGAACCGCATTTGATGGCCGAATATGCTTTTTGTGCCTGTACCAGTGCGGTCGGTTTTAACCATGCCAGTTTCGTTAACCAAGCGCAAAAGTTCAAGATATTGTTGCATAATTTTTCCAGAATCAGTTTGGAATTAATATTTTTGTAGATTAATAACATCACCTCTTTAAATTGTCACATTTAAATGCTATATAAGTTTTGTTAGGCTTGACCTGACTATGGTGATAAATTGCCTGTAGAATAAACCATTCGGACCCGGGGGCGGTACCCGGCGCCTCCACCATTTTCATTTATGGGGGCGAAATAGGATCGACGAGGGCGTAAAAACTTGATTTTCACTCGGTGATGTACCACCGATATCGGTCTACTATTATAATTGCAAATGACAATTATGTAGAGGACGTACGTTTAGCTGCTTAATGCACGCTCGACCGTTCTCGAACTAACTCCGACCCTTCAACCGGTCGGCGGGGCTTTGGGCACCTGGCAACAGAACGCCCTACCTTTTTATAAAATTAAAATGTAGGTTCGTGATGTTGGTAGAAATTGTGCGAATGCGCAATATCACTTGCTACGTCCTAAAAGGCGGTCTCAATCAGTTGTTTATATATACCTTTGTCGCAACTCAAAAAAAACATTCTGTTTATGATATTTTCAATAATTTATTAACCATCTTTATATTTAATGAAAAACGAAAGTGGGACTTATGAAATTATTTAAAAAAAAAGACATATCCGATAATGTTATTGACATTTCAAACGCTGCTAATGCGCTTCCATTTGATTATTCTAAAGAGTTAGTGGATGCCTTAAGTGCAATTCACCAAGGCCATGAGCTTGATTTATCAAATATTCCTACTGAAATTGAACAATCTATATTAACACTTGCAAATTCAATTAGTGAACGCAATGAAAGTGAACTTAATCGAGCCATTGAACTTTCAATTAATGCAAGCAACTCAATGGCAGCAGTCGCGCTTATTACCGGTGATATTAGAGAAATTGAATCAAACTCCAACAGCATGGCAGCAGCCATTGAGCAATTAGATGCTTCAATCGGCCAAATCTCTCAAACCGCTCAATCATCATCTGATAAAATGCAAAATGCCAACCAATTAATGGATGAAGGCATGTCCTGTGTGCGAAATACCAATGAGTCTGCATTGGTTATTTCTAGCACTATGAATAAAATGGAAGACCAAACCAAAGCCGTGGTTTCCGCAGTTTCTCAAATTGATAGCTTTGTTAATATTATTGATGAAATAGCAGCCCAAACTAATCTACTAGCATTAAATGCGACCATAGAAGCGGCACGAGCTGGCGATGCCGGCAAAGGTTTTGCGGTTGTGGCCTCAGAAGTGAAGGCATTATCCCGCGCTACTCAAAAAGCAACAGAAGGCATTAATTCCAGAATTTCAGAGCTTAATAATGATGTACAAGAATTACTAAGCTCATTTGATGCGGCCAATTCCTCGGTTAAAAATACGCAAGAGTTGACCCAAGAAACTGAAAATAACATATCTTCAATTCAAGATATTGTAAATGAAACTGCAGGCGGCATGGCAAATATAGCAAACCTGCTTGCAGAGCAAAGTCAGGCAACAAACGAGCTTGCACAAGGTGTTTCAAAAATTGCCAATAACGCGACTCAGGCAGCAGAACAAGCCAATGAAGCAATAGAATCAGTTGGCGGCTCAGAAAAAGTTGTCGAAGAAATGTTTGATGCACTTGATGGTCGAAATATCAAAAACTATGTATTAAATAGAGCAAAATCAGATCATTTTTTATGGAAGAAAAATGTGGCTGCAATGTTAGTTGGCCTAAACACATTAAAAGAAGAAGCTTTATCTGACCATCATTCATGCCGTTTAGGCAAATGGGTTGACGGCTTGTCCACCGATCCAATAACACAGCATCCCGCCTTTGAGAAGCTCGAGCTTCCTCATTCAGAGGTTCATAAATATGGTAAACTCGCTGCAAAAGAATTCTCTCTAGGCAATAGAGAGGCATCCCATGCGGCATTTAGAAATATGCAGCAATCATCCGACAAGGTGGTTGATATATTAAACCAAATAATTTCAGGTTGAAATTTTAAATATTCTGTAAATAGTATTTTTGCTTATTTTCCCGTATCTTCTTGATAAGGTTAATAAAAGTTGAACCTTACAAAATATGTTAAAAATTATTCTACTTCTTTAGTCTGCATCTTTCACTCATTCATCTAAATCACCCTATTATTGCATCCCCACGTCTAACACTTTAGTTAAATTGTTCGAATTTGTTAATATTCTTCCAGCAAGATAGACGCTTATTGTAATCTAGGGTAAAAAATAATGGCGAATTCTAAATATGTAATTTTAATGGCGCAATATAATATTTGGCAAAATGACGCCATACTGAGCGCTTCTAGCAAATTAACTAACGAAGAGCGCCGTGATGATTTTGGTGTTAGCTTTGGCTCCATTCACGATTGCTTCATTAATATCTTAGCGGGCGATCACCTTTGGTTAAACCGATTCGACGATGACTCATCCACTATATCTGATTTGCAAAATTCTATTGATAGCCTTGAAAATTGGCAGGACTTTGTTATCAATCGAAAGAAGTTTGATACGATTATTTTAAATTGGGCACGCGGGGTTAATGATGCCTGGTTTGATGGTGAATTGACATGGCATTCGCAAAGTCTTGGGGTTGAATTAACCAAGCCAAACTCACAATTGGCGATTGAGATGTTTAACCGACAGTCCCATTTACGTGGGCAGATTCACGGGCTATTGGTGGTTGCTGGTTTTGGTGCCAAAGATACCAGCGTTAATCATATGCCAATGCAATTTGTAGCATAATTTGGGACTTCACTATTCTAATTTTTAAAGTGAACTAAAACCATATTGGCTAACATTCCGATCACTAGCCCCCAAAATGCAGCGCCGACGCCATAAAAGCTAATGCCCGACACGGTTACCAAAAAGGTAATCAGGGCAGCTTCTCGATGTTTTTCATTAGACAAAGCCCCCACCAGACTATTACCAATAGTACCCAGTAATGCAATGCCAGCAATGGCCACCACCAACGCTTTTGGGGCGATTAAAAATAGGCTTACCACTGCTGTGCCCATTAGACCAACAATACAATAAAACAGACTTGCAACAATTGCAGCTTTGTAGCGCGTGGCTTTATTTTCATCAGCATCTTTACTTAAACAAATGGCTGCTGTAATTGCCGAAAGGTTGAATGCAAAACCGCCAAATGGCGCCAAGAATAGACTAAACAAACCAGTGACCGTAACACTCGCTGAAACTGGCGCATGATAGCCTGCCGCTCGAATGGTTGCTACCCCAGGCATATTTTGCGATGTCATCGTAACAATATAAAGCGGCAATCCAACCCCTAATAAGACTGAAATTTTAAATTCAGGCATCACAAAGGTGGGTTTGGCAAGTTCAAAATTGATGGGTTGCAAATTAAAAAGGCCTAAGCTGGCACAGATGAGCGCCCCTACTAGCAAAACACAGGGAATTGTATAGCGCCCTAAAAACACCCGCCCAAACAGATAGGTAGAAATCATTGCCCCAACCAGAAAAGCCTCTTGCTCCAAGGCTTCAAATGCCGCGCGGCCAAACTGAAAAAGCACACCAGCTAGCATGGCATTGGCTATCGGCATTGGTACCAATGCGCATATTTTTTCAAATAAGCCTGATATGCCAGTTAACGTTAATAATATTGCACAAAATATGAAAGCGCCGATTGCCTGCTCCATAGACACACCAACCAAACTAGTAACCAGCAAAGCCGCACCTGGTGTTGACCACGCGGTTAAAATTGGAGTTTTATAATATAATGACAGAATAAGACCAGTAAAGCCCATGCCAAGCCCTAGAACTAACATCCAGCTATTTAGCTGCGCTTGAGTGGCACCTACCGCCTCTGCTGCTTGAAAAATTATAGCGGCGCTTGCCGTATAACCAATTAGAACCACAATAAAGCCAACGGTTATATGTGATAATTTATACCCAAACATAGACTTACCCTTTAAAATATTGTATGTTATAACGCACAAGCTTACCTCTATCATCGTACGTTATAACGCACAAGGTGTTTTTTAAAGAAATCAAATGAAACAACCCCAAATCGCCAAAAATCTAAAGAATGCCCGTGGAAAACTTGGTTGGAGTCTAAGCAAAGCTGCCAAACAAACCGGAGTAAGCAAAGCCATGTTAGGCCAAATTGAACGCAGCGAATCCAGCCCAACCATTGCAACATTATGGAAAATAGCCAAAGGGCTTCACCTGCCTCTTTCGGTATTAATTGATGACAGTCACGCGCCTGTTGAATATTCTAGAACAGCGCCAGAGCGACCGATGCATTTCGAAAATAGCATTGGGTTTAAAATATTATTCCCTTATGATGGCGAGTTTGGCACTGAAATGTACCATATGTCGCTAAAGCCAAATGAAAGCCATATCTCTATTCCTCATGATGCTGGCGTTGTGGAAGATATTGTTGTCATTAAAGGAGAAATTGAACTATTTTTAAATGGTGTTTGGACAAAGTATAAAATGGGCGATGCAGTGCGTTTTAAAGCAAATGTTGAGCATGGTTACAGAAACATAACTGAAAATATTGCTGAATTTCACAATATCATTCATTATAAAAACTGATTTTATCAAGGCCGTTTCCAACAAAAACTCAGCCCCAATAAAAATAACTCTCTAATATTGATATATTTGCGTAAAATTATTGCAATTAATTGGTTACAACCATCCGAATTCTATTTACCAACCCACCTATTTTGTGGTTAATTGGTGTAACATCGATATTATAATTCGAGGATTTTATGACCATTGATTTAATGAATTACGAGCAATTGACCCAAGACGCCATGCGTAACGTTGTAAAGCGTGCGTTAGAGCATGTCGTTGAACATGGCCTACCGGGCGAACATCATTTTTACGTTTCATTTGATACTAACTTCCCTGGTGTTTCTATTTCTGAGGCAATTTATGAGCAATATCCTGAAGAAATGACCATCGTAATTCAGCACCAATTTTGGGGTTTAGAAGTGACCGATGATATTTTACGTATCGAATTAAGCTTTAATAATGTGCCTGAAAAGTTAGAAATCCCACTTATGTCACTCACTGGTTTTTTTGACCCGCATGTTCAATTTGGTGTTCAGTTCGAAATACCAGAAGAAATTATCGCAGCTATTGAAACTTTGGAAAAAGCTGAAGCTGAAGCGGATGTTGATGCAAAAGCTGAAGATAAATCAGATGCTGGCGATGTGGCTAGCCCCAGTGATGCAGAAGATCAAGGCGCACAAGTTGTTAGCCTTGATGCATTTAGAAAGAAAACGGATTAACCCGCTTTAGAGAAAGATAAAAACATGACCAATATGCGGACAGAAACCGATAGCTTTGGCCCTTTAGAAGTACCCAATGAAAAATATTATGGCGCGCAGACCGCTCGCTCTCTGATCAATTTTAAAATTGGCGGCGAAACCATGCCGCTACCACTTATTCGCGGGCTGGGCATTGTTAAAAAAGCCGCGGCATTAAGCAATGTCGCGCTTGACAACCTCGAACAGGACATTTGCGATGCCATTGTATCTGCCGCTGAAGAAGTGATAGACGGCAAGTTAAATGATCATTTTCCTTTGGTTGTATGGCAAACAGGCTCTGGCACACAAAGTAACATGAACTCAAATGAAGTGATCTCCAACCGTGCAATTGAAATAATGGGCGGTGTCATGGGTAGTAAAACGCCAGTTCACCCGAATGACCATTGCAACCGTTCACAAAGTTCAAATGACACATTTCCAACTGCCATGCATATTGCAGCGGTTGAGCAAGTCCACCATCAGCTATTACCAGCGCTTGAGCATATTCATGCGGCCCTTGATAAAAAAGCCAAGCAATGGACAGCGATTATTAAAATTGGTCGTACCCATTTACAAGACGCAACGCCGCTAACCCTTGGTCAAGAATTTTCTGGCTATGCCAAGCAAATGGAATATGCGATTAGCCGCGTAAAAGCTGCCATGCCAAGGTTATACCCACTAGCTCAAGGCGGTACTGCAGTTGGCACTGGCCTTAACGCCAAGCCTGAGTTTGCCGTTACATTTGCTAAAATTGTTGCTGATATCACCAAGCTACCCTTTGTTACTGCCGAAAATAAATTTGAAGCATTGGCAGCCCATGACGCATTTGTTGAAATGTCTGGTGTATTAAACACCATTGCGGTTAGTTTAACTAAAATTGCCAATGACATACGCTTGCTTGGTTCTGGCCCACGCTCTGGTTTAGGCGAGCTTTCATTGCCCGAAAATGAGCCAGGTTCATCCATCATGCCTGGCAAAGTAAACCCAACACAATGCGAAGCCATGACCATGGTTTGCGCACAAGTGATGGGCAACCACACGACCATTACAATTGGCGGCTTACAAGGCCATATGGAGCTGAATGTATTTAAGCCTGTCATGGCTTATAATCTGCTACAATCTATTCGGTTAATCGCCGATGCTTCGGTTAGTTTTACCGATAATTGCATTGATGGCATTGTAGCTAATGAGCAACAGATTGCCGACTTAATGTCACGCTCGCTTATGCTGGTTACTGCTTTAGCACCAGCTATCGGCTATGACAACGCCACCAAAATTGCCAAAACAGCACATAAAAACGGCACAACATTGCGTGACGAAGCCGTCGGTGGTGGCTATGTAACTGATGCAGAATATGACGCAGCAGTTAGGCCAGAGGATATGATTGCACCTAAATAATAGGTTTATTAAGAGGCGGGGTTTGCTCCGCCTTTTAAGTTAAAAGCCCCTTAAATTATAATCGGCATAATGTGAAAAAATGTCAAAACCACAAAAGCACAGTTTCAACATATCAGGCCATCAAACCAGCATCACTTTAGAAGCTGAATTTTGGCAAGCGCTAAAAATAATTGCAACCCATAAAGACAAAAGCCTTGCGCAAATTATCACCAATATTGACAATAGGCGCATTGATCAAAACCTATCATCCGCAGTGCGGGTGTATATCTTGCAATATTACCAAGATTTAGCTAAAAATCTTAATTAGTCGGGTTTGGGGTTTCACCCAAACCATCTATGCTTTGCTGCATTTTTTCATCAAAACTTTGCGCGTTAATGCCACTGTCATTAATAAGCGCATCCAATGATAAAAAATCTTCATCGGTAATCAACCCTTCGTCCGTGTCATCTTGCGTATCGAGCTTCAACTCTGGTTCAGACGTTACAGCTGCGTTTGAAGCTGGGACATTGTCATTTTTTGAACCAGGCAGTTGCTCAATAATAACTGGTTTAATGTTAAATCCCGTTGGGGAAATACTATTGTTTTTTAATGCCGCACTAAAACCGACACCCAATGGATTATTTTGCGCCAAGCCATCTGTGCCTAAGATAAATAAATAAGGCATTGGCAATGGTGCAGGTGGTTTAGCAGCAGCGATCTCACGTAATTTACGTGCTGCAATAGCCGTCATAACTCTGTCCTTAATCTCAACTTTGAATGCTGCTGCTTCAGATTTCTCTTGATTATAGCGCGCGATTTCTGCATCATTTTTGCGTTTAATCTCTTTTTGCAAAGCCTCTAATTTATTAACATTCTTCTCTAATAATTTTACCTTATAATAGGCCTGCAAATCCTCAACATTTAATGTTTCTTGCGTGTTTGTGTCATTATTTGAAAATTCAACAAACATATTTGGATAAGTTTCATCATCGGCCAATGGGAATTGTAGTGATGCTTTAATCACATCATTGGTAAAGTCAATTTGTGCAACAAACATGCCATTATGAACTCTAGAGCCTGGTTTCAAAAACTGAATGGGTTGCGCAATATTACCTAATCCATTACGGATTAAGACCGTTAATTTTTCAGGCAAAATCTTGCTATTATTACCTGTTTGAACAGAGTTATCAGGGTTAATTAAATTCTTAAAAGCCATATCAATTTGACGCTCGTTAAAAGCTTGATCTAAAGCTTTATTAAACCCAATGCTGTCAATATTTGCAACCCCTAGCTGTTTCATGTCAATGTCAATAAAACCCGAAAGGTTTGACATAAGCCCTCCCATGCTAAAGCCTTCTCCAGTTGCCTCAAAATTAATATCAGCTTGGCCTATTATGTGTGGATGTTTAACATTGAGCAACACAGCAAGATCGCCAATATCCAAGGAGAATGCCTGCATATCAAAATCTAATTTCAGTTGATCATCCACTGATTTCAAATGAAACACGCCACTAATTGGCCGATTTAGAAACTGTCCATTAAACTGTAGCTTTAAATTTTCTTCGCCTAAGATATTGTCAATTTTAATGCTTGCATCTTCCAAATATATCGACTTGGTTAGGTATAATTTTGCAACTTTCAGTTCACCGCCTAAATTAATATTTTTAATTATATTAAGATGATATCCGTTAATATTGGAGCTGTCATTGTTAAATATCTTAGTTGCAACATTTAGAACAGAGTTGGTTTTACCATCAAACATAGGTGCAATATCGTTTAAATTTTCTTGCCCTTCACTTGCCAAGAGGTTCAGTAATTTTTGCAATTTCAATTGATTTGTTGTGCCATTGAATTTTATATGAGTTGCATCCGCAATATCAATTAGGACATTAGTAAATTGCGTGTTTAAAAACTGAACGTCATCACTAACCAGCTGAACATGATCTTCCACCACACTAACTTTGCCGTCATATTTTGCCAAACCTGCAAGTTGATTAAACTGCCCATTTGATAGGTTTAATTCTCTAAAAACCATGCCAATATCATTAATGTTAAACTTCAAATCACCTGATAGGTTAGTGGCAGCACTTTGCATTTTTTGAGCAGTTAGTTCAATTTCCTGATCAAAGGCTGATACGATTAATTTAACATCCTGCATTAGGCTTTTATCTGGGTTTTGGTTTATTGTTAATTTTATAATGCCGTCCATAATATCACTTTGACCGATGCCGTTGCTATCAATCAATTGAGTTAGTCCGAAATTATTAAGCAAATTTGACGCGTTAAAATCACTCAGTTGAAGCTGTAAATTTTGCTGAACAAAACCACTTTCTGTCAAGTTTATATCCGCGTTGATACTAATATCGCTCTCTGCTAATTTACCAGCCACATTCAGCCTAAAGTCATCACTAAAATTCTCATTTATTAGTTGTCCATTAATTTTAAGTGGTCCTTTATTGGGTAATATTTGTCTGGCCAATAAATTATTTTCAAAAACAAAATGATGCGCCATTTGAGGTAGAATATTAAACTCACTATCAATGATCGAAAAACTTAACATCGGTTGTTCATCGCCACTTCCAACAATTTTTTGGGTGTTAAAACGGTTGGGAATAATGCCCGTCATATGCAGATTTAAATTCTCACCAACGATTGTTAAATCATTTAAGCGCACATGATTTTTATTAAAATTAATGGCTGCATCCAGAACCCCTAAATCACGAATTCCATAAAGGCTTTGCTTGCTGTGAATGTTAAGTTTAACATTGCCAATTTCTTCTAAAAAATTAAGCGGTAAAAAATAATATGCCTTATTTAAGCGCTCATGACCTCTCTCTAAAAGGTTGTTTTGTAATAAACTTGTTGAATGAGATTGAAATTTCTTAATGCTAGTATTATCAATCGACAGACGATCAAAACTCACATCTAACAAATGTTGTGAATTCTCATGCTTATAATCAAGTGCATATTGATATTTTTGCCCTTCAACTTTTGGGGCGATGATGCTCAAAACCTTATCTGATAGTTCAATATACCCAGAGGTGTTTATTTGTTGATCCAACCCCCAAAATGGATTTATTATAGCCTCTGC